>JAWXVE010000003.1:0-61197 GCA_044425575.1 Eubacteriales bacterium | reverse complement strand
GTGCTGTGCTGTGCTGTGCTGTGCTGTGCTGTGCTGTGCTGTGCTGATTATGGATTGTTTCACCATTTTTTGCAACTCCTTTTTGATATATTTCTCAATATTTTACCATATTTTTAGATATATTTCAATTAATTTCTCATAAATGTTTCCATAAAAAGTTTGCACATTTTCGACTTCCTCAACCTTAACGGCTCTTCCCTCGACTGTACGAAACCACAACAGTAGTAGTGGAATACAACATCAACCAATTTACTTCAAAATATTTAGCTAAAATCATTGACATATTAAAATCTCCATGCTACACTACGATAAACTTAAATAATTTTAACTAAAATATTGGAAGTGTTCAATTTGTGGCATGCGGTCAATCAAATGGAGGAAAGGGTGCAGAATAAATTAGAAAATCTTATTTTTCATCCCAATATTTGTGCCGAAGCGTCACAAATATTTTTATCCTTGAACAGCTACGCTTCGGAATGGAGGAGATTATGCAATTAAAGGAATTAGAGGGAATTGTCGAGGTATTTTCGAAGAATCAATTAACTCACTTAGAAGTAACAGAGGGTGCATTGCATATATGTCTTAAGAAAGAGGATCATGTGGTTTCAAGCAGTGTAACTCCTGTAGCAGCGCCTACCACACATATTGCGCCTACAACGGAAGTGAAAGCTATAACGCAGAATGAAGCAAATGGAACTCCTATAAAAGCACCTATGGTTGGTATCTTCTACGCTTCCAAGTCGCCAGAAGCACCTGCTTTTGTATCGGTTGGTAGTAAAGTAGAACAAGGTGATGTAATCGGGTTAATTGAAGCTATGAAGATGATGAATGAAATTACAGCACCAACATCTGGTGTGATTACTTCAATTTTAGCGGAGAATGAAGCACTTGTAGCTTATGATGACACTTTATTTACCATTGAGGAATCTGCCTATGTTTCGTAAGATCTTAATTGCCAACCGTGGAGAAATTGCATTACGCATCTTGCGCACCTGCCGAGAAATGGGAATTGAAACAGTTGGAATCTATTCTACAGAAGATAAAGACTCCTTACATATTCAGTTTTGCAACGAAGCGATTTGCATTGGTGGACCTAGAGCAGATGAAAGTTACTTAAATATGCAAGCCATTATGACTGCTGCCATTTACACTGGTTGCGATGCCATTCACACTGGCTTTGGCTTCTTGTCTGAGAATAGCGAATTCGCAAGGCTTTGTGAAACCCATAACATTGTTTTTATTGGCCCAAGTGGTGATATTATTGATCAAATGGGTAATAAAGCAATGGCACGAACCTTAATGATCGCCAATGAAGTTCCAGTTGTTCCAGGTTCAGACGGACCAGTTGCTTCTTGGGAAGATGGGCTTACTATTGCTAAGGAAATCGGGTTCCCAGTATTAATCAAAGCATCCGCAGGCGGGGGCGGTCGAGGAATGCGCCGCGTCTATGAGGAAGGGGATTTCCATTCACTCTATGAAACGGCAAGAGCTGAAGCAAAAGCTTGCTTTGGTAATGATGAAATGTACCTAGAAAAGCTCATTATCAATCCAAAACACATTGAATTTCAAATATTAGCCGATCATCATGGTAATGTAGTACATCTAGGCGAGCGTGATTGTTCCATTCAACGTAAGAATCAGAAGTTAATTGAAGAATCGCCATCGAAAGGCATCACTGAAGAACTTCGTACTGCTATGGGACGTGATGCTGTGAAGGCAGCCAAAGCCGTTCATTATCGCAATGCTGGGACTATAGAATTTGTGCTAGACCACGAAGGACATTATTACTTTATTGAAATGAATACAAGAATCCAAGTAGAACATCCCGTTACCGAAATGCGTTCGGGCATTGATTTAATTAAGGAGCAGATACGCATTAGCATTGGTGCACCACTTGGATATACGCAGGAAGATATTGTTTTACAAGGCCATTCTATTGAATGCCGTATTAATGCAGAAGACCCTTGGCATGACTTTCAGCCAAATGCTGGTGAGATTCAATTCCTACATCTTCCAGGTGGAAATGGTGTTCGAGTAGATACGCTACTATACCAAGGGTACCGTACCAGTCCTTATTATGACTCTATGATGGCGAAAATTATTGTTCATGCAAGTACAAGGCGAGAAGCCATTCGTCGTATGCGGCGTGCGTTAGAAGAAACGGTCATTGACGGTATTGAAACCAATGTGGCACTTTCTCATTTAATCTTACATCACAAAGATTTTATAAAAGGTGATTACCACACAGGCTTTATGGAGGAGCATATGGAGTCATTTCTTGCCACCCATGAGGGAATGACCGAACCCAAAGAATAGGCGTATGATACGCAGATAGGAAGAATTATGAATCCTTTTAAGAATAAGATTGAAGAATTACAACGCTTAAAGCAATATAGCCAAAAGAAATATCCTGCAGTTCCTGTATTAAGTGGAGAAGGATTTCAGTGCAAGTATTGTTCTCATACAAGTAGTCAATCACATTTTCAACAATCTTACTATATATGTGACCATTGCCATAATTATTATGCTATGCCAGCAAGGGAACGCATTAAGTCCATTTTAGATGAAGGTTCTTTTGAAGAGTTTTACGAAGAATTAACGACGCAGAACGTATTAGACTTTCCATCCTACGAGAATAAAATCAGTAAATTACAAGAACGTCATGATATTTCGGAATCTGTTTTAGTCGGTACCGGTTCCATTGAACACATTCCCGTTGCCATTGGCGTAATGGATACAAGGTTCCTCATGGGTAGCATGGGTAGTGTTACCGGGGAACGTATTACCCGTATTATTGAATTAGCTACTGCGAAGCAAATACCGCTTATTCTCTTTAGTGCCAGTGGTGGTGCTCGTATGCAAGAAGGTATTCTCTCACTGATGCAGATGGCCAAAACATCCGCAGCCATTAAACAACATCACAATGCGAAGTTACTATATATTAGTGTGCTGACCAATCCCACTACCGGCGGTGTTACAGCAAGCTTTGCTAGTTTAGGCGATATTATTCTTGCAGAACCTAAAGCTTTAATTGGATTTGCAGGACCACGTGTAATTGAGAACACCATTAAGCAAAAGTTGCCAGAGGGATTTCAACGAGCAGAATATTTAGAAGAGCATGGATTCTTAGATGGAATTGTGCCAAGGGAACAATTGCGAGAAGCATTGTGGAATTTACTTTTGTTACATCAATGATCGAAATGCCTCAGGTATGCCAGAAGGGAGCCTTATGAATCAACAGCTTACACCAATGGAACGTGTAACACTAGCACGTCTCCCACAGCGTCCAAACGCTATGTATTATATAGATGCTTTATTAACAGACTTTTACCCTCTTAAGGGAGACCGTCTTAGCAAGGAAGATGCCAGTGTGATTGGAGGAATTGGAAGATTTCATGAGATTCCAGTTACTGTATTAGCCAATCGAAAGGGGGCAACCCTAGAAGACAATCTAACTTATAACTTTGGAATGTCGCTTCCCTCTGGATACCGCAAGGTTATGCGCCTTGCTAAACAGGCCGAGAAATTTAATCGACCGATTATAACCTTCATTGATACACCTGGTGCTTACCCAGGAATCGAAGCAGAAATGCAAGGGCAAGGGGAAGCTATTGCACAGTGTCTTGCCCTCTTTAGTGACTTAACCGTTCCAGTCATCTCTATTATTATTGGAGAAGGTGGTAGCGGTGGTGCTCTTGCACTTGGTGTAAGTGACCACATGATTATGCTAGAACATGCTATTTATTCTATTTTATCCCCAGAAGGATTTGCCTCTATTCTCTGGAAGGATGCCTCTCGTAAAGAAGAAGCCGCCAAGATTATGAAGCTAACTTCTTATGATTTGGAGCAGCTAGGAGTGGTGGATACCATTATTGCAGAGGGAGAAGGCAGTGTCATTGATCATCCAGACTATGTAGTTGGTCAGTTAGATACGATACTACAGCAACAATTAATGTTGTTACAGCCATTGGAGCCTTCTGTATTAATTCACCAACGATATCAGAAATTTCGGAAGCTAGGTACTATTACGACCTATTAACAGATGAGCCACAGGGCTTAGAATTGAGGAAAGAATGGCAGGATTATCCATAATAAACACAAGTCGTTATGTACCACCCCATATTGTGACCAATGATGCTTTAAAGGAATATATTGATACAAGTGATGAGTGGATTCAATCAAGGACAGGAATTGCTACACGACACTTTGCCAAGGATGAAAGCAATCTAGATATGGCAATGCATGTGGCTACACAATTATTAGCTGATGTAAATCCAAGTGAAATCGGTGCTATTATTGTAGCAACTTTTACACCCGACTACCACACACCTTCTATGGCGTGTATGATACAGAAACACTTATCTCTCCCAGCTGATGTACTCGCCTTTGATATAAATGCAGCTTGTAGCGGATTTGTATATGGACTTCACCTTGCAAAAGGTCTCCTTTTACAAGATTCCAGCAAAAAAATCATGTTGTTAGGAAGTGAGAAGATTTCCACTTATATGGATTTTACAGACCGCAATACTTGCATTTTATTCGGAGATGGAGCAGGCGGTGTTCTTCTAACACTAGCGGAACATGGAGAAGATGCCTTTGCATTCCAGACATTTGGAGATGATGATTCTATTGTATGTAGAAAGCAATTAGAAGACCCCTATATTCACATGAATGGCCAAGCCGTGTATCGATTTGCAGTAAATGCAGTATTAACTGGCATTGAGCGAGTTCTTACCAAAAGCGGATTGTCTCTAGAGGACATTGATCACTTTGTCTGCCATCAAGCAAATCACCGAATTATTAAGCAAGCTTATGAAAAGCTTGGCATAAGTCCTGATAAATTCTTCATTAATCTTACAAAGTACGGAAATACGTCAGGTGCAAGTATTCCATTAGTGCTAGACGAAATGGCAGAACAGGACTTGTTGAAACATGGGGATAAGTTGATTCTCATTGGTTTTGGAGCTGGACTAACTTGGGGTGCCTCCCTCATTACATGGTAATTAGCACAGATTTATGCATAGAAAGGAATGGAGATTAATATGAGATTAAATACGTTACTTGGTACAAAGTATTCCATTATACAAGGAGCAATGGCCAATATTTCCACTGGAGAATTCGCTGCAAATGTATCCAATGCAGGTGGACTTGGTATTATTGCATCAGGCGGTATGGATGGTCCCCATTTTAGAGAACAGATTCAATCTGCAAAGGCACACACGAACAAGCCATTTGGTGTTAACATTATGCTTATGAATCCTTGTGCAGATGATCTTGCACAAATTGCCATCGAAGAGCAAGTTGCAGTGATTACCACAGGCGCGGGGAATCCTTCCAAGTATATGACCTCTTGGAAAGAAGCAGGTATTCTTGTTTTTCCAGTCGTAGCAAGTGTAGCCTTAGCAAAACGTATGGAAAAGTTAGGTGCAGATGGGGTGATTGCAGAAGGTACGGAAAGTGGAGGTCATGTTGGAGAGCTAACAACTATGGCGCTTTTACCCCAAGTAATTAATGCCGTTTCCATTCCAGTTGTTGCAGCAGGCGGAATTGCCTCAGGTCCACAAATGGCTGCAGTACTTACTCTAGGAGCATGTGGTGTTCAAGTAGGTACGTGTTTACTCGTTTCAGAAGAATGTCCCATTCATGATAATTATAAGTTAGAAATCATAAAGGCAAAAGATACAAGTACCATAGTGACAGGTCGTAGTGTAGGAGTTCCAGTACGTGTTCTTAAGAATCCAATGTCAAGGGAATATGTGAAATTAGAGCACACAGTAGAAGATAAAATGGAACTTGAAAAATTAACACTTGGTTCACTAAGAAAAGCCGTAGTAGAGGGCGACGTACAAGGCGGTTCCTTTATGGCAGGCCAAGTAGCAGGTCAATTAACACAGATTCACACATTAGCTGATATACTAGAAGATTTAGAATCAAGTTGTAAGGAATCTCTTTCTAACATGAGGTCCTACTATGAAGATTAAGAGTAAGTCACTAACTTATCCTCTCATACAAGGTGGCATGGGGGTTGGTGTATCTTTTGGGAACTTAGCAGGTAATGTGGCAAAATGTGGTGGTATTGGTGTTATCTCTACTGCAAATACTGGATTTCTTGAACCTGATTTTCACGAAAATCCCTTAGTCGCCAATGTGCGTGGGTTACAACAAGAGATTGCAACCGCTAAGCGTATTGCAAATGGTAATGGACTAATTGGGATTAATGCAATGGTTGCTACGGTACAATATGAAGAAATGGTCAAAACTGCAGTTGCTTCTGGTATTGACTGTATTATCTCAGGAGCAGGACTACCACTACAGCTTCCATCTTATACAGGGGGACGTGATGTGTTACTAGCTCCCATTGTAAGCAGTGGAAGAGCCGCTACCACAATCTGTCGCTATTGGGATCGTAAATACAAAGTGATTCCAGATTTTATTGTAATAGAAGGGCCAAGGGCCGGTGGACATTTGGGATTTCAGGCAGAAGATTTAATCGATTCCACAGCAAATGACTTGCCAATTTTATTAGAAGAAGTTCGTATGGCCATTAAGCCTTATGAAGAACAATATGACATTTCCATTCCTATTTTTGTAGCAGGTTCGGTAAATACGGTTTCTCGCATTGAAGCACTGCTATCCCTTGGAGCAGATGGAGTACAGATTGCCACAAGATTCATTGCAACCCATGAATGTGATGCCACACTTGGTTTTAAAGAGCAATACATAAAGGCAACTAATGAAGATGCTATTATTGTAAAAAGTCCTGTTGGAATGCCTGCTCGTGCACTAAACACTCCATTTCTTAGACGACTAAGCGATGAAGGTCGCATTGCACCTACCTACTGTGTCAACTGCATTCATACTTGTACACCCTCTATTACACCGTATTGTATTACAAACGCTCTCATTCAAGCTCATCAAGGCAATTATGAGGAAGGCCTCTTCTTCTGCGATGATGATTTAGATACCATTACCACACTTACTACAGTGGAAGCATTAATGGAAGAATTAACACAACCATGGAGGAATTAACAGATGAGTATTGCATTTATTTACGCTGGTCAAGGAAGCCAATTCGTTGGTATGGGGCAAGATTTATATGAACAAGAATCAGTCTATAAGCGTACGTTAGATCAACTTGATGTAGACGGAACCATTCGGGAGTTATCCTATCATAAGGATCTAGAAACATTATCACGAACAGAGCACACACAACCATGTATGGTTGCATTTGCTATGGCATTAACTGATACATTACATTCTTATGGAATAGACCCAGATTACACACTGGGGTTAAGCCTAGGCGAATATTCTGCACTTTATGCAGCAGGTGTCTTAGAAGCCAAGCAAACTATGTCACTTATTACATTTCGTGGCCAAGTAATGGCTACAGCTTGTAAAGGGGTATCTTGCGGAATGGCAGCAGTAATAGGACTTGACCGCGAATCTTTAGAAGAAGTTTGCCAAAAGGCGCAGGAGCAAGGGGTGGTATCCATTGCTAATTACAATTGTCCTGGACAATTAATTCTATCAGGAGAAGAAGCTGCACTTTCTCTAGCAAGTACTCTTGCTAAGGAAGCAGGTGCAAGAAGAATTCTTCCACTACGTGTAAGTGGAGCATTCCATACTTCTCTTATGAAAGAGGCTGGTAATGCATTGGAGGAGCGTTTTCAAGAAGAAACCTTCTCAACTCCTAAGATTCCAGTTGTCTTTAATACTACAGCAAAGCCTTTACAAGAGCATGAATCCATAAGTGATTTGCTTGTACGCCAAGTTCAAAGTAGTGTCTACTTGGAAGATTCTATTCATTATTTATTAGAACAAGGAGTTACTACCTTTATTGAAATAGGACCAGGGAAGGTATTGTCTTCCTTTGTTAAGAAAATTGATGCCTCTGTTACCATCTATCAAGTAGAGAATATGACTTCTCTACACAATACCATTGCTCAATTGAAAGGAGAATGATTATGTCCACAACAAATAAAGTCGCATTTATTACAGGAGGTTCCCGCGGAATTGGTAGTGCCATTTGCATGGACCATGCTAAGAATGGTTATGATATTGCACTTAATTATGCAGGAAATGAAGCAAAGGCGCAAGAAACAAAGGCTGCCTGCGAAGCTTATGGTGTGCAAGTATTATTAGTACAAGGAGATGTATCTAGTGATGAAGCAGTTTCGAAAATGGTAGCAAATATCGTAGAAACATTTGGTGGAATCCATGTACTTGTAAACAACGCTGGTATTACCAAGGACAATCTACTAATGCGTATGAGCGAAGCTGATTTTGATGCAGTTGTAGATACGAATCTAAAAGGTTCGTACTTATGTATGAAGCATGTGATTCGTACTATGATGAAGCAACGATATGGCCGCATTGTCAATATGAGTAGTGTGGTAGGAATTGCAGGAAATGCTGGTCAGATGAATTATGCAGCTAGTAAAGCAGGTGTAATTGGAATGACGAAATCCTTAGCAAAGGAAGTTGGTTCAAGAGGAATTACCGTCAATGCAGTAGCACCGGGGTATATTGAAACTGATATGACAAGCGGTTTATTAGAGGAGCATAAGGAAGCCATTGCTACTCATATTTCACTTGGACGTCTTGGAACACCAGAAGATATTGCGAAAACAGTGTCATTCTTAACAAGTGAAAATGCTAGTTATATTACGGGGCAAGTAATTGCAGTAGATGGCGGAATGAGTCTGTAAGCCATTGTAGAATACTTTGTGCTTCATGATAAAAAGGGGCTATTAGGGAGAAAGGGATGGGTATTAGTGTGATGAAAAGACGTGTAGTCATTACGGGAATGGGAGCTGTTACACCACTGGGAAATACAGTGGAAGATTTTTGGAGAGAGGTGCAATTAGGCACTTGTGGAATTGATGAGATTACTTCTTACGATACAAGTGAGCAACGTGTGAAACTTGCTGCTCAAGTGAAGAATCTTGACTTTACAGAGTATATTGATAAAAGTGAACTTCGCAAAATGGATACTTTTACAAAATTCGCAGTCATAGCAGCTAAGGAAGCGGTAAACGACAGTGGCATTACTTTAGATGATTCTAATCGCCACCAATGTGGTGTTATGATTTCTTCTGGAATTGGTGGGCTAGATACCATTGCCAAAGAACATGAACGTGGAAGCAAGCGTGGATTTGATAAAGTATCTCCATTCTTTATTCCAATGGCAATTGGAAATATTGCAGCCGGTACCGTTGCCATTCAACACAACATTACTGGTATTTGTAACTGTGTAGTAACTGCTTGCGCAGGAGGAACCAATGCCATTGGAGATGCATTCCGTTATATTCGTGATGGGTATGCACAGATGATGGTATGTGGCGGTAGTGAAGCCAGTATTACACCATTTGGAATTGGTGGTTTTACAGCATTACATGCTTTATCAGAAAGTACAGATAAGAACCGTGCTTCTATTCCATTTGATGCCAACCGCAATGGCTTTGTAATGGGAGAAGGTGCAGGAATCTTGTTCCTAGAAGAATACGAACAAGCAATTGCTAGAGGTGCTTCTATTTATGCAGAAGTGGTCGGTTATGGCGTTAGTTGTGATGCTCATCATATTACAGCACCAGACCCAACTGGAGCTGGCGCTTGTAAAAGTATGTTGAATGCTCTAGCTGATGCTAGCATACAACCTACTGATATTGGTTATATTAATGCTCATGGTACTTCCACTCCATTAAATGATAAAGGTGAAACACTAGCGGTAAAAGAAGCATTTGGCGACCATGCAAAGGAACTCTTGATTAGTTCTACGAAGTCAATGACAGGCCATTTATTAGGTGCCAGCGGTGCTATTGAAGCCATTATTATGACAAAAGCATTGCAAGATTCTTATATTCCTGCTACCATTAATTACCAAATTCCAGATCCAGATTGTGACTTAAATATTGTACCAAACACGGGAGTTTCAAGGGAGATTTCATATGCACTATCCAACTCTCTCGGATTTGGTGGACACAATGCAACGCTAATCTTTCGCAAATGTGAATAGGAGGTACCTATGAATACTCTATCGATTAAGCAGATTCAAGAAATTATTCCTCATCGTTATCCATTTCTATTAGTGGATAAGATTACCGATTACGAACCAGGTCAGTATGCCCGTGGTATAAAATGTGTAACTGCTAATGAAATGCATTTTCTTGGGCACTTTCCAGACCATCCTGTTATGCCCGGTGTTCTTATTATAGAAGCTCTTGCGCAAGTAGGTGCTATTGGCATTCTATCTATACCAGAGAACAAGGGGAAATTAGCACTTTTTAGAGGGATTAACAACTGTAAGTTCCGACGCCAAGTAGTACCAGGTGATGTATTGGAATTAGAATGTATGATTACGAAACAACGTGGTGTAATTGGCGTTGGTTCTGTTACTGCAACGGTGGGTGGTGAAATTGCTGTCCAAGCAGAACTTACTTTTGCCATTTCCTAGAGAGGATAATTCTATGCTAGATACTAATTTTATTGATATATATACGAAATTCAAACTATCTTTTTACAAGAAGATTTTTGTGCGATTCGAGACACGGGAAGCAAACCTCACTACAGTAGAAATGTTCTGCATGGAAGTAATTTATGCTCTTAAGAAGCCTTCCATTCAAGAATTTGCTACGTTCATTGGTTTGTCTTCTCCTAATGCTGCGTATAAAGTGCAAAGTCTTATTAAGAAAGGATACCTAAATAAGATTCAATCCAAACGCGATAAGCGAGAATATTACTTAGAAGTAACGGATAAATTCTTAGACTACTATGGCATTACTTATGATTATACTAAGGAAGTAGTAAAGCGAATGCAACAGCGTTTTTCCTCTGAGGAACTACTACAATTAGATTACTTCCTAGGTGTTATTTCAGAGGAATTAATGACAGATGTGTCATTAATTGGCAAATAAGAATCCTATCTATAATATCTCCAAATTCTAAGAAACGTCATTATTTCTATACTTGATTCAAGTGTGAAAACTATACTTGTTATGAATCTTTCACAGATGTGATTTACTTTGTCCAATAATAGCTTTATGTGAAATTAAACCATAGATTCTGTCGTAAATGAATAGACAATTGCATACGTTGAATGTATAATAATTGTAACTGTTAACTTACAATGGAGGATAACTCATATGGGATTAATCAAAGCTATTTCAGGTGCTGTTGGTGGGATTACAGCTGACCAGTGGAGAGAGTATTTTTATGCTGATTCATTACCAAATAATGTTTTAGTAACCAAAGGACAGAAACGAATTAGTGGTAAGCGTAGTAGCAATACTTCTGCAGAAGATAACATTATATCAAACGGGTCTATAATCGCTGTTAATGAAGGCCAATGTATGATTATTGTGGAACAAGGTAAGGTAGTGGAACTATGTGCAGATGCAGGGGAATTCACTTACGATGCCTCTACAGAGCCAACACTTTTATACGGGAACTTAGGCGAAAATATTGGAAAGACTTTTGCCAATATTGGAAAGCGCTTTACTTTTGGTGGTGACACAGCTAAGGACCAACGTGTATATTACTTTAATACGAAGGAAATGTTAGATAATAAGTTTGGAACTATGAATCCAATTCCATTCCGTGTAGTAGACGCACGTATTGGTCTTGATATGGATATGGCAATTCGTTGTAACGGTTCTTATTCTTTTAAAATTATTGACCCGATTTTATTCTATACCAATGTATGTGGAAATGTAAACCAACAATACCGTGTAGATGAAATTGCAAGTCAACTTAAGACAGAATTCTTAACTGCATTACAACCTGCTTTTGGTCGTATTTCCGCTCTCGGTATTCGCTATAGTGAAATCACTACCCATACAATGGAACTTGTAGATGAGATGAACAAGGTACTTACTACGAAATGGAGTGAGTTACGTGGTATTGCAATTGTATCAGTTGGTGTAAATGGAGCTACTTTATCAGAAGAAGATCAAGAAACAATCAAAGAATATCAGAAGATGTCAATGCTTACCAATCCTGCTATGGCTGCTGCTTCTCTTACTAAGGCACAATCAGAAGCAATGGTTGCTGCTGCTTCCAATGAATCAACAGGTCCTATGATGGCATTTGCAGGTATGAATATGGCCAATTCTGCAGGTGGTATGAATGCAACTCAATTATATGGTATGGCAGGTCAAGGGGCCACAGGTGGCATTCCTCCTGTTCAAACTGGTGCTAGTGCACCTACCCCAGCACCTGCTATGGTTGCACCAAGTGCTACTACTTGGACCTGCTCTTGTGGTACAGGCGGCAACACTGGTAAGTTCTGTATGGAATGTGGTTCCAAATCTCCAGAGGAATTAGGCTGGACTTGTACCTGCGGAGTGGTGAATAAGGGTAAATTCTGTATGGAATGTGGTTCTAAGAAACCTTCTGGTGCACTTCTATATAAGTGTGATAAATGTGGTTGGGAACCAGATGAACCAACAAACCCTCCTAAGTTCTGCCCAGAATGTGGTGATTTATTTGATGAAAATGATATTCAATCTTAATCGATTAGAAATTATGAGGTATTTTAAATGTCAACTGAAATGGATTGTAACTTAACACAAACACTTTCTGAAACGGATCGTAAATGCCCTAATTGTGGTGGCGTCATGGATTATGACGCTTCCACTAGCGGTCTTAAGTGTCCGTTCTGTGATTATGAAGAAGAAATTGTATTAGAAAATGAAGCTATCTCGTCTGCAGAAGAGATTATGTTGGACTTCTCCGAGAATGCAGACAATTGTAATTGGGGTACTGAAACGAAAACAATTATCTGTAAGTCATGTGGTGCCGAATCTATTTACGATGCTATGCAAATCTCTGCTACGTGTCCTTATTGTGATTCGAATCAAGTAACAGAGGCACACACAGAGAATACACTTGCACCTGGTGGCGTTATTCCGTTCCAGATTACAGATCAGTCATCAGCGGACCTTTTCACCAAATGGATTAAGAAGAAGTGGTTTTGCCCAAAACTTGCCAAGCAAAGTGCCAAAGCAGAGTCTTTCCACGGTGTTTACTTACCATATTGGACTTTTGACGCCACTACTTCCACACATTATTCCGCGCGTTATGGAATTACAAGAACGGTAGGATCTGGTGATAAACGTCGTACTAAAACATCCTGGTACTCTACCTCAGGTCATCATAGCCAAGCATTTGATGACGAATTAATCTTAGCAGCTACTAATTATGATACCAATATGCTGAAACAATTAGCACCATTTAATACAGCGGCTAATAAGCCTTATAAACCTGAGTATATTGCAGGATTCGTGGCACAACGTTATTCTATTGGTCTTAAGGATGGTTGGGAACTTGCTAAGAAGTCCATTACGGAGAAGTTAAGAAGTGCCATTACTTCTAAGATTCGTAGTAAACACCGAGCAGACCAAGTAGCGAACCTTACTACTAGAACCGATTATACCAATCTTACATACAAATACTTACTCCTACCAATCTGGACTTCTTCTTTCCAGTATAAAGGGCAGGTATATCACTTTATGGTAAATGGCCAAACTGGTAAAGTAGCGGGTAAAACGCCAATTTCTGCTCCAAAGGTAATCTTAACAGTTGCTGGTATCCTATTGGTTGTTATGCTATACTTTGCATTTATGAACTAGCAGAAAATAAATAGTAACATTGTATTTCAGGCGGAGGTATTAGTGCATTATGGTAATTTCAAGAACTTTAATTGTTCTATTCATTTTAGGAATTGTATTCCTATTACTATTAATTGGGATTATTGTCTATGTTAAGAAAAAGGTAGAACGTGCTTCTAGCATGTTATTTGGCACTAAGTCTGTAGCAAAAGGCTTGCAAAATGTGCAAAAAGAGTATGAAACTACGCCAAAAACTGTAGCAGGTGCTGCGAATCTTTATTTACCTACTATTATGAGAGATTTTCCTGACTTTCACTACGATGAAATGCGAGAACGAGCAGAGCGAGTATTAACTTCTTACCTGCTATCCATTCATAATCGTTCTAATCAATTGCCAGAATATGTGAATAGTGATTTGAAGCATCAATTAGAATTATACCTACAAGTATTATCTAATAATAACCACAAGGAATATTTTCATTCCGTTAAGATTCACGACTGCCAACTCAGTCGTTATTCCAAAGAAAAGGGAACTTGTCGTGTGATTTTCCAAGCAGCGATTGCTTCCAAGCACTACGTAGAAGATTCTATGCATCAAGTCATAACAGGTAGCAAAACAGCTATGGAACAGACAAAATATAACATTCATATGATTTATATTCAGGATCGTTCCATTGCAGAAGAAGCTTTAGAAGATGGGTTAGGTCTTAACTGCCCTAATTGTGGAGCTGCTATTACAAACCTAGGGCAAAAATTCTGTGAATACTGTGGTTCAGGAGTAGTCGCACTTAACATTAATACCTGGTCCTTTAGTGATGTAGAGCAAGTATAATATGAAATAGTAAAGTAAAAGGAGCTACTTTCGTAGCTCCTTTATTCGTTGTGTAACGGCAACATACCCTTCTTCTAAATCGTTTAATTCTAACACACATTCCTCCATGGGACACATACCTGTGCCATCACGATTGATAATGTATGGTACTTTTTTATCGTAAGAATACGGTATCTCATAAGATTCTAGTAGTGCGACTGCGTGGTCGCTAATTAGTTCTGCGTGGAGTTCTTTGATCTGTGCCTTTATGAATAGTAAGGCTGCCGCCTTTCCAATCACTCGATCTGATACACTGCACCCTTTGAAGAATTCATTGTCTTCTTCTAAAGGAATCAGGATAGGTGCAACTCCTTTTAGGGTTGATTCATACGTTCTAGTGGCACTTAGAGCCACACAGGTAGCGTTTTGTTCCTGGCGTATTCTAATGGCTTCCTTTTGATAATCCATCTAATAATCCTCCCTTTTTCAATAAGTATAATACTAGTGGGATTAATACAATCTGTATGATAATTCCGTAGATTCCAGTAATAGAAGCAGCAAGAATAGTAACGGTATTATTAAGTGGTACTCCTAACAAATCAATTAATAGATAAAGCATCATTGCATAGACAATTCTTCCAAGAATCATGGCACTAATAAGGGTAACATACACGCCGTATTTCTTCTTCTTAAGTCCTACCTTGTGGTAGAGAAGTCCTGTACACAGACCATAGATACCAAGTTCAATGATCATAAATGGTAATCGCACCATACTTGGCATTCCTGTAGTAAGTGCATTAATAAGAGGTGCAAGAATTCCAATCACTAGTCCGTAAATTGGTCCTAAGATAAATCCTCCTAATAAAACTGGTATGTGCATGGGAAGGAATACACTTCCTGAGCTACTCCCTCCCATAGTATGAAATACCATAGGTAATAAGATACTAATTGCGATTAATACGCCTGCATATGTAATTTTAAGTGTGTTATTTTTCATTATTTATTTCATCTCATTTTCTTTTTATTTGCCTCTTCTAGTTCTATTTGCAACTTTTTGAGGTCTTCACGAATTGGTATTTGCTGTGGACATACTGTTTCACATTTTCCACATTCTACGCAACTTTTTGCCTTTGAGGAATCGTCCAGATTATTGTTCCAGTCATAGTCGATTGGGGAAAAGCTTTTGTAGATATGATACGTATTCCACAATTCAAAGTTCTTAGGAATATTAACTCCTACTGGACATGGCATACAATAACTACATCCAGTGCAACCATTTTGAATTCTGGCGCTAAGTGTTTTCACTACCTTCCCAATTACATCTGTTTCTTGTTCCGATAATGGAACAAAAGGGGAACATGTAGCTAGGTTATCTGCCACTTGCTCTTTTGTGGACATACCACTTAGAATGACTTTTACATTAGGCAAACCTGCTACATAGCGAATGGCCCAAGAAGCAATGGACATATTAGGGCACACCTGTTGAAACATTTCATTAATTTCATCTGAAAAGTTGGCTAGGGAACCACCTTTCACAGGCTCCATAATCACTACTGGAATGTTAAGAGAAGTAGCAAGTTCATATCCTTTTAATCCTGCCTGCATCTGTGTGTCCATATAATTTAATTGAATCTGACAAAAATCCCATTTATAATAATGAATTAATTCCTCATATACTTCATAATCATCATGGAAGGAAAACCCAATATAGCGAATCTTACCCGTTTCTTTTAATTCTTCCATATACGCTACTAGATTTAAAGTTTTTATCTTCTCAAAGCTCTCACGATTCACTGCATGGAATAAGTAAAAATCCACATAATCTTTATCTAATCGTTCCAGTTGATGTGCAAAAATACGCTTTGCATCTTCTAGTGTTTCAATTGCCCACAAAGGCATTTTTGTGGCTAGTGTATAGGAATCTCTAGGGTATTTATTTAAAACACGCCCTACAAACGGTTCGCTTGCTTGCTCATGATAAGGGTATGCTGTATCAATATACGTAACCCCTCCTGCAATTGCTTGGTCTAACAATTGTTCCGCTTCTGATTCATTAATTGTTCCATCCAAATTCAAGGGAAATCTCATGCATCCGTATCCCATTAATGATGTATCAATACCAAGTGATTCTAATCTACGCCGTTCCATACCGTTCCTCCCGTTCTATGTATCTGTCCTTATATAGCTATTTAAGTATACAGCAACTAATATAAGAATACTACTATTCTTTGGAATTACTAATAAATAAAAATAGCACCCCACAGGAGTGCTACTTCTATTATATCCATTTCTTCTTATGTATCTATCCTACAACATCGCACAGAATGGAAGCACTAAGTTAAACACAAGGAATCCAACACCGATACTAATAAATGCTCCAAGGTCAATGGCACGTAAGAATCCATTGTCTTCCTCACCTGATTCTTCAAGGGTATGACGTGCATTTAATGAGAAGAGGGAAACAGCTACTACAATTAAAACAGAGAGAAGGGATATCATATTAATCATATCTAATAACCCAAAGCCTCCACCATTTGCTGGTATTAAGCTAGACACCACATAGGCATTGGCAACAACACCAAAGAATGCACATCCTGAAAGTCCAAGGGAATCGGCATCTGTTCTATGTGAGAATAAAGCAAATAGTGCAAGTAATACAGATAGCACATATGGAATTAATACTCTTAAATAAAAGCTAGCATTTTCTCTTGCAATGGAAATACCCATAATATATTGAGAGAACACGCGGTCTTCTCCATCTACAGCACTAGGTGATGAGTAAGTAGAGTGATACACATGAGGCTTTACAACAGTTGCAATATCTTCATAGATTGTAAATCCAGGAATGCTAACACGAGAACTAATTGTAGTTTCTTCTGTATCTGCTACAAAACGTAGGGCGGATCCATCACGAGTTGTATCTTCAATATAAATATTAAGCATGTGATCTTCTAGGGAAAAACGGTCTAAATTATAATACTTATCAAGAGTTGCTGTTACTTTATAACGTTGATAATTTTGTCCATCGTCGTAATGTTCGCTAACGAGCTCTTTCTCTTCAATGGCACCACTTACAATTTGGAAGTGATCTCCTGGGCTAAATTCTTCTTCTCCCTCCCATACGAACCAGATATAGAATACAGCTTCAAAGCTGGAATCTGCCATACTAACATTTCGGATCGACTCTATATAGCTACCTACTGTAACTTCCACATAATCCCCCTCAGGGTATTCTGCATCATAAACAGTTGGATCCATACGATTTTCATGACTTTCTGCTGATGATATTTTGGAATTGTAGAGCATACTACCAAATATAATTGTTAATAAGAGATAAACTCCTGTTAGGCATATGACAAACGCACATACTTTCTTCTTTTGTGAAGGGTCTAAATTGTTGAGTTTCATGTGTTCTCCTTTCTTTCCTCTAATTGTTTCTTAAGTTTCTCATTCATTGCTACTACTTTATCGTAGTCTTCTGCTAATAATTCCACCTTGGACATTTGCTCTTTCAATGCTAATAATTCTAACTGTAACACAGTACCTGGCGTTGATTCGTGCTCCTTGGCTTTATCCTTTTTCATATCATCTGTTGCTTCGCTAATGGTATTTACCACAATTCCTACCACAACATTCATCATAACAAAAGCACTAACTAATACAAAGAGTATAAAGTAAATCCACGCCCAATTATAAACCTCCATAACCGGCCTTGAAATTCCCATAGACCAACTTTCTAAAGTCATAACTTGGAATAAGGTATACATACTAGCACCTAATGTTCCAAACCACTCTGGGAATGCATCTCCGAAGAAAGATACACCCATGATAGCAAATATGTAATATACAATACTAAGTAAAAGTGCTGTCCATAAAATACTAGAAATAGACTTCTCTAGAGCAACTACTATGGTACGCAATCGTTCTAATCCTGACACCATACGTAAGGAACGCAAGGAGCGCAGGGAACGTAACGAGCGTAATACCCGAAAAATACGCATAACACGGAATACCGATAAGAATGATAAACTTGATAGCAGTGAAGTGACCACAATGAAGAAATCAAACAAGTTCATTCCATTTTTAAAAAAGGAAAATCCATATGCAAATATTTTTAATAGTAGTTCAATTACGAAAATCGCAAGACATATATTATCTACTATGGATAAAAGTCCACCAATGGCTCCATAGATTTCATCAGAAGTTTCCAAACCGATAATAATGGAATTAATAATAATGACAATAATAACTGCATTTTGAAATACCATATTTTCCACAAGATTAAGAGTTTTACCTCGTAAACTTATTGATTGTTTTTCTTCCACTAGTACTTACCACACCTTTCTCTAACTGTATTCTGTTATTCTTTTGTTATGTGCTACTATAATAAACGGTCACTTTTATTTAGCAAATCGTATTAATTATACGTATGGACTGCACAAAAGTCAACTAATTTTCTTGCTTATGAATGACCGCTCTAGCAGATTGATTCTTGCCGTGTATTTCTTATATCAATTATATACCTTATATACTATTTTGAAAAAATACTTGCAAATACCTCTTAGATATAATATAATTACTCTTGCGTTCCAATAATTTGCGCGACTAGCTCAGCTGGCAGAGCACCTGACTCTTAATCAGGGTGTCCAGGGTTCGAACCCCTGGTCGCGCACGTAGAAGACCTCTTAAATTAGATGAGAGGTCTTTTTAATGTCTATAAACGTACTTCAAATCCTAGCATGGTAATATCATCAAATTGTGGAGCAGCACCTACAAATGTATCTATGTCATTTTTTACACAAGATAATATATGTTCCATATTACAGTCTTTGTGCTGATTAAGTGCTTGAATCATACGATCTGTTCCATATAATTCATCGTAACTATTGGTAGCTTCTGACACTCCATCTGTATAGACAAAGAGTTTATCCCCCTTGTTTAATTGCAATGTATACTCTTTATAACGCATATTTTCCATACCAGCTAACACAAATCCATGTTGATCTTTATACAATTCAAATAATCCATCCTTACGCAGAATGGCAGGATACTCATGCCCTGCATTGACTGCACATAAATTCCCTGTTGATATTTCATAGATTCCAAGCCACACGGTTACAAACATTTCTGCATGGTTATCCTCACATAATTGATTGTTAACTAATTCTAAGATTTCCTTAGGAGACAGATTAGAATGGGATGCATTTTTTAAAAGAATCTTAGATATCATCATAAATAAAGCTGCCGGTACTCCTTTTCCTGAGACATCAGCCATAACAATTATCAAGTGATCCTGGTCAGTGAAGAAAAAGTCGTAAAAATCTCCTCCCACTTCTTTGGCAGGTGTCATAGATGCATGAATATCAAATTCTTCACGCGTAGGAAAAGCAGGAAAAGTAGATGGCAACATACTTGTCTGAATATTCGTTGCAACAGATAATTCAGCACCAATTCGTTCCTTTTCCTTTACTAAGGAACTATGCTTGGTAATTAACCTGTGTGTTCTAGAAGATAACGTACTACAAACTGCGTAAATTACTAGTAAAATCATGGCTCTTGGTAAGTAGTAGAAGTTAAAAGCTCTTGCCATGACATTGTCACCAATTAAAATCTGTAATTCCATATGAGCAATTCGTTCTGTGTAGGTAGACAATGCTATACTAGAATGCATAATATTTGCATCCCATACACCAAAGAAAATACCAACAAAGAAGGATAATAACATAAAGAGTAGGGATGTGAATAAGGTGAATTTTGCAAATTTGGGTGAATAATAATGACAAGCGAGAATTAACGGACAGGCCCATGCAAGAATTAATTGCAAGGTTAAAGAAGCCGACATAACCGATATTCCACTTAAGAAAGAAAGCATCATAACATACTTCCACTTTGTACTGTGGGTAGGAATTACTTTATGAAGAATACAAGGAAATAATAAAAGTACCATTCCCATAGGCATTGCAACATTCATTAATTCCTTATCTACAATAAAAAATTCTAGAGAATTTAAAAGCCAAGTAAGTGCCACAATTCCTGTACAAATCAACAAACAGAAAATAGTGTACTGGTTCGCTTGCATTTCATTTTCATAGAAAATCTCATGGATGTCACTCTCATGTGACTGTGTAGCTTGTTTAGAACGGTTTAGCTGAAACATAGCAATTTCTCCTTTGTAATACTTTACTATGTTTGTAGTCTAGCATACAAAAACGCACGTTGTAAACAAACTTTTTCAAGTATAGACAGATTATTCAACCTCTCCCCGGTCTTTTGCATACAATAGCTTCAATGCAATTGGAGCTGATATAGAAGAAATAATAATTAAGATAATAACACTTGTGAAATATACAGGTGCTAATAAACCAACGGCCAAGCCTTTTTGTGCCACAATAAGTGCCACTTCTCCACGGTTCATCATGCCTACCCCAATTTTAAGAGATTCATTCCCATTAAACTTGCACATTCTAGCCACTAATCCACAACCAAGTACTTTTGTAAGTAGACCAACTACTACGAATCCTGCTGTAAATAGCAGTATCTCTGGTGTGATTCCATCAATAGTTGTCTTTAATCCGATACTTGCAAAGAAGATTGGTCCAAATAGCATATAAGAATTAATATCCATTTTCTCTGCAATATAATCTGCATCACTAACACTACATAGAATAATACCTGCAAGATAAGCTCCTGTAATATCTGCAATACCGAAGTAATGTTCTGCTATGTATGACAAAGCAAGGCAGTAAGCAAGACCTGCAATTGGAATTCTTCTCGTGTGTGGATACCGAGCGTCTACTCTTTTAAATACTTTATACGATATAACACCTACGATGCCTGCAAACAAGAAAAACAAGGCTGTATTAATCACCACTGAAATAGGACTAATCGCTGGATCTTTGAACCCGATTACAAAGGTTAGCACAATAATACCAATTACATCATCTATAATTGCTGCACTGAGAATGGTGGTTCCAACTTTTCCCTTTATTTTACCCATTTCCTTCAGTACCTGTACCGTAATACTAACAGATGTAGCCGTTAAGATGACTCCCATAAAAACAGCCGTATAGAATCCATCACTTCCTACAGGGCTAGAACCGTAGAATCCCATATAGAGAAGTGTTCCGCCAATAAGAGGGATAAATACACCTGCACACGCAATGAGAAATGCGACTGGTCCCGTCTTTAATAATTCCTTTAAGTTCGTTTCTAAACCAGCTGAAAACATTAATAGGACAACGCCAACTTCTGCCATTTGCAATAAGAAATCAGTCTGTCCTACCCAGCCTAGAAAGCATGGTCCAATAATAAGACCTGCTAGTATTTCTCCTACTACTTGTGGTGCTTTTAACTTCCTTGCTACTAGTCCGAAAAACTTTGCTACAATAATAATAATCGCTAAATCTTTAAATACACTATACGCTTCCATTTTTTTCTCTCCTCTTTTCATTTCCAATTTCCCATTTTACTCTTCTTATTTAAAATAAGTGTTGCAATTGCAACATATATTGATTAAACTAAAGAAAGTGGCATTTTTGTTAAATTTTCATTATACTTGAGGTATTTTACATGAATTCTTATGAATTATTACAACAACATCCTGTCTTCCATAATTGCTCTATTGACGACATTCCTATGATTATGGAAGAATTTCAATTTACAACAAAGTTTTTACCGAAACATTCTTACTTATATATAGCTGGTGATGAGATTCTCTGTCTTGGTATTTTATGTACTGGTCGTATCTTACTAGAAGAGTTAGGTGAAAATGGCAACTACTCGTTTCTCTCTTCTATTGAAGCAATGAGTCTCTTTGGCAGTTCTTACATTGGTGAGTCTAATCATATTTCTCTGGTAAATTATAAAGCAGCTATGGATTGTAACCTCTATCTATTTCCACTTACTATGCTTTCAGATATTGTACATACATTGCCAGCATGCCAGCAATTTCTCCATAATGTAATGTTATTAATTGCCAAGAATAATCGTAACTTAATCTGCAAATTAAAGATATTATCCAAGAAAACAATTCGCGAGAAAATTCTTACCTTTCTTTTCTTATTAGAAGGAAATGGATCTCTTATATCCCTACAAGCTTATTCTAACTCTATGACCAAATTTAATGCACAATTCCAAATTCCTTTTAACCACTCTGAACTTGCTGATTACTTGTGTGTAAACCGCAGTGCATTAGAGCGAGAATTAGCGAATATGAAAAAAGAAGGTATTCTTACTTTTGATAAAAATACATTCTTTTTGTCGGATACTTTATTTTAATGTTGGATGTTGTCGTCCAGACAATCTTCCGATTTCCACGGAGCGAAAGCGTCCTTTAGTTAGATATGACTGGCTGTTATTATTCTATATCTGTATAGTAATCATGAATACCATCGTCTGCACCCATTTCATCTGTCATTTGTTAATAATCTTAACTACGTTGCAATTTTCATTATACACATTTTGCGTTGCTGCTAAATTACAAGAATTCTTAATCATTATTAGTGGTGGGGTTTTAACGAGTGCATTTGTTGTCTTGCTAACATCCATAGATTGTAGCATTGTTCAAATTACAATATCTTAATTTATATTTTACCGAAACTCAAGTTTCGCACTTACTGTTGATTACTGCCGTGAAATGAATGGTATTTAGCTAAATAAAAACTTTCAAATAATTATTGGTTAGCAGAACATGGACGATGCACAGATACGTGCTTAGCTAATGAATATAAATGAAATATGTATCATAGAAGCAATAGATATGACCACTAACCATCTAGCATAATTATTTGCTCTTTCAAGATTCTCCCCTGGATGCTCCTCTAGATTCTAAACATTGTATACGACAACATTTAACATCCCCCCGATTGAACCTCTATTATTATACCAAATCTTTCCTATAATTGCAAGATTTTATATACATAATCCTCATTTTTTACAATGATTCTATACAAATAATACTTTATACTATGTTTTTCTTGTATTTTCATCACCATTCTCTTATATATACCAATATTTCGGCATTTGTGATACATTATTAATGTGTAAAATCAGACTATTTCGTAACTTTTACATTAAATGCAATTGTATATTATATCAAGATTAGTTTACATATTATTTGTCACATAAAACATTCCCCTTTTATTGCAATTGCATTTGTAGTATAATATTTCTATTAACTGATATGAGCCACAGCAAAGGACAACTGTATGAATTATTTGAAGATTAATAACGTAAAAGAAGGCATGGTTTTATCTAGACCCATTATTGGTGATACAGGAAGCGTATTATTAGGTTCTGGTGCCAAGATTTCTGCATCTATTCTAAAGCGTCTAAAATCCATGGGATACCAAGGCATTTACATTGAAATGCCTGCTTTTGCCAATATCGTTGTGGACGATAGCATAAGCCAAGAAGTACGTACACGAGCTTTTGATGTGGTAAAATCTTGGGATATTGAGGGTGCTGTACGTGTATCCAGACAAATTGTAAAGGACTTGCGCTACAAAGATACGCTTAAACTTGACTTATTAGATATTAAGTGTGACGATAATTATATTATCCGTCACAGTATTGCAGTATGTATCTTTGCAACTGTAATGGGGATTTCAGCCCAATTAACAGAGGAACAAGTGGAACAACTAGCTGTTGCAGGCCTACTTCATGACATTGGCATTACAGAATTAAACGAATCAGTGAAGAATTCACGATTAATCTTTGATACCAAAGATATGGATGAGATGATGAAGCATCCCATGTTTAGTTATGAGCTAGTGAAAGACAACGCATACGTTTCTAGTGTTAGCAGAAATGCTATTCTCTTCCATCACGAGAACCTTGATGGAAGTGGTTATTATAAGGAAGAAGCCGATCACATTGGACTCTACGCAAGAATTATTCGTATTGCAGATACCTATGACTCCCTTACTTCTATGAAGCCATATAGAGAGGCTCAATCTCCTGCCCAAGCCATTGAATACCTTATGGCTAATGCTGGTGTTTTATTTGACCGTGAATTAGTTCAGAACTTTGTACAGAAAGTACCAATTTATCCAGTTGGATTTACGGTTAAGCTATCCAACGGACAGCTCGGCGTAATTAGTGATAACCATGGTAATTCCATGCGTCCAGAAGTCACTCTTTTATCTGGTACAAGAATTAGTCTTGCAAATGACCCCGAATACCGCACTGTTATGATTGCGGATTTCGTATAGTTTGCCATGAAGCATACGACTCACACTCACACTCCATATAGAAAGCTTTGGTTTCTTACCTTAGTACCGCTTGGTCAATTGCTCACCTATGGAGCATCTCAAAACCCATCTTGGACTGAGATTTATTTTTCTACTGGTTTTTATACTCATTATGCTCAATTAATCAGCATGGTTTTCTCTATTGTTCCATTTTCAGTTGCAGAATTTTTATTAGTGGGCGGAGTATTCACCATCATTATTACTTTATTCATTAGTATGATTCGTGCCGTTGTATCACGTACCATTTATCCACTACTACGCTACTTAACCCACCTTTGTGTTGTATCATCCATTTTATATTTTGTATTTGTACTATCGTGTGGTCTCAACTATCACAGACTAGACTTCACCACTTATTACGAGGGAGAATCCCGTGACTATACTACTGAGGAGCTTGTCGCTATGTGTAGTGACTATATTCTAATTGCAGGGGAATTAAGAGAATCTTTAACGGAAGAAGATTTCAATCAATCTTCCTATGACCTTTCTACAAGTGCAGCTGAATCCTTTGACTTACTAACTACCATTTACCCTATTTTAGACGGACATTTCAGCGAACCAAAACCAATCCTTCTATCGAGTCTGATGTCCCATACGAAGATTACAGGATTTTTCTTTCCATTTACCATGGAGGCTAATGTAAATGTGGCAATCCCTTCTTATCAAATTCCCTTTACCATGCTTCATGAACAAGCCCACCAACGTGGTTTTATGCAAGAAAATGAGGCTAACTTTATTGCCTTTTTAGCTGGCAAAGATAGCCCCAATCCGTTCATTCAATATAGTGCCTATATGAGTGCAGCCAATTATGCCCTCAACTCTCTCTATAGCGTTGATTACAATGCTTTTCTAGAAGCTTACGCTGACTTAAGCCAACTACAACTAGCCGACCGGTCTGATAGTGCTTCTTATTGGTCTCAATTTGATGATAAAGCCATTTCTGAAACTGCCACTTCTGTAAACGATAATTACCTAAGATCTAACGGTCAAGAAAACGGTGTTGCTAGCTATGGGGAAGTAACACAATTATTATTACTTGATTACTATACCCAAACAGACTCGAAATAACTACATCCACTAAATGTATATACATTGTAACATCCTAAAGCTATAAGACCTATTAATACAATGGTGAATAGCCGTTCTACGCTTCTTTCGCTTAACATCTTAGAACACTGCTTACCAATCACAGCACCCAAAACCCCTCCCACGCACATAAGACCTAAAGCCACTGGATTAAATTCTGGCAACCCACTAAATACAGTAGCACCCAATGAAGTTAACTGGGAGAATAAGATAATGAAAAGAGAATGCTTTGCCGTTTCTTTTGGTGGCATGGAGTAAAAGTAGGAAATAACCGCAATATTAATTGGTCCCCCTCCAATTCCTAGAAAGGAGGATGCCCCTCCCAATACCAGACCAATCATAAAAGATGGTATCATTGCCTTTAATTCTTTTCTCTTAATACGGGATTTGTTAAGTACATACAATAATACACCTATATTCACCGCGAGCAACATTGCAGCCTGTATTAGTGCCGCATTCCCTGAATTTTCCACAACAGCAAACATACTTTTCCCAGCGATTCCTCCTATTGCACCGCCAATAGCAAGAGGTATAACCGTTCGATAATTTAAATCAATATCAGATTGAATGCTCCTTAAGTAAGTAACTAGAGCCATGGTAAGCACCGTACAACAAGACATGAAGCTAATAGTGCTTGCACCAAGTCCACTTACCGCATCCATTACTGGCTTAATAATAACTCCGCCACCCATTCCGCTAATAGCTCCAATAGTAGATGCAAATATAGCTACTAAGAATAAAATTATTTCCATTTTAATCAATCCATTTCTCAGACTATTCGGTGGCACAGTCACACCCCTCTTACTAGTTGACTAATTCTAGGAACTGAAGACTCTGTTCGAAACGCTTACTGTTTGACACGATACCAATCACTGCTTGATTATCTCCGTAAGTGTAGTAGTCAAATAAAAGCGCATCCTCACCCATATAAATCCCCACTGCCATTGGATCTTCCATATAGTCCTTCATGGTAGGGTCATATTCTGGAAACACATAAATCGAATTCACATCTTGTTGCACTTCACTCTGCTCTATATAATAAGCCCGATCTATATAATAGAAGCGTTCTTCATACAACGCAATTTCCTCTTCACTTAAATATTCATATAAATCTACAAAATACTCTGATTCTACCAAGTAGCCAAATGTAGTCTCATCCGTTACAATGACATCTAAAGTTTGTGCAGAAATATAAGTTACAAGTTTTTGAATGTAGGTAGAAAAATATGAATCTTGATTCTCATAATCCATATACATACTAGAATCAAGGGTAATGCTTTCTTTCTCTAAATCAATTTCTAGTGTAGTTGCAATTGATTCTTGAAATTCATCCGTCGCCTCTTCTGTAACCGTATCTAGTTGCCATGAATTTAATAAAAGTGCATAAAAAGCTTCTTCCTTAGCCGTTATTACATCATACAGAAAGCTGATAATAAGCACTCCAAAAAAAACGCTTCCTATCACATGCCATTTATAATAATCCATAAAATATTCTGCCCTCTTCTTAAAAGGAGCATGCTTTATTTTCTCTACTTCATCGCGAAATTCATCCATTACAGGCATTGCGCTTTCCTTCTTTCCCTTTGTTTACCACAATTCATACTACCATAAAACATACAATAATTCCATAGTTTTCACAAACATTACACGATTCTCCTATACTTGCATTCTAATTAAATTCAGAGTATGATAAGGAATAAGAAATCACTCATTCTATTGGAGGAATAAGAAATGGACCGTCAAAATTTAACGCTACTTACAGACTTATACGAACTTACTATGATGCAAGGTTATTATAGAAATAAAAACCAAAACGATATGGTAATATTTGATATGTTTTACCGCACAAATCCCCACGACAGTGGATATGCCATTTGTGCCGGCTTAGAACAAGTCATTGAATATATTAAACACCTTCATTTTGATGAGGAAGATATTACCTACTTGCGCAGTCTCTCAATCTTTGGCGAAGACTTTTTAAGTTATTTAAGTGATTTTCGCTTTAGCGGCAATATCTATAGCATTCCAGAGGGAACTGTAATCTTTCCGCGGGAACCTATTGTAAAGGTAATCGCTCCTATTATGGAGGCTCAATTAGTAGAAACTGCAATTCTTACCATCATCAATCACCAAAGCCTTATTGCAACGAAAACTTCGAGAGTATGTTTTGCGGCACGGGGAGATGGGATTATGGAGTTTGGTCTTCGACGAGCACAAGGTCCTGATGCAGGTATCTATGGTGCAAGAGCTGCCATGATTGGCGGCTGTATCGGCACGTCTAATGTACTAGCTGGTCAATTATTTGATGTGCCAGTAAAGGGCACTCATGCTCATAGTTGGATTATGAGTTTTCCAGATGAATATACTGCCTTTAAGGAGTATGCTTCTCTCTATCCTAGTGCATGTGTACTTCTAGTAGATACGTATGATACTATTAAATCCGGCGTACCAAATGCCATTCGCGTATTTACTGAAATGCGAGAAGCTGGCATACCACTTACCATGTATGGTATTCGTCTTGATAGCGGTGACTTAGCTTATCTTTCCAAGAAAGCTAGAAAAATGCTAGATGCTGCAGGTTTTTCTGATGCTGTTATATCTGCTTCTAATGATTTAGATGAGTTTCTCATTGATAGCTTAAAAGCACAAGGTGCTACCATTACTTCATGGGGCGTTGGTACTAGTATGATTACATCTAAGGACTGGCCTGCTTTTGGGGGTGTATACAAGCTTGCTGCTATTATGCAAAATGGCACCTTTACTCCTAAGATTAAATTGTCTGAGAATACAGAAAAGGTTACAAATCCTTGCAACAAAAAGATTTATCGCGTATATGAAAAAGACTCCGGTAAAATAAAAGCAGACTTAATTACTTTGGATGAGGAAACATTTACAGAGGACCAGCCCCTTTTACTCTTCGACCCAATGGAGCCATGGAAAAAGACACAATTAGTTGCCAACACCTATACATTGCGAGAATTAATGGTACCCATCTTCCAAAAAGGAGAATGTGTCTACACTTCCCCTTCCGTTATGGAGATACGCACTTATTGTCAACAAGAATTAGAAACGCTATGGGAGGAAACAAAACGCTTCGTTAACCCCCATAATGTATATGTTGATTTATCAAAAGAGCTCTATGATATTAAGATCAAACTGTTAGGTCAGATTCACACCCTATAGCCAACCAAGCATACCACTTAGCGCAATATGATTAAGTCGGTATGCTTTTTAGTTGTAATAGGTATCTGCTTAAGAATCTGATAGCCGTGTAATTTAGCCAATTCTTTTACATACTCTATGTCATGAGTATATAAGATTACCGTTCCTCCCTGAACTAGATGATTCCCAATATGTGCGAAAAACCGCTTATAAATTTCATAAATCTCTTCCTGCGTCGTTCTTCCCATGGCAAATGGCATATTAGTAAAGATTTCGTCGAATTCATATTCATGAGTAAAGGTAAAAAAATCACGATTTACGTAGTGAATAATCTGATTGGCTTGCTCTGTATTCATTCTCGCATTTACAATAGCTTCTGGATACTGATCAATTCCATATGAAGTATGTGCTTTTACAACAAATTGTCGTTCAATTAACATCGTACCAACTCCACAAAAGGGATCTAATACCCTTGCGTTCTCAACCATATATGGCTTTGCAAGTTCAACAAGAAGTGCTGCATCTACAGGTTTAATGCTAGTTGCAATAGTTGCTTGTCGATATGCAAAGCGTCCGTCCTCCAAAGTATAGAGCTTTGCAAAAGCATAGTAGCCACCTTCGCTTCGCTCTACCATTCTGATTTCCACTTCATAATGAGACGGAGAATTCCTTAAGTTTCGCTTAGACCGAAGTCCTATATAAGTTACCATCTTTTTCAAAAATGCACTTTTCTTGCTTGGGTCCATACTACCCTTTAATTCAATACGATAATAAAACGGTTTTTCCCCTGCATGTCGTTCTTCTAGAAAAGATAAAAGAGAAGACTCTGCAATTTGTATTCCTGCGCGCTCTGGATTATCCGATAATTTTGTCATCCCTTTTACTTGGAATAATATTTCACGATACGTGCGAATAGGAAGAAGTGTCTGTAACTTATCTGTAACCACTTTAACACCTGTGCGAAAAGAGATGGGATTTAAGGATGTGATTTGGGAAGCAGTGGCTTCCACACAATTAGGATTTGTCATAAGAACCAGTGTTGATTCTTGTTGGTACCCTGTAAAAGCGTGGGTTTCAATTCCTTCCATATCTAATATGAGCTTCGACAGCAATTGTAATTGATCCTGAACATGTTTCTCATTTTCAATTGTCAACTCCATCACTTGCAGCTTCGCTTCCTCTTCTTTAAAGTAAGGAACATATGCTCGGTAGTCCATCTGCCCCATTGCTGTAAGATAGGCACTTTTTACGAAACGTCTCTCTTCCCGTACATAGGCTTTGAAAATCGCATCGATACTTGCATCTGAATGAAGTTCTCCTAAGAGTAACACGAGGTTTTTTCTAACTTTTGGATCACTAGCATCTAGTAACTTTACCATTTCTCTCTGTTGTTCAGGAGTTAGATTAAAGCGATATCTAGGATTTTGTATCTTTGTACGAAGCTGACTTAAGCGAGTTCGCAAAGATTCATCTTCTATTTCCCCTTGTTTAATCAATGTTACAATTTCTTCTAATTCTTGTATTACCATATTCCCTCTCATTCTAGAATGCACTTATGGATTAATCCCCTTAGCGTATTCATATATTCTCTTTAGTATTTTTGCGTTGTCCACTTCCACATTACTTACTAAATCACAAAATCCATGGTAAGTACTAAAACCTAGCATATAGATGGCAATTGCCATAGATACGTCTTCAGTTTCACGCGATAATTTTGCAATGTGCCTTAGTTCCGTATTCACTGTATCATGCGGTGTTTTCACCTCTTGGCTTTTACTTATTACATTCTCAATTACTTCCGGTAACATCATACATATCTGGTAAAAAGCATCCTGCTCACCTGTAACTAATGCGAAAAATTGATCCAGACTTACCCTTCTTATTCTTTTATGAGAAATTTTCTTCCCATCCACGGTTGGATTCCATATAATATTTTGTGATTTTTGAGCAATGGCTTCTACCAAGAAACAAGCACAATCATCATCATTAAGGAGCTGATTCTGCATTTTAATATAGGTTTTTCCTGTAGATGCCGAATTCATAGTATTATGCTTATTTTTCATTTCTACATAAATCTTATGAACAATATCGTCTCCCACCAATTGGATCCCTTCTTTATTTTCATATATCACATCCCATCCACCATCTTTTCCATTTTCAGGTACACGACATTTATCAATATACCGAAAGATTGTTTGATGAAAATAACCAATATCATTATTGTTAGATTTATCCCTTTGACGAAATATTTCATTCTTAATCATCTCATCCCAATTTGCTCCATAAACTATTTTATCAAAAATAAGTTTAACTGGATCAATTAAGTTTTTATTAAATTTCTTTATATCAAATGGTTCTAGTTTTTCGCCATATTTTTCAATTGTTAATTCTACATGTCTTGTAAAATCTTCCTCACCAAGAAATTTTAATGACCAATCTGTCATATTGCCTCCTCCACTTTTTCTAGCTGCTCTAATGACTTAATAATTTCGCTAGCAATGTCATAGGCCAAATTAACTGGTACTGCATTTCCAACTTGTTTGTATTGTGCAGATACCTTTCCGCAAAATTCCCAGTTATCTGGAAATGTTTGGCATCTAGCATTTTCTCTAACAGTAAACGGTCTTACTTCCAACGGATGACAACGTTCTGTCTGCTTTTGTGATGGAGATGTCAATACTGTCAGAGATGGTTCATCTAGACTCATTCGCCTTAATATTCCAGTTCGTCCACCTTCCATATCCCAACAACTCTTCATGTACTCTTTTGCAATATCTGGTTCAATATCTTTCCAATATCCACCTGCTGGAACCAGTTCAAATATCTTTTTCTTATTCTCGCCATATGTAGTTCCAAGGCTCTTCGGACAATCCAACAATATGTCGCGTAATACCGGTTTATATTGATGCGGTTTCGGAAATGTATAAGTCATATACTTTGCCAAGTCAGTCCGAATTCCCACCGTGGTTAACCGCTCCCGCTTCTGTGGCACACTATAATCCCACGCATTCATAACTCTTTTCTGAATGGTATATCCTGCTTGTTCAAATATAGTCAACATAGTTGCATATGTTTTACCTTGATTATGTGTTAACAATCCCTTTACATTCTCAAACAAAAACATCTTCGGCTGTAGTTTTTCTAAAAACATTGCATAGTGATAAAATAAAGTGCCTCTAGCATCTTCTAAACCAAGTCGCTTTCCAGCATAAGAAAAAGCTTGGCATGGTGCTCCCCCAGACAACAGATCCAATTCCCCTTTTTTAATAGAAAATAGTTCTTCTAAATCCAAACATGAAACATTTGCAATATCATCATGAATCACGTTCCAGTTTGGTCTATTCTTTTTTAGCGTATCTGCTGCATCCTTATCGAATTCAATTAAAGCCTCCGTATGAAACCCTGCTTTTTCAATTCCTAATGCCAGTCCGCCTGCACCTGCAAATAATTCAATGCTTGTATACATCTTCTTACCCCTTCACCTTGATTCTCTCATTATACCACAGACATGTCAGTTTCTCAATTTTCTTTGAAATTAATAAACCTCTTAACTCTTTCCCATATTGCTGCGGTACAACAAAATCGCCAAGTTATTAGTAACTTGACGATTATTTCCATTCCTATTCATTGTTCCATCTGGCGACCCAGAAATCCCGAAGCAGCTAGCACAAGTTTCTGCTCCACCTCTCCCACAGGATTCTTTGTATCTTCTGCAACTAAGATTACCGTTCCAATTACATCACCCTCACAAATAATTGGTGAAATCGCTTGCTGGGTGTACTCCTTGGGAAGGTGATCACTAATATCCACGTAACTTTTGTCTCCTTTTACCGCAATAATTTGATCACGATTTTCCAAGCAGTGTTCTAACTGCTTACTGATGGATTGACCGATTAAATTCTTGCAACCGCCCGATATAGCAATAAATTGGTCGCGATCTGTAATTAGAGACACTCTTGCAGATGCTTGTGCCAGGCTTTCCGCATATTGTTTAGCGAACATTGTCATTTCTCCAATTGGAGAATACTTTTTCAGAATTACTTCTCCCTCTCGATCCGTAAAGATTTCTAACGGGTCTCCCTCCCTTATGCGAAGTGTTCTTCTAATTTCTTTTGGTATCACTACACGCCCTAAATCATCTATTCTTCTTACAATTCCCGTAGCCTTCATGTATAATTCTCCCTTTTTCTTGATTTTAACTGTATACTTATTTTCTACCAGACTGGGAAAATTATACCGATTTTAGAAAATTAATCAAAAAAGTAGCACCTTATTCAGGTGCCACTTACAATTTTCTATCGACTTTCTTCTATCCTCTTAAGCTCTTGCGCATTGGAATCTAAGTGCTTAACCAAATCTACAATCATCTCAATTCGTTCTAAGTCATCTCTTGTACCATCTAATGTTTCAGTCGAACGTGCCGTTACCTCTTCTGTAATGGCCGAAATATTTGTAATACTTTCCACAATCACTGTATTAGCTGCCGATACCGTTTCTACTAATTCATTCATCCTCGAAGATTGTTCGTAAATACTCCTTGTATTTGTCTGAATAACATCAAATTTCTCAGCTGTTTCAGTAACTTGTACATTCTGCCTCGCATTGCTCTCAAGTAATTCTGTTACTGATTCTACTACTTGATCTAAAGACTTCGCAATATTAGCAATGATTTCATCAATGTCACCTGTAGCAGTACTCGTTTGACTTGATAAGTTTGAGATTTCCGTTGCAACTACTGCAAAACCTCTTCCCGCTTCTCCTGCTCTTGCCGCTTCTATACTAGCGTTAAGTGCAAGCAATCCTGTTTGGGATGCCACATTGTTAATTAACTCCATAATGCTTTGCATATCATCTGTATAAGACTTTAATTGTTCCATCTGTTGAGCAACTTGCTTACTAGTTTCTTCTGTTACATGAGCTTGTTCTGTTAATTCTTGCATAACAGATTGTCCATCTAATACAATTTTCTCCGTAGCTTGTACATGTTCTACAATTTCATTAGAAGCTGCTTTTACCGAAGTAATATGAAGATTAATCTCTTCTGTATTCTCTTGTTGTGTCTGAATAGCCTCTGCAGTTTCATTAGATCCCGTTGCCACATCTTCCATAGAACTCTTAGTGGTATTCACGGATACTGCAACACGTTCCATTTCCACTGCTACACGGTCTACATTGTCAACAAGCTCTTTTGATACACCTACAATAACGGATAAGATTTCCGATACATTATTCTTCTCATCATCTACTTCCTTCACACGAGTCAATGCAATCTTCTGAATAGTATTCGTTGCAATTACAGAAAAAATTGCGGCTAATGCTACCGCGAATATCATAATAAGAGCATCTGTAAGAACCGTTCCCTCTAACCCTGTCGTGAAAAATTGCTTCCCAACATAGGCCACGTTAATCAAGACACCGGCTAATGCAGTTGCAATAGAGAATTTAATATCTACGTATAACGTAATAATGGTAAACACAAGAAGAATATAAGAAAATGTTAAATTCTGGGATGTGGTCATCATAATATACCCATACATAATACAAAATGGTACTACATGCATGTACTTAACACCATAACTATCATCTCGCTTCTTCAACATCATACAAGCTAGAATAGTTGGTATAATCGTAAGGGTAAAAATGATAAGGTAATCAAAAACCGTTCGTGTACCCTTAAACACTTCCGGGATATAAACTCCTGCAATAATTACATTAATAAAGATAAAACAATGTAGTGCTTTCTTATTACGCTCCACACGTGCACGTGTATCGGCACTCCTAGTCATTTCCTTTGCATTTACTTGGCTCATCTTATGTACCTCCTATTTCATTACTAGCTAGTATACCACATATCATACACATTGACTAGATGAATTATATGAAAATTTGCGTATTTTTTTCAATTCGTACATACGATTGTGTCTATTATTCTGCAAGTGCCAACATCTTCATAGTCTCCACCAATTCTTCTACTACATCTAGTAATTCCTCTTCTTCTTTATTACAATAGAGGAGATATGGTACTTTAGTCGGATGAAATGTTAACTTTCCACCGTATTGAGCTAGCAAATACGGAAGTTGTGCCACATCAATCCTTGCTTGTTCATGGAAAATCAACTTGATTTCTCGCACATTACCTCTTACTTCTGTTATATACACCTGATGAGCCTGTACACGGATTAATGAAATACGCATTAAGTTCTGAACAGAATCAGGAATCACACCAAATCGATCCAGTAATTCCTCCTTCATATCTATGATTTCCCCTTCATTCTCAATTCCTGCAATCCGTTTATAAATATCTAATTTTTGTAATTCATTTAAAATATATTCCTGCGGAATATAGGCATCTACGTCTAAATCAATGGTTGTGTTAAAGTCCATCATAACTTCTTCGCCCTTAAATCGTAATACTGCTTCATTTAGCAATTTACAGTAAAGTTCATAGCCCACCGCCTCCATATGACCATGCTGCTTCATGCCAAGAAGGTTTCCTGCCCCTCGAATCTCAAGGTCACGCATTGCAATCTTAAATCCACTTCCTAAATCTGTAAATTCACGAATGGCTTGCAACCTCTTTTCTGCCACTTCTCTTAGCATGGTATCCCTCTTATACATGAGAAAAGCATAGGCATTTCGATGAGAACGACCCACACGCCCACGAAGTTGATATAATTGTGATAGGCCGAATTTATCAGAATCTTGTATAATAATGGTGTTGGCATTAGAAATATCAAGGCCAGTTTCTATAATAGTTGTGGAAACAAGCACATCAATTTCTCCGTTCATAAATTCATACATGAGGCTCTCTAGTTCTCTTTCATTCATCTGTCCATGGGCATAGGACACTGTTGCCTCAGGAACGAGCTGTCCAATTTGAGCTGCCACATCAGCAATTTGATTCACGCGATTATATACGTAAAATACTTGGCCATCCCTAGATAACTCCCTTACAATAGCTTCTCTTACCATTTCTTCATTATATTCCATCACATAAGTTTGTACTGGCATGCGTTCATTTGGCGCTTCTTCAAGCACACTCATATCTCGAATTCCAATTAAACTCATATGAAGGGTACGCGGAATTGGCGTAGCTGTTAACGTTAATACATCTACGTCTGCTTTTAACTGCTTAATCTTTTCCTTGTGAGTAACACCAAATCTCTGCTCTTCATCTACAATTAAAAGACCTAAATCTGAAAAATCAACATCCTTGGATAAAAGGCGATGAGTTCCAATTACTATATCTACCGTACCCACCTTAATCCCTTGCAATGCATTCTTCATCTGAGACGGCGGCCGGAAACGCGATAGTAATTCTATGCGAATGGGAAAATCTTTCATTCGCTGTGCGAAGGTATTATAATGTTGCTGTGCCAATATGGTGGTTGGCACTAAATAGGCAACTTGTTTGCCATCTTGCACCGCCTTAAAGGCTGCACGAAGTGCAATCTCTGTCTTTCCATATCCTACATCACCACAAATCAAACGATCCATAATCTTGGTACTTTCCATATCCGTTTTCGTTGCTTCAATTGCAGATAATTGATCACCCGTCTCGTCATAAGGAAACAACTCCTCGAATTCTACTTGCCATGAGGTATCACCCGAATACATATACCCCTTTTTTTCTTGGCGCTCCGCATACAATGCCACCAATTCCTTGGCAACTGTTTCCACATTCCCACGCACTTTATTCTTCGTTGCAGTCCACTCTTTTGTACCAAGCTTATTTAATTTTGGCTTCTTGGCTGTAGCAGCTGCATACTTCTGCACCACTTCCAATCCTGTGGCCAACACATACAGGTTGCTCCCCCCTGCATATTCTATTTTCATATAATCTCTTGTAACTTTATCTACTTCTACCTTATCAATTCCTCTATAAATACCTAGTCCATGATTTTCATGTACCACATAATCTCCCACTGATAACTCTGCAAAATCTTGTATTTTTTTACCTTCGTATTTTTTCTTTTTCTTTTTCTTGTGAACTGCAACTCCAAAAATATCGTTTTCTGATATCACAACAAATTTCAGCAAAGGATATTCAAAGCCCTTTTGAATCCTTCCATAGCAAGTCATAATTTCACCTGGCTCTATAACACGCTCTAGATTCTCACCATAGAAGCTAATCAATCCTTCTTCCGTTAAATCCTCTGCCAACCTCTTGGCTCGTGTGCGAGAGCCTGACACTAGAACCATCTTATATTGACTCTTCCTATACCTAGCCAAATCTTTGCACAATCCCTCAAAGCTATTTTGATACGAAGGTACGGATTTAGCTGCAAAATCTATCTTTTCATTTACTTTTAGAAAAGCCGACTTTGTATCAAATGTAGCAAGTGTTAATACCCTATGCTTCCCTAACTTTGCCACCATTTCTTCCACTGAATATAAAATATTCATTTGCCTCGGAAGAATATACCCCTTCTCTAAGCGTTGCATCATACTCTCTCGAAACTCAAGTTCAACGGCTCTCCCATGTTCTTCTACACGATTAGGTTCATCTATGGCAAAAAGAGTTTCTTCTGTACGAAATAAGGAGCTAATAGAATCAGAATTGTTATAGAAAAAGTGGATATAACTATCCAAATTAACATAAGATTGGAATTCTATAATTTCTTCACGCAACTGATGGAAACTGCTCTTAATACGATGGGCCTCTTCTGTTTGAAACGCCTTGCGAAATGATTCTTCCACGCTGCTTGCTTCCTTCTCAATCTGCTTCAAACCTGCTTCTAATTCTTCCGGACTTAGAATCATCTCTGTGGCTGGATAGATGGTCACTGCCTGAGTAACTTCTATAGATCTTTGGCTTAATAAATCAAAGGTGCGAATAGACTCAATTTCATCCCCCCATAATTCAATACGAGTAGGGTTTTCTTGGGTTAAATCGAAGATATCTATAATATCACCTCGAATGCTAAATTGCCCCTTACCCTCTACTTGATGGGATTTTTCATAGCCCATTCGTACAAGTTTACTTGCAATTTCTCCCTGATCCACTCCACCACCTAACTTACATATAATACAATTTCTCTCTAATATGTTCAGCGGGATTTGAGGTGTCATTAATGCACTAAAAGTGGTAACCATGGTAAATGGTTGGCGTTCCATAATTTTCCGATAACACTCCATACGTTGCATGGTAATCTGATTCCCGTGAACATCGGATTGATAGAAGATTAGATCTTTCGCTGGAAAAATCACTGCATTCTTTTCATAAAATAATGCATCTTCATAGATTTCTTTCGCTCTCTTTTCGCTGTATGTTACAATCACTTTTGTTCTATATTTCTCACCAACTCCATAAAGGGCGTGTAATTTCTGTGAATCCACACACCCAACTAAACCTATTTTCTTTTCCCCATGTTCCAACAACTTCTGTATTTTACTATATTCGCCTAACTCTCTTAAGGGTTGTATAATTGATTTCACTTGCTACCTCTTCTTATTATATTCATTCATTGCCTTGTCTACTTCATGATTAGCTAAATAAGCAACTGCCTGCACCAAATCTTTCATTTCCTCATTCAAGGTTTCTTCTTCCTCTTTTGTAAAGTGGCCCAATACATAATCTGCCAAATCCCAGCCCTTTGGTTTCTCTCCTACGCCTATTTTTAAACGCATAAATTCCATATGGCCTAAGTGTCCAATAATACTTTTAATCCCATTATGACCACCTGCACTGCCTTTTTCTCGGATTCGCATACTACCCACTGGCAAACTTACATCATCATATAGAATCAGAAGTTCGCTCTCTTCCTCCACTTTATAATAATCTACAAGTGCTCTTACACTCTCCCCACTAAGATTCATATACGTTTGAGGCTTTGCTAGAATTACTTTACTTCCCCCCATTACACCTTTTCCAATAATCGCCTTATGCTTCTTTTCCGTGACTGCTATATTATATGCATCTCCTATAGCATCTATTAATGCAAACCCTATATTATGTCTTGTCTTATCATATGTTTTGGTTGGATTTCCAAGTCCTACTATTATATACACATTCTTTCTCCTCTATCTCATTACGAAAAAGAAGCCAACTCAATATAGGTTGGCTTCTCATTCATCTGTCCTCTTCTTAAACTGGTTCCGTGTTTGCAAATTGTTCTAAAATCATTGCCTGTATACAATCACGTGTATCAGAGTTAATTGGATGTGCAATGTCCTTATATGAACCGTCTGCTGCCTTCTTACTTGGCATTGCAATGAATAATCCCTTTTCACCCTCAATCACTTTGATATCATGAATTACAAAAACTTCGTCGATTGTAATCGATACCACAGCTCTCATCTTGCTCTCACTTACTACTCGTCTAGTACGTATATCAGTGATATTCACTTTACCCCTCCCCTCATCTGTATTTGCTCCAGACGGGGTTACATAATAAACCTGTCATTCTTTTCAATGACAATTCTTATCCCGTCTTCGCACGTGAAATAGGAGTTGCTTTGTATTGTATCTCTACTCTCTACAATACAATTTTCAATGTGTACGTTATCACCAATATGTACATCATTTAATATAATCGAGTTTTTGATGGTAGTATTATTTCCTATGTAAACTTTCTTAAAAATAACACTATCTTCTACTGCCCCATTCACAATGCATCCACTAGCAATTAAGCTATTTTTAATGCTTGTACCTGTATTATACTTTGCTGGTGGCAAATCGTCAACCTTAGAATAAATATCTGGATGTTCATGGAAAAAGTAATCTCGCACATCTCTCTGCAAGAAATCCATATTGGCAGAATAATAATCATCCACCGAACCGATATTTTTCCAATAATCATGCATTTTATATGCAAATATTCTCTTAACATCCTTGTATCGAATCAAAATGTCCGACACTAGGTCGAATCTATTTTCTGATGCAGCCTGTTCAATTAGCTCAATTAACAGTCTTCTTCGGATAATATAAATTCCACATGATATTGTTGTAGACTTGGCCACAATCGGCTTCTCTTCAAAATCTACAATACGGCTTTCTTCATTCATTTTAACAATTCCAAAGCGTTCAATATCAGCAGTACCCATAACATCCTTGCACACAACTGTAATATCTGCCTTTTTCTCTGTATGATACGCTAGAACTTTACCATAGTCCATTTTGTAAATACCATCACCTGATGTAATCACCACATATGGTTCATGACTATTCTTTAGATAAGTAATATTCTGATAAATAGCATCAGCCGTTCCTCGATACCAGTTGCTACTTTCCGACGTAACAGTGGGTGTAAATACAACTAGTCCCCCTTGCTTACGCCCAAAATCCCACCACTTTGAAGAACTTAAGTGTTCATTTAAGCTTCTGGCCTGATATTGGGTAAAAACTGCTACTTTTTGGATATGTGAATTACTCATATTACTTAATACAAAGTCAATACTTCTATAACTACCACCTACTGGCATAGCAGCAATGGCACGCTTATTTGACAATTCTTTCATCCGTGGATTATTACCACCTGCCAACACAATTCCTAATGCTCTCATATATTCCCTCCATTCTTAGGTAGACTGATTTATTCGCACTCTTTTATTAATGACCTACCGCTTGGAAGGCAACCATTTTCATAATCTTCTGCAACTGTTACGCCTGATATTACTGTATTCTTTCCTACTTGTACATCATTAGGAAGCACTGATTTCTCTCCAATCGTCACAATACCATTTGCATAAATATGTGGATGAGACTCATTCTCCACTTCATCATATAAGCCAATCTTTACGCCATTCCCAATGATTGCTCGTTCCGCAATAATACCTTTTATCACCTCGCAATTATCGCCAATGACTGTTCCGTTCATTATAATAGAATCTCTTATTACAGTATTCTCTCCAATGGTTACACCACATCCAATAACTGAACTGTATACTTGACCATAAATACTAGCTCCCTCGCCTATAATACTCTTCTCAATCACACTATCTTTTGATATATATTGAGGTGGTAACACATCACTCTTCGTATAGATGGTCCAATATTCTTCATAGAGATTAAAGTCCGGAACAATGTCAATTAACTCCATATTAGCTTCCCAGTAAGATTGTAAAGTTCCTACATCTTTCCAGTATCCATTAAATTCAAATGCAAAAATAGGTTCTTTATTTTCATGACAATATGGAATCACATGCTTACCAAAATCGAGGGCTGGTTGCTCTGCTTTTTTAATAAGGGCTTCTTTTAACACGCTCCAGTTGAATATATAGATTCCCATAGATGCTAGATTGCTTCTTGGGTTCTCAGGCTTCTCTTCAAACTCAGTAATCTGTCCATTATCATCTGTTATCACAACCCCAAAACGGCTTGCTTCTTCAAGAGGTACTGGCATAGTAGCAATACTAATACTGGCACCTCGTTTCTTGTGCACATTGAGCATCACTTCATAATCCATTTTGTAAATATGATCACCAGATAGAATTAGTACATATTCCGGGTTATAAGTATCCATATAATCTAAGTTTTGATAGATGGCATTAGCAGTTCCCGTATACCACTCACTATTTTCACTCTTCTCGTATGGTGGCAAAACAGTAACTCCTCCAATATTACGATCTAGATCCCAAGGAATTCCAATGCCAATATGTGTATTCAGTCGTAACGGCTGATACTGGGTTAGCACACCAACTGTATCGATTCCAGAGTTAATGCAATTACTAAGCGGAAAATCAATAATGCGATATTTCCCTCCAAAAGATACTGCAGGTTTTGCTACTTTCTCTGTTAATACTCCTAATCTGCTACCTTGTCCCCCTGCTAAGAGCATAGCAATCATTTCTTTTTTAATCATATTAATCCTCCATCTCTTCACTACTCATTGACACAATTTATATACTGCACAAGTTTCCTTTATGCTCATATTCTATTTTCACTAGATTTTTATGTAAATTATAACATATTTGTGCAAAAATGTGAACATTTTTTACATTTTATTTTCATTTATGGTCATTATTTCTACATTTTACACATTTTGTTAAAAAATGTCATATCAATTGCAATTTTTAAATCGCTTTTAGTTTTCATTCACACCTGGACCAAAATTAATCATTGGTTTTTTTCATTCCTTTGCGTATAATATAGTATAACAAATAAAAAGAATGGAGCACACTATGTATCAATTAGATTTTAACCAACCAATTCATATTCACTTTATGGGAATCGGCGGCATTAGCATGAGCGGACTAGCAGAAATTCTCTTAAAAGAAAACTTCCAAATATCAGGTTCTGATCGAGAATGTTCCCCGTTAACAACCTTGCTAGAGTCTTATGGTGCCACCATCTATTACGGACAAAGATCTTCTAATATCAAAGATAATGTTGCTTTAGTTGTATATACTGCTGCCATCAAGGAGGATAATCCTGAATACCAAGAAGTTCTACGCCGTAATCTTCCCACTCTCACTCGTGCAGAACTACTTGGCCAATTAATGAATAATTATAAAATGCCAATTGCTGTTAGTGGAACCCATGGGAAAACTACTACCACTTCTATGATTTCACATATTTTACTAGAAGGGGAAACGGATCCAACACTTTCTATTGGCGGTATGTTTAATCGTATTCACGGGAATATTCGTGTTGGCAATTCCGAACTTTTTGTGACGGAAGCATGTGAGTATACCAACAGTTTTCTCCATTTCAACCCTAAAATCGGAGTAATCTTAAATGTAGAGGAAGACCACATGGACTTTTTTCAAGATATTCATCACGTGCGAAATTCATTCCAAAAATTTGCAGCATTAATCCCTGCTGATGGTCATCTTATTATAAATGGCGAAATTGACTCCTACCAAGACCTAATCAAAGATTTAACTTGTAATATTATTACTTATGGTATTGAGGGCCATTATACTTATTCTTGTAAAGATATTACTTATGATACACTTGCACGAGGTACCTTCACTCTAATGCATAACCGAGTGGCATGTGATTCTATACAAATAGGAGCCGCTGGCCGACACAATATCTCCAATGCACTAGCATCAATTGCAGTCGCAGATTTAGTAGGTGTTTCCCGCACTCATACTTACGCCTCTCTTATGAAGTTTAGTGGAACAGAGAGACGCTTTGAATATAAGGGCACCCTTATGGGTGTTACGATTATTGATGATTATGCACATCACCCAACTGAAATAACTGCCACCTTAACAGCTGCTCGTAATTACCCTCATAAATCTCTCTACTGCGTGTTTCAACCACACACCTACACACGCACGAAAGCATTTTTACATGATTTTGCAGTAGCATTACAAGCAGCTGACTATATTATTCTTGCAGATGTATATGCTGCTAGAGAAACAGATACACTTGGCATTTCTTCTGTCACATTACAACAAGAAATCCAAAATCTAGGAAAACCTTGCGAATATTTCCCTTCATTTGACGAGATTGAAAATTATTTATTAGAAAATTGTATCAACGGTGACCTGTTGATAACTATGGGCGCTGGGGATGTGGTAAAGATTGGAGATTCCTTACTTGGTCTATAATTTTCCACATTATCCACACTATCCACATACAAAATGTGAATAATTGTATGTGGATAGTTAATTCTAAAAACTTTCTAAAATTTGTGTGTCCTAATTATGATAACTGCTTTATTTTCATAGATTGATTATAATAACTACAGGATCTATTCATAAATTTATCCACACTATCCACATTATCCACATTCTCTAGAATCTAGTGTTTATGGGCATTTGCGAGGAATTTAAGTGTTTCTTTTTCAGAATTGTTGTGTTATAATTCTACTACTTTAAAAACTAAGAAACAGGTGAGTACATGAGTCGTTTAACAATCCATACCAATCGCAACAACCATACAACTACTATTTCCAATCGTTTTATTGACTTTTATATGAAGGAAGCCAATGATGCACAATTAAAGATTTACTTATATCTTGTACGAATGATGAACACCAACTCTTGTACAAGCGTGTCCGAAATTGCGGACCAATTTAATCATACGGAGAAAGATGTCGTGCGTGCTTTAAAATATTGGGAGACTAAGAGTCTACTTTCTTTAGAATACAATGAATCTAATGCTCTTGTTGGTATTTATTTGAAGGAATTGCGGGAAGATGATTCTACGGTTATTCCATTTGCCCCAGGAACCACCCAAGTATTACCACCACCATCCTCTCTACCTGCCATGGTAGAAACAGTGGATAAGCCTTCTTATAGCTTAGATGACATTAGCTCTTTTAAGGAAACGGAAGATGCAGCACAGCTCCTCTTTATTATTGAACAATACTTATGCAAGACTTTAACACCTAGTGATATTCGTAGTATTTATTTTATCTATGATGAGCTACGATTTTCCATTGATTTAATTGACTTCCTCATTCAATATTGCGTGGAACGTGATAAGAAAGATTTCCGTTATATTGAAACAGTTGCACGAAATTGGGCAAAAGAGCAGATAACCACCCCTGAAGAAGCAATGCAAATTGCCGCCACTTATGACAAATCTGTTTATACCGTAATGAAAGCCCTTGGAAAATCTCATCAACCTACAGAGTTAGAGTTAAACTTTATTACACGTTGGAAGAAGGAACTTGGTTTCACTATTGATATTATAATGGAAGCTTGTAATCGTAGTGTATTAGCTACAGATCACCATCGCTTTGAATATGCCAATAAGATTCTCAATAGCTGGCACGAACAAGAGGTACATTCTCTTAAGGATATTGAAGTTTGCGACCGCAATTATATGAAAACTCGCAATACACAATCTAGCAACAATAACACCAGTAAATCTGCCAACCGGTTTAACCAATTTGCACATAACCAATATAATTTCGATGAACTTGAGAAGGAATTAATTAGCAATTAACAAAGGAGAATACCTTGTCACTGACTAACATACAGTATCAAGCTATCATGCGGGAATACGAACACTTGCAACTACATAATAGACGACTTTTACAAAGTCGCATTGATGAAATTCATCAGATGATTCCCGAATACAAAGAACTAGAAGATACCATTGCATCCATTAGTGTTGCTAAGGGCAAGGAATTGCTAAATGGTGATCCTGAAGCACTTACTACTTTACGAGAGATGATTGAGGAACTACGTCACAAGAAGGAAGGCTACTTATTAGCCTACCAATATCCTGCCGATTATTTGCAACCTATTTATACCTGTGCATTATGCCAAGATACTGGCTATTTAAACCGCGAAAAATGTTCTTGTTTTAAACAGAAAGAAATTGCATTACTATATGAACAATCTCTTATTTTACCCATGCTTGTAGAGAATAATTTCTCTACATTAGAGGAATCCTTTTATGAAGGAGAAGATTTGAAGCGTTTTCAAAATGCAACTTCAACTTCTAAAATTTTTGTTAAAAGATTCTTAAATGACTACCAAAACATTTTCTTTTATGGTACAGTAGGTACTGGAAAATCGTTCTTATCATGTTGTATTGCCAAAGAATTAATTGAGGCTGGTTACTCAGTGCTCTACTTTAGTACCACTTCATTTTTTGAACTTTTATCCTCCTACTCATTTGATTACAACAGCAAACAAGACTTGAAGGAAGTATACCAAGATATTTATTCTTGCGACTTACTCATTATCGATGATTTAGGAACGGAGTTAACGAATGCATTCGTTACTTCTCAACTGTTTTCTTGTATCAACGAGCGACATTTGAGGAAACGACCAATGATTATTTCGACGAATTATTCATTAGAAGATATTCATACTGTATACTCAGACCGAATCTTCTCTCGCATTACGGCTAACTTCCAGTTATGCAAGATTACTGGCAAAGACATAAGACTAATTAAAAAAACCACAGTAAACAGAAAGTGAGGTATTTCATGGACATTCTTGAGGAACAACGTAACCTAGACACCATTCCTTTTGGTTCACTTGGAGTAATTCCATTAGCTGGATGCACTACTCTAGGAAAGAAGATTAACAATTATTTAATTAATTGGAGAACCAATCGTAAAAATGATCAAGAGGATAGCTTAATATTTGCCGGCTATAAGCGTGATTCTTACATTATTAACACAAAGGTACCTCGATTCGGCACTGGGGAAGCCAAAGGTGTTGTATTAGAATCTGTTCGTGGATGTGATTTATATATTTTAGTGGATGTATGTAACCATAGCTTAACTTACTCCTTATGTGGTAAAGAAAATCATATGTCCCCAGATGACCACTACCAAGACTTAAAGCGTATTATTGCTGCCGTTGGTGGTAAAGCCAGAAGAATTACGGTAATTATGCCTTTCTTATATGAGAGCAGACAACATAAGAGAACCGCAAGGGAATCTCTTGATTGTGCCATTGCTTTACAAGAACTTGTGCGTATGGGTGTAGATAATATTATTACTTTTGATGCCCATGACCCACGTGTTCAAAATGCCATTCCACTTCATGGATTCGAAACGGTACAACCTGCTTATCAATTTATTAAAGGATTGCTGAAAAACTTTGACGATTTAATAATCGATGCGGACAATATGATGGTCATTAGTCCTGATGAAGGTGGTATGGGACGTGCCATTTATTTCGCCAATGTGTTAGGACTAGATATGGGAATGTTCTACAAGAGGCGTGATTATACTGTTATTAAGAATGGACGAAATCCAATTGTAGCACATGAATTCCTTGGCACTAATGTAGAGGGCAAAGATTTACTTGTTATTGATGATATGATTTCTTCTGGAGATAGTGCCATTGAAGTTGCCGCACTTCTAAAATCTAGAAAAGCGAAACGTGTCTTTGTGGCAACGACTTTTGGATTATTTACCAATGGATTGGAAGCATTTGACAAAGCTTATGAAGATGGAATTATTGATAAAGTATTAACTACAGACTTAATCTATCAATCTCCTGAATTATTACAACGACCATGGTATATTAATTGTGGAATGAGTAAGTATATTGCCTACTTAATCGATACCTTAAATCACGATACTTCTATTAGTGAATTATTAAATCCGAGCGAACGTATTCAAGATGTTGTGGCAGAATATAAGCAACAGCACCAACTATAAATATTTATATTTTCAGAGAAAAAAGAGATTGTCACTAACAGGACAATCTCTTTTCTTAAAATTATTGTGTAATAAATGCTTCAAACCCCGCCTCTTGTAATCTCTTCACTTGTGCTTTTGCATTTTCTTGATTACTATAGGCTCCAACTTGTACACGGTAGAGTGTATCAGGTTCTAATGGCATCTTTGTTTCGTAAAGACGAATCACTCGATTATAAATATTTAGAATCTTACTTCCATAGTTGACCCCTGCTGCCCATCCTTTTCCAATTGGATTTTCTTGGATCCCTAAATGTTCCACATAAGGTGCACATCCTTTTACAACATACTTATATCGAGGATCAACACAGGGATGTACTAATGGTTCCTCTGTGGCATATCCCTTCAAATGCTGGATGAATGCACGCACTCCTATTTCTGGTGTCCCAAAGGAATCCCCCTTTTGTCCATTTATTAAAACACCGCATCCAAACAAATTATACTGGTCTAGGGTGACTGCACTACCCGCAAATGTTAAATTACCTGTTTCTAATAACATTTGACAGAAGGCCAAGTCACCTCGCACACCTTCTAGCTCTCCTTCTTCTAAGAATAACTGGGAAAAATCAGGTGCTTCTTTTCGAATACTAAACAAATATCCTTGTAACATTTTGGCCGTTAAAATAGATTCACCCATTATACTAGTCATCTAAATACCCCACTTTGATTTATTCTCTTTCTCCTATCATATGTACTAGTTCAAGAATGGTTATCCTACCTATTACACAGATATTTCACTTGACCCTGGCTAGGTGTGGGGGTATAATTGTTCTGATAGAAACTGCTATGAGTAGATTATAGCTTACGAAATGGAGATTACTATGGAAACAGTACTAATATGTATTATTGCGGGACTAGGTGCAGGTCTTGGAACAGGGTTTGCTGGCATGAGTGCAGCAGTTGTAATCTCACCCATGCTTATTACATTCCTTGGAATGAATCCCTACGAAGCCATTGGAATTGCTCTAGCATCTGATGTATTGGCTAGTGCAGCCTCAGCATATACTTATGGAAAGAACAAGAATATCGACCTTAAGAGAAGTAAGTCCCTATTTATTACCGTTCTAATCTTCACTGGTGTTGGAGCTATTATCTCTCACATGCTACCTGCCGTAACTATTGGAAACTTAACGATTTTCTCTGCATTAATTATGGGAATCAACTTTCTACGCAAGTCCTTTATTGATGAAAAACCTGCTAGCCCTAGAGTATTTAAGGGCAAGCTCCAAGTATTAATGCCTATCTTTTGTGGTGCCATTATTGGCTTTATCTGTGGATTTATTGGAGCTGGTGGTGGAATTATGATGTTGATTCTTCTCACAACTGTATTGGGATATGAATTAAAGACCGCTGTTGGCACAAGCGTATTTATTATGACCTTTACCGCATTATTCGGAGCTTCTTCTCACTTTATCTTAGAGGGTGTTACTCCAGACCCAACGATCTTTGTTCTTTGTGTAGCATCTACTTTGATTTTTGCATTACTCGGTGCACGCTTTGCTAATAAAGCACATCCAAAGCTATTAAATCGCGCTACTGGAACGGTACTTGCATCACTAGGTGTATTTATGATTGCTGCTACTTATCTACCAACTTAGATTATTTCAGATTACTTTATTATGGTCTATTTAAAAATGAAGATGCTTCCCTATTAGGCGAGCATCTTCATTAATTTTTCATACATGATTACCATGGATAGCAATAACAAACCAATATAAACTGGATATAGTACAAATCCAAATGTCTTACCAATGATTCCAAAAAGTGCTGGCATCACTAAGGTACCCGTATACGCAGATGCCATTTGCACCCCTGTGATAGCAGCCGAATGTGTTGTGCCAAAGTTCTTTGGAGTAGCATGAATAATACATGGGTACACTGGTGCCGAACCCAGTCCGATTAGGGCAATTCCCGCTAATGCCACTTGTTGTACAGGCGAGAATAGCAAGACCACCACACCTATTGTCATAATAACTGCACCACCTCGTATCAGCTGCTCATCTTCATATTTCATAGCAAGAAATCCGTTAATTCCTCTTCCCACCGTAATCCCTAGATAAAATAATGCCGTAAATCCTACTGCCAGTTCTGCTTCCATGCCGTGGTGATAGATTAAATAACTACTAGCCCACAAACCTGTTGTTTGTTCAATGGCACAAAAGCAAAAAAATGCAACTGCCATTTGCACTACACCTTTTATGCGAAAGATTTCTCCCAATCTCAGCGGAGTACTTTCTGACTGCATATCTTGAGATATCTCTTGTTTCCTATGCATTTTCCATATAGGTGTACTTATAAAAATAATAAGTGTAAGTATAATCTGAATACCAAATAGAATGAAGTACCCACCTTGAAATCCTAACTGCCTAGTTAACGCCATACTCATAATATAGGGACCAGCAGTGGCACCTAATCCCCACATACAATGAAGCCAACTCATATGCTTGCTTTCAAAATGGAGTGCAACGTAATTATTAAGTGCTGCATCTACACTACCTGCCCCTAATCCATAAGGAATAGCCCATAGACACAAGATGTAAAAGGAAGAACTTGCGGCAAAGCCAAATAGTGCTACTGCTGTCATGCATACACTCAGGCAAGTGACTTTATGAACACCAAGCGTATTGGTTAATCGGTGGCTAAATAGACTGGATAGAATCGTTCCTGCTGAGATAATAATGGTAACAAAACCCATGCTAGAAATACTCGTTCCATAAGATTCACTCATAAGAGGCCAAGCAGACCCAAGTACTGCATCTGGTAAGCCCAAACTAATAAATGCTAAATAAATAACTGCTAGTAACAACCCAATCATTATGGATACTTCTCCTTCTCATATCCACAATTATACACTACTTCGTAGGTCATGGATAGGAAATTTTATTTTATAAGGAGTTACATGAAACCTCCTGACTTTAACAAGGTAATCCATATACATAGTGTCACAATTGATAACATAGAGGTAAACACTACAATTTGACCTGCTAGTTCGTCATTTGCCTGTGCACTCTGAGCCATAGTAAAGGTAGACACTGCTGTTGGACTTGCAAACATTGCCATAAGTGCCCCGAGTTCCATACCGCGAAATCCTACTAAAATACTAATGCCGGTAAAGATTGCTGGAAGAATCATTAACTTCCCTCCTACACTTATCCATAGAAGCTTCTTGTATTTACCAACATTGGAAAATCGAAAACTTCCGCCTAATATGATTAGTGCAAGAGGTGTAGCTACTCCTGCAATATCTTCAATGGTAGTTTCTACCACATGAGGCAAGGAAACCTTCGTTAAAATAAATAGAAAGGCCATTGCCGATGCTAGAATTAATGGATTGCTCAATATCTCCTTTATCATACTTCCACGTGTAATCTTCTGGCTAGAATAGAGAGATAGGACTAGGATAGATAGTAGATTAAATAGGGGTATGACAAAAGCAATTAAAATTGCAGTAGTTCCCGTATTCTCTGCACCGTAAAGAGCCGATGCAATAGGAACGCCAAAGAGGATATAATTGCTTCGAAAAATACCTTGAATCACCACTCCCCGATTATGATTATTATGCTCTATACGAGGGATAATAAGAAGAAGTCCCCCAAGTGCTAGAAGAATGAATCCAATAGCAAATACAATTAATTTTATAGAAAACAGACCATAGAAGTCGCTCTCATAAATATTAATAAATAATACGGTTGGCAAAAATACGCGAAAGCAAACTAGATTCAATTGTCGTAAAAATCCATCCTCAAATAAGCCAATGGCTCTTAGAATATAACCAAGAGCCATCATACAAAACAGTGGGAAAACTACGGCTGCTGCCAATAATAAATTATCCATAACTACAACACTCCACAAGATTATCATCTGGATCACGCATATAAATAGATTCCATCTTTCCCCGCACACCCATTCGTTCCACAATACCCACTTCGATTTCAATTCCCTGATCTTGTATCCTATTGAGCACATCTCTCAGATCACCCTCTATTTCAAAGCAAAGATCTGCACTACCCGGTTGCACCATACCTGCGTGTGGATATAATTCATTTCCTAGAATGTGTACATTGATTTTAAAATCACCCGCATAAAATTCATACCGATTACTTTCTGCTTTTTCACAAAACCCAAGTGCCAAATAGAATTCTCTACACCGTGTAATATTTTTCGTTGTAAGAACTACATGATCAATCTTTTTAATCAATTCTATCCCCTCCTACTCGTGATGGTACACTCCCTTTAATGTATACTGATCCACAATATGACCATCCATTTGGCGATGCAACTGGTTAAAATGGAACCCATTCTCTAATTCCAACTTCGTATCTAGGGCATATACATGCAATTCATAAATATGGGTATCGTCTGGTGGTGCCATTCCTCCATAAAAGCTTGATAACTCAGCACCTTGCACTCCACCTTGCATACTAATCCAACTGTTAACTCCTTGTACAAAATCTGTAGCTGTTTGACTTTCATTTTCCTCTAATTCAGTCTTCATAATATTAGCTGCAGTCCAATGAATCCATGAAAAACCTCCACTTACCGGAAAAGCATCTTTGTCTTCTAATACAATAGCATAACACACTGTTTGTTCAGGTGCCCCCTCAACACTGAATGGTAAAGAGTACGTTGGCATTCCATTAATGTTAAAATGTGCTCCATGTTTACCATATTTTCTTTCAATTACACCGTCTACAATTCCTGTACTTGTTACAATCATTTGATTTCCTCCTATTTACGTTGCGTTTAATTAGTTCTTTCCTAGATTATAACCTGTGGAATGCTTCCAGTAAATTACCCACTTTTTTGTAGGTATAAAAAAAGTATTATCACCTAAGTGATAACACCTTTTTCTCGTAATATATCTTCCATTCCATTATCCAACATGAATTCGATTCCTAACTGCTGCATAATGGTTAGAGCTTCAATCATTTGCTTACCACGCTTTGTTAGAAAATATTCCACCCTTAAAGGATACCCATCATGTATTACTTTATCTACTAATTCATACTCAGACAGTTCCTTAAGATGTTGCAATAACATCTTCTGCGTAATACCATTAATATCTCGTTCTAGTTGAGACAGAGAAGTATTTCCTAGTCGCAACCGCCATAAAATAATACTTTTCCATTTTCCCTTAATCATATCATGAGTTAATTCCAAGGGACATGTATAATGCTCTCGAATCTTCATATGCATCCTCCATATTGTATCAGAATCTATGATGTTTCTAGCATATCTTTCCTTGAATTATTTGTCAATCATGATTTGCAATATTCGAATGTTATTTAACCTAACACAGTGAGCTTTGTAAGCTCTGTACCTTGGTCCAACTGTTCTTGGTAGATTTTATAACACTTATCATACTTCCCAAAAGTTGCCTTGGCTTCTTCTACATTGGTATACACTTTCCAACATCCAATACATTTATGACCTCGACCATTATTTCGAATAAAAGCCTTCACATCTGCTAAAGGATATCCCAAAAATACACCAATTTCATGAGGAAACTCGGACTGCTGCAAATGCTCTTTGAGTACCATGAGTGTTGCTTCAATCTCATACTCATCATAGCCATATTGCAGTAAAATTTCCCTAGCCTCTCTATTTTTAAGAATTTCCCGTAATTTTCTCTTTCGATACACATAGATTAGGGCTAATCCATTCTCGTATCGCAACACTTCAAAATAAAGTCCTTTGGCATTTAGCAATTGATTGTAATATGCTATATGATGCTCTAACTCTTCTTTGCTTGCATATTTATGAGTAAATAAATTGGCTACTTTTAGTCCCGCCATGGTAGGGGCACAAAACCGAACTACTACTTCTGCTGACATTCCAATCTCCATCCTTATCATCCACTATAAACAGGTTAGCACTTGCTAACTTCTTTAAGATTAGCATTGGCTAACGGAATTGTCAAGAAAATTTATGGTTTTACTTCAGTTTCCTATAAATCTAGCAGATTCGTAAGTTTAGCAAATTGCTCTAATGTAAATGTTTCCCCTCGAATTGTGGATGGCAATCCCATTTGCTCTAATACCTCTAATATTTGTTCTTTCGTAATATTTAGAAAAGAGGCATTTATAATGCCATTCACTAAGGTCTTACGCCTTTGATTAAAAGATGCACGTATTAGTTGAAATAAAAGCTTCTCGCTGGACACTTCAACTGGAGGTACTTCATACTTTTCTAATTGAATCACAGCACTATCTACATTGGGCCTTGGCATAAAGCAAGTTGCTGGAACATGGGTTATAATCTTTGGCTTTGCATAATATTGCACAGCTAAAGATAAAGCACCGTAATCTTTCGTCCCAGGTCCTACTTGCATGCGATCCGCTACTTCTTTTTGCACCATAATGGTAATGCTATGAAGGGGTACCTTGCTCTCAAATAATCCCATAATAATTGGCGTTGTAATATAGTAAGGTAAATTGGCTACTACTTTAATGGGTTTTCCTTCATTATACTGCTCGGCTAATGCATTAATATTGACCTTTAAGATATCCTCATTCATAATCATTACGTTATCATACTCCACCAGGGTATCCTCTAAGATTGGAATGAGTACCTTGTCAATTTCAACGGCAATCACTTGTCTTGCCCTTCTGGCTAAATATTGTGTCATGGTCCCAATTCCTGGCCCAATCTCTATGACAAGATCTTCTTCTGTAATATTTGCGGAATCTACGATTTTCTCTAAGATATTAGCATCAATCAAGAAATTTTGGCCAAACTTTTTCTGAAAATGAAAATTATATTTTTGCAGAATCTCTATAGTACTCTTTGGATTTGATAATAATGGCATATGGCTCTCTTTCTATTCGTTCAACTGATAAATGGTTCTGGCATTCTTCGTAGTTACTTGTATAACCATTTCCACATCTATCTCCTTAATGGTAGCAATTTCTTCTGCGATAAGGGGCAAGTAGGTTGAATCATTTCGCTTGCCTCGATATGGTGTTGGTGCCAGATAGGGACAATCTGTTTCTAAGACAATACGTTCTAGCGGAATCTCTGCAATGGCTTCCTTTAGCTTCTTTGCATTTTTAAAAGTAGCAACTCCGCCAATTCCAAAAGAATAACCAAGTTTAAGGAATTCTCTTGCCACTTCTACTGAATAAGAATAGCAGTGAATAATACCTCTCTGTCCCTTTCCATATGGTCCTTTTAACATCTCTAAGGTATCCTTTGCTGCATCTCTAGAATGTATCACAATTGGTAGGTTACATTCTAGAGCTAACTCTAGTTGTGCCTGAAACCATTTCTTCTGTATCTCCTTGTCATGCTCCTCTCTACTATAATCTAGCCCAAACTCTCCAATGGCAACTACCTTTTTATGCTTTGCTAATTCTCTAAGTTCTTCTATCTTCTCTAGGCTTAACTCTCCAATATCATCTGGATGAACGCCCACAGTTGCATACACATGTGCATATTGTTCACTGAGTGCAATACTCTCTCTGGAACGCTCTATATTCGCTCCAATATTCACCACTGCTTCAATACCAGCCTCTGGCAATCCTCGCAATAGTTCCTCTCTATCTTCTGTAAATGCATCATCATCATAATGTGCGTGGCTATCAATTATCACGTTTTCTCTCCTAACTACTATCTGATTTTTATCCATTATACTATTTTTAAAAAATACTTGCAAATTCTACTATTTTAAATGAAAGATAAGGCAACTAGTTATCTTTTAATAATTCTCAAAGTCCTAATTGCGTGACACATTCCTCTCATGCTATACTAAGAAAGGATTACCAAGAAGGAAAGGTAGGAATAACGATGAAAGAGAAATTATATACCATACCATTAATAGATGCCTTTAATGCCCATGATGAATGTCCATTTTGTTTTATCGAGCGTAAATTGGAACAAGACCTACTTGATTTTTTACTAGGTAGCGGTTCTTCCTATATGGAAAGTGACGTGAGAGCCACAACTGATTCTGAGGGATTCTGCCAACTACATCTTAAGAAAATGTTTGATTATGGAAATACACTGGGTAACGGTTGGATTTTAAAGACTCATTATGAGGCAGTATTGCAAGAGCTGCAGAAGCAATTTAAGACTTTTGAATCTCCTAAAACATCACTTTTTAGCAAGAAATCTGCTTCAAACAATCATAATACTATAGTAAATTGGCTTACACAAACAGAAGAATCTTGTTATGTATGCAAACGCCTAGCAGATACTTTTCATCGCTACTTAGATACCTTTTTCTACTTATATAAGTCAGAGGAGGAATTCCGCACCACCGTATCGAACAGCAAAGGATTCTGTCTTACACATTATAAGGATCTATGTGCTACAGCAGATACGAATTTGCAAGGTGATATGAAATCTACATTTTACCAAATAACCATGAAGTTAATGGAAGATAATATGACACGCATGTCAGAAGATGTTTCGTGGTTAGTTGCAAAGTTTGATTACTTAAATCGCGATGCAGATTGGAAGAATTCCAAAGATGCTGTACAGCGTAGTATGCAGAAGTTACGTGGTGGTTACCCTGCGGACGGCATCTACCAATCAAACCGCTAATTATATAGCTATACTTATCTAGTGAATTTTATTTAATAATGGATTAGGTATCAACACCAATAATAGAAAAGAATGGAGATTATTATGTACGGTTCTACATTAGGTTCAATTTTAAAAATAACAACATGGGGCGAATCACATGGTGGTGGCATTGGTGTAGTCATTGATGGTTGCCCGGCAGGGTTGAATTTATGCGAAGAAGATATCCAAATATATCTTGATCGCAGAAAACCTGGACAATCTAGATTCACAACAAAACGTAAAGAAAGTGATTGTGGTAAGATATTATCAGGAACTTTTGAGGGGAAAACAACAGGCACTCCTATTAGTGTCATGGTAATGAATCAAGACCAACATTCCAAAGATTATAGTGAAATTGCTAACTATTACCGACCAGGACATGCCGATCATACTTATGACATGAAATATGGATTTCGAGATTACCGAGGTGGTGGACGTTCTTCTGGACGAGAAACCATTGGAAGAGTCATAGCCGGTGCTATTGCTTCTAAGATATTACAGACTCTTGGAATTTCTGTTATGGCATATACCAAATCCATTGGACCTATTAGTATTGACCCCAAACGTTTTACAGTTGAATCCATTTCAAATAATCCCCTCTATATGCCTGATGATGTTGCTGCCACAGAGGCCGCTGCTTATCTTGAGACATGTATGCAGGCACAAGATTCTTCAGGTGGCGTAATTGAATGTGTAGTAAAACACCTTCCTGCTGGCATTGGTGAGCCTTGTTTTGAAAAGCTTAGTGCAAACCTTGCAAAAGCTGTATGTTCTATTGGTTCTGTAAAAGGATTTGAAATTGGAGATGGATTTGCTGCTGCTACTGCTACAGGCACTAGTAACAATGATACCTATTTCTCCAATGCATTAGGAGCTATCAGCAAAGAAACAAACCATGCCGGAGGCATTTTAGGTGGTATTAGTGATGGAAGTGACTTGATTTTACGTGCTGCCATTAAGCCAACACCTTCTATTTCAGCTTCGCAATGTGCACTTAATAAAGCAAGTGAAATACAAGAGATTTCTATTAAGGGAAGACATGATCCTGTCATTGTACCTCGAGCTGTTGTGGTGGTGGAATCCATGGTTGCACTTACAATCTTAGATCAATTACTTGGTAACATGACTTCTAGGCTTGACCGTATTATAGAATTCTATGATGTATAATAATAGGGACTGTGCTAACAGTCCCCTTAATATCTTAATGATGATTCAGGTGTCAAATGCATCTTCCCCACCGCATACTGGACATACCGACAAAGTTTCATAGGAAGCATATCCGCAGAATATGCAATAATGCTGAACTTCATTCGTGTGTACTGTTTGAGATGCATTTTCAAGTGTAGTTAAACTTTGTTCAAGAAATCTACGTTCGTGGTCACACTCAATGGATGACACTCGTTCAAATAACGTTGCAATTTCTAAAAACCCTTCCTCTTTTGCCGCTTGTGCGAATTCAGGGTACATATCTTTCCATTCTGCATTTTCATTTCCTGCCGAAATTCTTAGATTGGTGGTTGTATCACCTTTCATATCCTCCATATATTGATACCAGATTTTTGCATGCTCAATTTCATTTCTTGCCATCTTAAGAAATAATTCTTCATCTTCTTCTCGCCCTTCTTTTCGAGCAATATCCGCATAAATATAATAGCGTACAATGGCTCTACTCTCCCCTTCAAATGATTTTTGAATATTGTCTAATGTATGGCTTCCCTCTAACTTCATCTCATATCCCTTCTCTCTACCTAAACTTGCTATATCTTCGGACTCTAATGGCCATACTTTTCGAATAATCCATCTGACTTCTCTTGTAAAATACGATATTTATCTAGTGCCTCATTGCTAATTGTCATTACATTATTTTCAAGTTCTGCATAATGTATCAGGGCTTGGTCAATAACATGAGCACATAACTTTCCCTCGTTGGACAGATCCATCATAATACTTCTTACCTTCTCCTCTGTAAAAGGCTCTTTGTAACTTCGCTTACCCATTAATGCACTTAATACATCTGCTACTGCTACAATACGTTCTGAAATGGTAAGATCTTCAATGGTTAATCCATCTGGATAACCTGTACCATCTAACTTTTCATGGTGGCGAGCTGCTATTTGGAGTACTTGTTCGCTTACACAACCATTTAATATTCGATGGGTTAAGATAACATGATCTTTCATAGCTGTAAATTCATAATCATTTAATTTGGTATCTTTCTCTAGAATAGATTGTGTAATGGCAATTTTACCAACATCATGAAGTAATGCACCTAAATAGATATCACTCTTTTCTTGTTCTGACAATCCACAATATTGCGCAAGCATAACAGAAATCATCACCGTAGCGACTGTGTGCGTAACGGTATATTCACTGCGAAAATCAATTGCATGAGGAAGAATATGTACCAATGCATGTATACGTTTAGGACAAGGTAATGTGGTATTAAGAAATTGTACAATCTCTTCTAAATATGTACGGTCTAAAGATTTAGCAATAACACCTTCACTAGACTCTAACTGCCAAAGTCGTTCACAAAATTCTTGATTAAACACAGGATTCTTTAGAAAAAACAATGCTTGCTCTATGGTCTGTACCTTTCCCTTTGTGATCATTAAATCTAACCGATCTGCAATAAAAATTGCAGATGCAATATCTTTGTTCTTGCAATCGCTATTAAGCAATTTTTCATAGAAGAAGTGATGGAATAGCACTGCATCTGCATAATCCTGAAAAAATTCATGTTGTTGCAGAAATAAATATCCATAAATAGAATGTTTCATTGTATTGCTTATTTCAAATTGAAATAGTGTATCTGCACCACTAAGAGAATCTAAATCTTCTGTCTTATATGCTCCGATATCATGAAATAGTGTTAGGTAACAAATTTTCAGTAATTGTAACTCACTATATTGGGGATCCTTTTGCAATATTTTATAGACTAAATATGCCACTCGCTCTCCATGGTCAATTAACCGATAATCTAAAGTATTTAATGCTCTTCGCATCATACTAACCACATCTGTAATTTGATTCACACTAACCTCTTTTCAACCAAAATTAACAAGAATGATCTCTACTACCATAAAATATTAATAGGAATCATTCTTATTATAGTCTAACTTTTTCATAATGTAAATGCTTATCTTCGTGGAGTTATATCTTTCATGCTTTTTACGATACAATCTTCCCCTATCACACCCAGCATACTTGTCAGTGGATAAATACTAGTTCTACGCCCAATAATTGTTCCCGGATTCAGTACGCTATTGCACCCTACCTCTACATAATCACCTAAGAATGCGCCTACTTTCTTACGATTTGTCTCATAAAGTTCTTCTCCATCTTGTATTACTACCAATGTTTTATCCCCTTTTACATTAGATGTAATGGAGCCTGCCCCCATGTGTGCATAATGCCCTAAGATACTATCTCCCACATAATTGTAGTGTGGTGTTTGTACATGATCAAATAAGATTACATTCTTAAGTTCTACTGAATTCCCCACTACACAATGGGCACCCACAAGAGCTGACCCTCTAATATAGGCGCAGTGGCGCACTTCTGAATAAGCACCTATGATACATGGCCCTGTAATACTAGCACTCTTTGCAACCTTAGCCGTTGCATGAATCCATACATCTTGATCTATCTTATGATAATCATCACCGGAAAGGTTATTCCCAATTTCATAAATTGCATCACTCAGTCTGGCTAATGCCTCCCATGGATAAGTGTATTCCATTAAGTACTTTCCTGCCATTGTATGCTCTAAGTCGAATAATTCTTTGATTTCTGCTTGCATCATTCCTCTTTCCTTTCTCATGGATCATTCCTCTAAATCTGCTAATTAATGCCCCCTAATGGGTTCTCACACTTTTGTAAAAGGTATGACCAATTCCACACATAATGCATCCTCACCTTCTCTAGTAGGCCGTTCGATGCACACATACGTATTTTATTATGGTTCGTCACAAATATGGCATTTATCACGTAATATGCAAACAACTCGTTCCACGTATGCATTGCATAAATCCTTTGTCTTGGCCTCTACCATAACACGCACCACTGGTTCAGTACCTGACTCACGCACTAGAATACGTCCTGTATTTCCTAATAGCTCCTCCACTTTTCTAACAGCAGCTTGGACATCATGATCAGCTTGTGCAATAGTTTTATCATATACACGAACATTCACAAGTTCTTGTGGATACATCTTCAGTGGTTCTGTCAATTTACTCATTGGTGCTTCCATTGCTTTCATAACCTCCATCATCTTAAGACTTGTAAGCAATCCATCCCCTGTAGAAGCATATTCCGAGAATATAATATGACCTGATTGTTCTCCACCAATACAATTATTATTAGCTGCCATATAATCATAGACGTACTTATCTCCTACCGCTGTTTTAGCATATTCAATACCTAGTTCATCAAAGGCTTTGTACAGTCCAAAGTTAGACATAATTGTTGTAACTACTGTATTAGATACAAGCTTTCCCTGTTCTTTTAAATATCGTCCATAAATGTATAAGATATGGTCACCCGTAAGAATCGCACCTGTTTCGTCCACGCATAGGCATCTATCCGCATCACCATCATAAGCAAATCCCACATCTAGTCCTTGCTCAATAACTAGCTTCTGCAAATTCTCAATATGTGTGGATCCTGCATTATCATTAATATTAGTACCAGTAGGTTCTGCATTTATCACAAAAGTTGTGGCACCTAGTGCATCAAATACAGCCTTAGCAATATTCCAGGCACTCCCATTTGCACAATCTAGACCTACCTTAATTCCTTTAAAAGAATATATCCCTAAGGATATTAAGTAACCAATATATCGATTTCTCCCCGCAATATAGTCAACTGTGCGCCCTATTGCGGCATCTTTTGCATAAGGAATGTTATCCCACTTCTTATCAAACACCTCTAAATGTCCATCGATATAAGCTTCTACTAAGTCAATGACACGATCTTCAATCTTCTCTCCAGCACCATTGATTAATTTAATCCCATTGTCATAATAAGCATTGTGGCTTGCAGAAATCATAATTCCGCAATCAAAAGAATCTACTCTTGTAATATAAGCCACTGATGGTGTAGTTGTCACATGTAACAAGTATGCATCGCCTCCTGAAGCAGTAAGTCCCGCAGCTAATGTATATTCAAACATATAACTAGAACGTCTTGTATCTTTGCCTATTACAATTCTGGCTGGTGTAGAATCTCCGCTTTGCTTCTTCAACTCGCCATAATACCATCCTAGAAATCTACCTATCTTATGTGCGTGTTCCGCAGTTAACACTTCATTTGCTTCCCCGCGAAATCCATCTGTTCCAAAATATTTCCCCATAATAATAACAATCCTCTCTTATTTCTTACTACTTTTTAACCCTATTAGAGTCTACTATATCATAAGACTTTTTATGATGTCTACTAATTTTTGTAAATAAATACCAATAATATTCAATTATAACCAAAATAAGTCAATATATAGCAGGTAAGCAATACAATAATATCTAGATATCTATAATGTTAACTTCCACGAAAAATTAACTCTCGTGGAAGTTTTTTCCTTATTCAGTCTCACTCCCATTAATAAATGCTATGATTTCCTCCATACTTTTGTTGCTATTTTCAATAGCATT
>JAWXVE010000048.1:0-17277 GCA_044425575.1 Eubacteriales bacterium | reverse complement strand
TGGGTATACCCACTAAGAATAGTATACACTAAAAGCCCAGAAAAATCAATAGATTTGTTGATTTTACTGGACTTTATTTGGTTTTATTTTTATTTAGTGTCAAAATTTCAGGAAGTTGAGAGTATCAGAATTCCTATTGCAAATAGAAATCCAATGTGATACCATATACTTGGTTATACAAAGTACATTGCATAACCAATAAAAGTGTTGGATTCACAAGCACGGGGAGGACTAGATAAAGTCATGAACGATAAATACCAGCGGCAATTGAAAAAGGGCATTCTAGATATGCTTGTTCTAAACCTTCTACAAGTAGGTCCTAAATACGGTTATCAGATTATCCAAGAACTAAAGGAACAGAGTGGAGAGATTATTGTGTTGAAAGATGGAACTTTATATCCAGTCTTATACCGTCTAGAAGATGAATTACTTGTAGTAAGTAACTGGAAAGAGGGAGAAGGGAAACAAGTACCCCGTAAATATTATGAGATCACCAAGGAGGGAGTGCAGGTGCTTGGAGAGATCAAACGGTCGTGGAATCAGATTTCACACTGTGTCAATGAGATGATAGGAGGGGAAGAACATGAATGAGCAACAATATGTGAATGCCATATTACGAGGGATTAAGAGTACTAGAACTAGGAAGAAGGATATTCGCAAACAACTAGAGGCAGATATAGCAGAACGTAAGAATTCTGGTGAATCCATTGAGGGTATATTATTACAAATGGGATCAGTTCAAGAAGTGATAGATGATTTTAACGAGAATCAATCGGAAACTGACAAGGTGGCGTATAAGAGGAACCGCATCTTTCTAATAGTGGGTATCTTGCTGGCCGTAATCATAATACTGGTTACAGCTATATGGGTATGGATTCCAAGAATGACTAGCATAGAAGAAAGTGAATATTTTGTTCAAGAAGAAGTAGAAAGTACCCTAAACATAGTTATTGAGCTACTAGACCAGAAAGATTATGAAGCCTTGCAAAGCATTTCTATAGAACAGATGAAGTGGGATGAGACCTCCCAAGTAGTGGAAGATGCTAAGAATCAGATTGCAACCAATTGGGGAGAGCAAGTGTCAGTAGGAACAATCTACATGACAGATATGACACAATTTGGACATCACTATGCAGTGTGTGAAGTGACAGTTGTATATGAGAACACCAATGTTACTTATCGCATTACCTTTGATGAAGACATGAGGTTGGCGGGACTTTACCTTAGATAAGGGCAATTAAAAGATATTCTTTAGAATATTCTAGAGAATGTCTTTTTGACTATTTGATATCATGATTTCCATATTTCTATAAATCATGGTATAATAATGTGTCAGTCTACGAGGAAGAGTATAATAAAATACCATATGTGGAGGAGGTAATAATTGATGGGATTATTTGACCAAATTAAAAATGCACAGTTTATGAATGAAACAACTACCATGCAAGAAGATATTGGTGAACTACAGCGGATTATTGGGAAAGTAAGTGGTGAACATACCAAAAACTTAGAGCAAGAGATTAGAAATCTAGAATATGGATTAAAGGGAGAAGAGGCCATCATATACGAATTAAAGCATAGTGGTATCCCCATGTTGGTTCTTCAAGACTTATATCTAGAGTACGAAGGATTAAGTGCACAAATAGATTTTCTTATTATTACGAGAGATAAACATTATATTATAGAATGTAAAAACATGTATGGTGACGTAGTAGTAGAATCCACTGGAGATTTTATGCGTAAGATAGGCAGAGAAACAAGAAAGATATATTCGCCTATTACTCAATGTGAACGACATTTACAGGTGATTAAAGAAGTGAGAAAAGCTAGCAAGAATATAGTTACACAACACTTCTTTGAGAACAATTTTGAAAATAAATATCTCTCTATTGTGGTAATGGCAAATCCAACTGGCAAAATTAATGTTAAATGTGCACCCAAAGATATTAAGGATAAAATTATTAGTGTAGACCAGTTGGTACGATTTATGAAAAATCATAACACTTCGAAAGAATTAATAAGTGAAAAACAGATGAAAGCAATTGCTACTTTTTACTTACAGTCTGGTAAGAAAAACCCAAGAAACTATATGGAACAATATAGAAAACTTGTAGATAATCCTGAACATGGATGTGAAGCATCAGCAAAAGAGATTACTGTAACGGCAGATGTTGAGAAAGCTTTAGAACCAACTGTAGAAGAACTATGCAGTGCAAATGAAGTAGTTAGTGTTGAAGGAAATATTTCGCTCAATATTCCTCGAAAAATATGTGGTAGATGTGGCAGCGAAATGGTCCAACGTGTGGCAAAGAGAGGTGATAATGCAGGCAATGTATTCTGGGGATGTGCTAGTTATCCTAAATGCAGATACATAGAAGCTGTGGAAGAAGAATCTATATAAAAGTTAATAACAGTTATGGAAGGCGGTCCAGAGCGATGTGTAAAATCATAGAAAATGGAGATGGTATTCAAGTTTAATACCATCTCCATCTTATTCGATTAGGACGTTGGATTGTAGATACAATCTGGTAAATGACCAATATGCTCTAGCGTGCAATTAATGGATAATTCTCCAAGGGCAGTAACAACACGGTCAAGGTAGGAAGTATCTTTCAGGCGATTGGTTACCACTAAAGTTAATTTATTCTCGTAGCCAATGGCCTCCACTAAAAATGGAGAGATGGAAGTTTCAACCGCTATTTCGAAGTTGGACACCAATGCTTCTAGTTCTGGTGGCAATTGAATTCTTCCTGTATAGCTAAAGATAAACGCAGAGTCCATTCTAGAAGCAACACTTTGACCAAGTAGGTCAACTCTTGCGTCCAGTGGAAGTTTCCAGAGGGGAGAGAGACCTTCGTAATGTTTTGTCATAGTGGCAACTAGGTTGTCAGGATTCATCTTCACATCTAAAATCGAACGAAAAATCGTAGCAACAGAAGCAATGGACATCTCACCCATTTTCTCTGAACTATAATCAATTCCTGCTAATTCAATGCAATTTCGTAAAGTGCGCGATTGTACAACAGGGCGACAATTTACAACAGTCTGTGTTTGAATAACAGGCTTGTCGCAATCATATAAAGGTTGAATGGAACGAGCAAATACAGGCACTAAAATAGCAAACGGTGTAGTCTCATATCGTTTAATGGCAGGTATAAGAGTATCCACATCTATGGTAATGCGATGACAAGTACTCAGTTCCTCATCTGCAATTAAGTGATCTGGTGCTATGTGATTAGGAGCTTGTAGTGCTTTTTCTGGAAAAGGAGTCACTGTTTTATCGTGATAAGATTCTAGAGAGAGTTGCATTTCTTTCATAAGAGCTTGCTCTAGCTCATCCTGCACAGTTTTAATCGTTCCTACATCTTCTATAGACACGCCTTGCTTCTGTGCGTAGTAGTATAAGATTGTCTTAATAACTTCAAAAGCACCTACCCCATCAAATAGGGCGTGACTAAAGCTAAATACGAAATAATTCTCATAATACGACACCAGCCAAGGGAACTTGTTGGTATTGGCACCGTGAATCTTATGGTCACCAAAAGCCATGTGTTTTACTAATACACTCTGTTCATTCCATGCAAATTGGTAATCATCCTCACCTTTTATCACTTTTAGATTTAATAGTAAATAACGCTTCATAGCCATTGCTACGCCATATTCTAAGGCTTCCACGACAACAGCGTGGTGAAGGTGGATGGTAATCATAGGTGACCGAGCTAATCTAGTATGTCCAAAGTAAATATTAGGCAAATCTTCCAAACCTATTTGCGTACGTTCTTTCGTTAGATGAGATGGCGTAATAGCAATTTCTTCATTCTTGCGTTCTTTCATAGTCGTTCTCCAATTCAGATGATGGGTTTTGTGCAAGTTACTTCTATTGTTAATATAGCATAGATAGTTGTGAAAAGTAAATATGTATGGGCATTCCCATGGGAATGAGAAGATGGGAAAATGATTGCGTATTCAAGTGGAATAAGCTATAGTATAGAAGAATAAAATGGAAAGGCGTGAAACTTAATATGGAACAAAAATATAGAAATCACCCAATGATAAAAATCTTGATAATCACAATAGGAATTGGTCTAGTCGCTCATGCGTATTGTTATTTTTCTACACCATTTGTACACGATGCATTAACCATCCACCAAGGAGATGATAACCTTTGGAAAATTGGTCTAGGAAGATTTATGTACCCAATCTATATGCTCATACGCGGGGATATTGTAATTCCGTGGTTAATTGGATTACTGTCTTTGGTATTTATTGGGTTGGCAAACTATTGTATCATTACACTTTTTCAAATAAAAGATTCGATTAGGCAAATACTTGTCTGTGGAGTATTTACGGTGAATTTAACCGTTATTCTATTAAATGCTGCTTATATACATGATGTAGATTGGGATATGTTTGCATTTTTTTGCTCGGTATATGCCGTATACCTATTAGAACGTTATAGAAAGTGGGGGCAGTGGTTGGCAATTCCGCTGATTGTTATTATGCTTGGTACATACCCGGCCTTTCTACAAGTAACCTTAACTATAGGGTGTATTCTATTAATACAAAAGGTATTAAATGGTAGTAGCCATAAAGAATTAGGTAGTTTAATTGGGAAAGCAATTGTTACACTCATAGGATCATTTTTCTTATATTATGCGATTAATTATGCGACGTTAGTAGCATATGGAATGCAAGATTTTACAAGTGGCAATAGCAGTATGGCAGTTTTGGGTTATGATTATACGGGGTTATTCGATTACATAGAAAGAATGATTGCGCATTTGGGGGTTTATTACTTTAAGCCAATTGCAATTAGTGTCACAGGCGTAGGAATCTGTAATGGGATGATCTGTATTCTAATTATCCTTGGTTTGTTAGCCAAGATTCGGAAGAATCAATTAGATGGGAAGTCTATACTGATGCTAATTGGATTACTTGTGATTTTGCCGCTTACCATGGGATTCATGTGTATTGTAGCAGAAGGACACTTTCATGATTTGATGAAGACTTCTTTTAATTGCCTTTATCTACTTTTGATTCTCTTATTCCCAGATGGGTTTATGGATGGAAATAGTGAGGGGAACAGTTGCAAAATTAGTTGTGTTTATGCACCAAGGGCAGTGGCTATTCTTATCGGAATCATTGTTTGGAACAATATTATTATGGCCAATCAAATCTATGTAACAACTCAATTGAAATATGACACCACGTTGAGTACTATGACGAGAGTGATTGATCGAATGGAACAAACAGAAGGCTATGTCATGGGTGAAACGCCTGTGATTACCGTAGGCTCTCTCGCTATGTATGATTCAGAATTCTATCAAGTTAGAGAAGGGTTTGAAACGCTGACTCGTGGTACTGGTCAATCGTATACCATGAGCACTACAGTAAGGGGCATGTACGAGTGGTATTTTGACTATGTATTAGCCTATCCTATTAATTACATATGTGAGGATGAGGGGCATGCGGAGTTATTAGATACTTATTTGACTATGGAAGCAGTAAGAGCATTGCCGAATTTTCCGGATGCTGGAAGTGTAGTTATGATTGACGGAGTTTTAATTGTCAAATTATCAAGTGAAGATATAGAAGGGAATTATAATTGGACGGTAGATATATAGCGTTGGTGACTTCTCGTTAATATTTCGGATGAGAATTTAATAGGAAAGGCACTTTAATGGGCAGTTTTGCATAAACTAGGGTAAATATACCTTAGGAGAATCTCTTTGAAAGCTTTTCAACAACCATTATCAAGCGAAGAAGAAATTTACTATTTGAGAAATATGCAAAGTGACGATGCCAAGCTTAGAAAAGAGGCAAAAGAAACATTAATCGAGCGAAATCTTCGATTGGTGGCACATATTGTGAAAAAGTATCAAAATGCTTCAGAAGATATGGAAGATTTACTGTCTATTGGAACCATTGGTCTTATTAAAGCAGTAGATTCTTTTGATGCAAGTAAGGGGAGTAAATTAGCCACTTATGCAGCTAGATGCATAGAAAATGAACTGCTTATGCGATTGCGTGCTAAGAAGAAAACTTTGCGAGAAGTTTCTCTTTATGAACCTATTGGAACCGATAAAGAAGGAAATGAAATTAGCCTTTTAGACGTGGTGGAACAAGATCAAGTAGATATAGTGGAACAAATGGAACTTGCCCATCATATTCAGAGGTTGCATAACATGCTCTCAACTACTTTGACAGAAAGAGAATTAGAGATTATTACCAAGCGATACGGTCTTATTACAGGTGAGGAAGTTACCCAGAGAGAGATAGGAAGAGAACTAGGGATATCCAGAAGTTATGTAAGTCGATTAGAGAAGAAGGCATTGCAGAAATTGCGTTTACAATTTGAAAAAGATTCGTAATAATGTTAGTCATTTACAAGAAATTGGTATATAATGAAGGAAGAAGTTAGGTTGTAAAATGAATTTTTCACATGTCACTTGGTGACATTGCAATTTTGTTTCTTGCGAGTCCAAATTGCAGATATTCAGAAAGGCATGGTTATTGAGATGAAAGAAGTTCTTATGATACATGGGGGAAGAAGGAAGAAAAATACGTATGCCCTATTAATGCAAGTGAAAACAATCTTAGAAGCAGCTAATGTACATGTACGCTTTGTATCTTTGCATGACTATGTGATAGGTGATTGTATTGGGTGTGAAGAATGTATGACAGGGGGAACCTGTGGAGAGCATGATGATATTGCAGGTTTGCTTGGAGAAATGAAACGAACAGATGGTATTATTCTAAGTTCCCCTGTTTATTTACGTCAAGTGTCGGGAAGGATGAAATCATTCATAGATCGAACGTGTTGCTGGTTTCACTGCCCGCCACTAGCGAATAAACCGATTCTTGCTGTGTCTACAACCATGGGTTCTGGCTTACAGGACACCCTAGATTACTTGGAAAGTGTGGCAGAACAATGGGGTGCTATGCAAGCGGGTTCCATTGGTCGCAACATTAGAAACATGGATCAGCCTGTGGAAACGAGCGAAGTAGCGTATTTTCTAGAGCTTTTGCAGAACCCTGAATCTTATAAGCCAACTTTGAAGAACCTAATTAATTTCCAAGTGCAGAAAGCCTTAGCACTTCATGTACTAACACAGGACAAGCCATATTGGGAACAACGAAATTGGACGGAGGAGGATTACTACCAAGAGGCACGTATTTCTCCTGTAAAACGATTTATTGCCAAGAGGATAGGAAGAAGTATTCAAAATGGCATGAGTGAACAAGGATAGATTTGACCAAGGATGTACCATGGTATCATAAGTAATATTTATGATACCATGGTACTATAAAGTAAAGGAATAGGTGCTACTCAATATGCCAGCAGTAATGACTCATTATCAATTAGGAAAACTTGTATTAGAACAATTAAACCAAAAAGAGCGTAATCTTATTAACCAACATCGGGAGATGTTTGATCTAGGTACACAGGGACCAGACTTATTATTCTTCTACCGCCCATATGGCAAGAATAGGGTGTCTTCCCATGGACATATGTTGCACAGCGAAGAAGCTCCTGTGTTTCTGAATCATCTGTATAAGATACGAAAGTTAGAAGATAAAGCGCGTACGGCTTATATTATGGGAGTGTGTTGTCATTATGCCTTAGATCGACAGGCACATCCTTATGTAAATGAGTATGCACCCACACCAGAGAAGCATCAATTGATGGAATCTTCTCTAGACCGTTTGATTATAAACGAATATCATATTTCTAAGAAACGATACAGCGTGTTGCCATGCAAACACATTCATGTGGGGGTACTGAAGAAAGTATATTCTCAAGTGACGAAGAAGGAATTACGCGAAGCCGCAATTTGGATGCGTTGTATGAATAAGATATTAGATTATAAAGTGGTGATGACCATAATCGAGCGTCTTACAGGTAAAAAAGGTATGTATACCTCCTTGTGCGTACCAAGGTTTGTAGAGCATCCTTATACCACTGCACTTGTTCCGTGTTTTCAAAAAGCTATATTAGATGCATGTGAATTGATTCATCTGTATGGAGATAAGAATACCACGGAAGAAGTATTTCGTAAGGCTACGCAGCATAATTTTGAAGGCGTGGTAGTTGGAAAAGAGGGACTCAATGAAATTTACTAAAGAAGAAAAAAGTTGGATTGCATACGATTGGGCTAACTCGGTATTTGCTACAATAATGTTAGCTGCAATTTTCCCTATTTATTTTGCTAGCGTATGTACTGGTACACTGCAAGGAGCAGATTTTTGGTGGAGTATTGGAATGTCAATTGCAACAGGAATTGCAGCGATTGTCTCCCCTATTATGGGCTCTATTGCGGACTACCGAGGAATGAAGAAGAAGCTCTTTACGGTATTTCTAGTCATTGGAATTCTATTTACAGGAGTTTGTGCCATTGTCAATGTGTGGCAGCTTATGCTGGTGGGATTTATCTTTTCTTACATTGGATTTAGCTGTTCTTGCATGCTCTATGATAGTTTTCTAACAGATGTGACTGCAGATGAACGCATGGACCAAGTGTCAGCATGGGGTTTTTCCATGGGATATATTGGAGGGAGTACCATCCCATTTCTAGTGGCCATTGTCTTGTTAACATTTGGGCCGTCTGTTGGTATTGAGATGGTAGCCGCAGTGAAAATATCCATTCTAATTGCAGTTGTTTGGTGGACGATTTTCTCCATTCCCCTCTTGAAGAATTGCACGCAAAAGCACGGCGTGGATTTACCACCTGGAAGGCTCGTTCATAATTCCTTTACATCCATTAGAAAAACGTTGGGTGAAATGGTAGGCAATAAAGGGTTGTTACTCTTTATGTTGGCATATTTCTTCTATATCGATGGAGTAAATACGGTCATTAATATGTCCACTGCCTATGGTACAACTTTAGGACTTGATTCTAATGGTATGATTGTCGCACTCATGGTCACACAATTAATCGCATTCCCATGTGCCATTCTCTTTGGTAAAATAGCGGGAAAGGTGGGAACACTTAACCTACTCACTATTTCCATTGGAATTTACTTTGTTATTTGTCTTGTGGCATTTGTCATGGGGTACGGTATTGAAGAAGAATTCTTAACAACCAATCAAGCCCTTATGATTTTTTGGGTTCTAGCGTGTATGGTGGGATTGGTACAAGGTGGAATCCAAGCATTGTCACGTTCGTATTTTGGTAAATTAGTACCTAAGGAAAGGTCTAGTGAATATTTCGGAATATTCGACATATTCGGGAAATTTGCAGCCGTTATGGGACCAGCGCTCTATGCATTTGTCAAAGGAGTATCTGGAAGAAGTTCTTATGCGATTCTATCCATTATCTTGCTCTTCTTCTTAGGAGGAATCTTGATGATTGCAGGACGTAAATATCAGTCTTAATCTGTCGTACTAGGAAGTAAAAATGCCACACCGTCCGGTGTGGCATTTTTACTTTATTGAATGATTACTTCTGTATCATACTGTGCTATGGCAATATAAGTCTTTCCGGTATTTAGCACAATTTCATCTCCATTATCATCGTAGTAGCGTGTAGGTTCATAATCACTTGTTTTGGTCCAAGTCACATGAATAGCTTGGCCACCTGTAATGAAGTACCCGTCACGTGTGGTATCATGCATTTGGAATACCAGGTAAGTATCATCAGGTGCGTATGCATAATAGGTATTTTGTACAATAATATTCGTAAAAGTTAGTTGCTCACCTGTAATAGCGTCGATTTGTTCACTACCATTTAAGTACTTATAATAGAGACCATCTTCTTCGTTATATTCTAGATAGGACTTAGTAACAGGGAATACATCAGAGAAATCAATTTCAGTGGCATCCATTGCAGTAATTCCTTCTAGTGCAGATAGGTCCGAAGTGGTTCCAGCACTAGCGAATTGAAAGTGGTCAGAGATATAATATTCATCTCTAGTTGTTAATTCATAATTGAGACTGTCAATGGCAGTTAATAGGCTGGCTCCACTTACATAGGCGTTGTGAGGCGCTTCGTTCTCATCTGTGCGGTAAAAAGCACCATTCCCAGGTGCAGTTGTTTCAGTTGTACCGTCTGAGTAAGTTCCTGTAATATTATTAATATCACCTGCTAAAATTCGATCTCTCATATAATATACACCGCCAAAATGAACCACGATTGGATCCCATTCACATGCCATAAAGAGGTAGTAGAGGCGACAACTTCTTACATTTCCAATTTGTTCTAGATCTTGCCAATCATCAATCACTGCTAATTGGCGGGAAATAGAACCCTCTTCCATACATTCGTATAAGATATCAGCATTTCCAATCCCATATTGTGGCTGTGCTACTTCGTCTGTGGGCATCATGACTGCAATTGGTCTAGTACTTGCTTGTTCTTCGCTAATCCACTCATTCGTTAAATCACTACGCACCATGCCTTCTGCAGGCGGCACGTCTGAATCTTGGTCTACATCTTCCGTACTAGCAGAATCGGATTCTGTTTGAACATCATCTATTTCATAAGTAGTCGCATCCTTCTTACCACAAGCAATAGAGAAGCAAGCACATAATAGAATGAGTGCAATAGTAAGTGACTGTTTTTTCATAATAATAACCATACCTTTCGTTTGTATACTGACTCTCATGTTCTGAGTCCCATAACTTAATTCCTGAGATAGTATAGCATAGTTAAATGAGAAAAGCCATTAGCAAAATCAGGAGATAAGAGCAGATTCTAATAGAAATAAAGTCTTGGCAGGGATTGAAAATTAAAGAAAAAGAAGTTATGATAGAAAGAAATGGGTTATAGGATGGAGGTATAGATGAAGAAGATTATGGTGACAGGTTGTAATGGACAACTTGGAAGAGCAATTAATGAAGAAGTTAAGGGACAACAAGATGTGGTCGTGATTAATACAGATGTGCAGGAGCTAGATATTACTAAGTTAGAGGAAGTAATTGCGTATGTAGAGCGAGAACAACCAACGCACATTATGAATTGTGCGGCACATACAGCAGTAGATGCGTGTGAAACACAGGAAGATAGTGCCTACCGAATTAATGCAATTGGACCTAGAAACCTTAGCATTGCAGCCAATCTTGTGGGTGCGACGATGGTTCATGTGTCCACCGACTATGTATTTTCGGGAGATGATGGAAAGCAATATAGAGAATATGACCAAGTAAATCCACAAGGAGTTTATGGAAGAACGAAATTAGCAGGGGAATTATTTGTAAAAGAATTCGCAGAGCGTTATTTTATCTTACGTACTGCATGGTTATATGGAGAAGGTAAGAATTTTGTGAAGACTATGTTGCGCCTAGGAGAGACCAATGATAAAGTGCGTGTGGTAGGGGATCAATATGGTACGCCAACAAGTGCTAAGGAATTGGCCAAAGCCATGGTTGCATTAACGAATACAAGGGAATATGGAACTTACCATGCAACTTGTGAAGGAGAGTGCAGTTGGGCAGATTTCGCCAAGGAAATCTTTCGCCTTGGCAATCTAAATGTTACAGTGGAAGCCATTACAACAGAAGAATACAATGCTCCAACGAAAAGGCCAGCCTATTCTGTCTTAGATAATTATATGTTTCGTCTCAACACAGATATTCGCTTTGCCAGTTGGCAAGATGCCCTTGTGGAGTATATGAGTAATCCTAGTCTCTAGATATGAGATTCACTAGAGACATATTACAACTGCAATTAAGATTCCAAGAATTGCTCCTGCAAATACTTGGAGAGGTGTGTGACCAACGAATTCTTTTAATCGTTCCTGAGGAGTAATGTTCGTGTCAGGGTGTAATAAGCGTTCCATAAGCTCATTTAAAATCTTGGCATGGTTACCAGCTTCTCGTCGCACACCAATAGCATCATGCATAATCACAATTGCAAAAACAATAGCCATTGCAAATTCAAAGCTGCCACCACCATAGAGAATGCCAGTAGAAGTTGCAAGTGCACATACAGTAGAAGAGTGTGAACTTGGCATTCCACCACTTCCAACTAATCGTTCTGGGACGAATTTTTTCGATAATAATGTGTGAATAATGGCCTTAAGTAATTGGGCAATTATCCATGAGAAAAAAGATGCAATAAATATTTTGTTCCCTATAAAATCTGCTATAAAATCCATAGATCTAAATACCTCTTTCTAATGTGCAATAAAACCGCCGATTTCTATTATAGGAAATATTTGCCGAAAATACAAGCAATATTCGCATATTACCATTTTTTTCGATAAACAAGAGGGGTAAGCCCTTCTTTTTTCTTAAAAGCCTTTATGAAATAGCCAATATCTTGGAAACCGCATTGGAGTGCAATATCTTGAATAGAATCATTAGAGAAGCGCAAACAAGACTTTGCATGGGATAGGCGTATGTTTAATAAGGCTGTTATAATAGTGACACCATACTTTTTCTTAAAAGCTCGTGCAAGATAATACTTGCTGATATAATAGTCGCAGGATAACTGGTCTAAAGTAATCACCTTAGCGTAATGAATATTTAAATAATCATAAATCTCAGACAACTTGCGATCAATGGAAGAATCTGAAGTGTTCATATGATTATCGGTAAAACACAAAGTGATTAATTTCGTTAGTTCTAAATGCGTATTTAGCTCCGTATAAAAATCAGGCGAGACATGGTAGATGTGTAAATTAGAAAGCGCCGAAATGAAATCAGTTGGATGGGCAGGTGAAAATACTGGTTCCAAGGAATATTCTTTGTAAGTTTTATAAAACGAAGCAGCCCCCACTCCATCAAAATGAACCCACATTAGTCGCCAAGGCTCTTCACGGCTACTTTCATGGGCATAGTCAAGGTGACAATCAATAAAGGCACAATGTCCTGTGCACAAATGATACACTGTATTCTCGTAGGTGAGTGTTCCAGAACCATCTAAAACAATTAAGAATAAGTAGGAGATTAAATTGGAACGTTTACTAACATGGGGCTGAAGGCTTTCAAGTGTTCCTACTTCTTGTGCGTACAAGTACTGTTTCTTAGCAAGTGCAGAAGGGGTAATTAATATGCGGTCGGAACGTGAACTATTCATAAGGTCCTTTCATGGCAATATAATACGATAATGGGGCAATATTTTAGATTGATATAGATATTATATAGTAGTATACTCCTTAATGGAAGAGCAAAATAAACAAATATCATAGTGAAATGGAGATTGTAATGAAGAAAATTGCACTGATTACGGGGATAACAGGACAAGACGGATCTTATTTAGCAGAATTATTATTGGAAAAAGGGTATGAAGTGCATGGTCTAATGAGACGTCATAGTATTTCAAATACTTCAAGAATTGATTCCATTATAGAAGCAGAGGCGGAGAGTGGAAGATTTCAGCTACATTTCGCCGATGTAACTGACTCTAGTAACCTTATGAGGCTAATTGCGCAGATTCAACCTACGGAAGTCTATAATTTGGCAGCTCAATCCCATGTAGGTGTTTCTTTTGAAGTGCCTGAATATACAGCAGAAGCCACTGGTATTAGTACCTTAAAGTTATTAGAAGCTATTCGTGTAAATGGCGGAACATGTCGCTATTATCAAGCATCTACATCTGAATTATTTGGAGGGATTCCAGAAACAGCACCTCAAAGTGAAACTACGCCATTTTATCCAAAGAGCCCTTATGGAGTGGCAAAGTTGTATTCTTATTGGATTACGGTAAATTACCGTGAATCGTATGGAATGTTTGCTTGCAATGGGATTCTATTTAACCATGAATCGCCACGTCGAGGAGAGAACTTTGTAACCAAGAAGATTACCCTTGCCATTGCAAATATTATGGCAGGCAAGCAAGATAAATTATCACTTGGAAATATGGATGCCAAGAGAGATTGGGGTTATGCTAAAGATTATGTAGAGGGTATGTGGCGAATGTTACAACAAGATACGCCAGATGATTACGTATTAGCTACCAATGAAACATATACCGTTCGCCAATTTGTAGAGGCATCATTTGAACAACTGGGCATTGCTATTCGATGGGAAGGCACTGGAGTGGAAGAAAAGGGATACCATGCCACTACAGGTCAACTACTAGTAGACGTTAATCCAGAATTTTACCGCCCTGCAGAAGTGGAATTCTTATGGGGAGATGCTTCTAAAGCAGAAAAAGCACTTGGTTGGCAGAGGGAAACAGATTTTAAGGGCTTAGTTACAATGATGATGGACCACGATATGCAAGAAATTGCAGGCCAAACATGTGAGGAATATAAGAAAGGCAGAGAAAATGAAATTAACTGATAAAATCTATGTGGCGGGACATAATGGCTTGGTGGGCAGTGCTATTGTGAAAAAGCTGCAAGAAAAGGGCTATACCAATGTGATTGGGAAGACACATAGACAACTAGATCTATTAAATCAAAGCAAGGTGTTAGATTTTATGGAGACGGAACACCCGGATGTAGTCATACTGGCAGCAGCTAAAGTGGGTGGTATTCATGCCAACGATTCTAAACCGGCTGAATTTATATATGAGAACTTGCAAATACAATGCAATGTGATTCATGCTTGTCATGAAGTGGGTGTGCAGAAGTTGCTATTTCTTGGTAGTACGTGTATCTATCCTAAACTTGCAGAGCAACCAATTGTGGAAGATGCTCTGTTAACAGGCTCCTTAGAACCTACCAATGAAGCCTATGCCATTGCCAAAATAGCAGGTCTAGAGATGTGTAAGTTTTATCGCAAACAGTACGGACATGATTATATTAGTTGTATGCCTACGAATCTCTATGGACCACATGATAATTATGACTTAAACGGCTCCCATGTAATGCCTGCTATGATTCGTAAATTCCACGAAGCTAAGGTGAATCAAGTAGAAGAAGTGGAACTTTGGGGTTCTGGCAAGCCACTTCGAGAATTCTTATATGTGGATGATATGGCAGATGCATGCATCTTTTTGTTAAATGAATATAGTGGAGAGCAGCACGTTAATATTGGTACGGGTAAAGAAGTTAGCATCTATGAGTTGGCTCTTACGGTACAGAAAATTGTTGGATATGAAGGAACGATTCGGTGGAATTCTGGGATGCCAGATGGAACCATGCGTAAAGTAACGGATGTTACAAAGTTGCACGAATTGGGATGGAAGCACAAAATAGATTTAGAAGAAGGTGTCCAGTTGGCCTATGAGTGGTTTTGTAATAATGTAGAGACAGCACGTTTATAAGGTAGTGAAAGGAACTATACATGAAAACATATGGAGTTATTATGGCAGGTGGTGGTGGTACTAGATTTTGGCCACTCAGTACCAAGGAACTGCCGAAGCAATTTTTGAATCTTTCTGGGAAGGATTGCATGATCAATGAAACATTTGACCGATTATTGGGAGTTGTAAATCCACAAGATATCTTTGTAGTAACCAATGAAACACAAGTAGAGTTGGTACATGAATTTGCCGAAAATCGTTTTCTAGAAGATCATATTTTGGCAGAATCTGCAGCACGTAACACAGCTGCTTGTATTGGATATGCCGCCATGGAAATTCTTGTAAAACATGGAGATGGAGTCATGTGTGTAGTGCCATCAGACCATTTTATTAAGGATTTAGATGGATTCCACGAGGTATTAGAACAAGGGATTTCAATTGCCAAGAATACGAATCAATTAGTTACAATTGGTATTCAGCCTACTTTTCCGGCCACTGGGTATGGTTATATTCAATGTGGAGAAGAAGGAGAGAATCATGCGTTTCAAGTGCAAGAATTTGTAGAGAAGCCAGATGTAGATACTGCAAAAGCATATCTAGAATCTGGAGAATATGTTTGGAATAGCGGTATGTTTCTGTGGAAAGCATCTACTATTCTTGAAGAATATAAACAATTGCTACCAGATATTTATGAATGTTTACTTATGATTAAGGATGCATATGGTAAGGTAGATGAATCTGAGCGAATTGCTGAGATTTATAAGACCATTCCAAAGATATCCATTGATTATGGTATTATGGAGCGAGCTAAAGAAGTCGTTGTACTGCGAGGAGATTTTGGGTGGAATGACGTGGGGAGTTACGATGCTTTAGATGCTATTTTACCAATGGATGAAGCTGGGAATACCACCTTTGGTAATACGATCTTATTAGACACAACAGATTGTATTGCTTATACGACAGATAAATTAATTGCGACCATTGGAGTATCCAATCTCATTATTGCTCAGACAAAAGATGCAGTCCTCGTATGCCATAAGGAAGAGGCACAATCAGTTAAGAAAATTGTTGATTTATTAGAAAGAATATAAAATTATTATAAACAAGAAACAGGGAAAAGTGACATATAAGTGCTTGATTGTAACTTATAAGTCATTTTTTTAATAGTTTATAAAGAAATAGGGCTATAACTGGCGAAAAATGTAAATCAATTAAGATTTACAATCGAAATATGTCATGTTATGATAGCGCAGTAACTGTGAAAAAGGAACATAATAATTAAAGCAAAAACGGAAAGGTAGTAGAAGAAATGAAAGTAGAAGAAATGTCATCATCACAGATGGAGCGTATTGTAACAGAGAGAATGTTGGAGCTAGGGGTTCCAGCCCACTTAAAAGGTTACCATTATTTAAGAGAGGCCATAGTCCTTACTGCTTTTGATATGGATATGGTGAGTAGCGTAACGAAAGTATTATACCCTGCTGTTGGAAGGAAATTTGTAGTAGAGGGTGGTCGAGTGGAACGTGCCATTCGTAATGCCATTGAAGTTGCCTGGGAAAGAGGAGATACAAAACGTTTTCAAGTTTTATTTGCATATTCCAAAGAAACAGGGTGTGCAAGGCCTACAAACAGTGAATTTATTGCTCGAATTGCGGATCAGATTAGACTAGATTTCATTTGAGAATACAATGAATAAATCATGTTTGTTTGGTAACCCTGAAAAGGGTTTCTTTTATTTTAATGACGAATGAAAAAAAATATGGTAAAATGATTCTAATTAGGAGAAACTATCAATATGAGTGAAGTAGTTAGCGTGGTGATACCCACCTATAATGCAGTTAAGTACATAGAGCGAACCTTAGATTCTATTCTTCAACAGACATATAGAGATTTAGAAATCTTAGTTGTAGATGATTGTTCCACAGATGGCACAAGAGAAGTAATTAAGGCATATCAGGACCAGAATCCTGAGATACTAATTCATATGATAGAATTGGAAGAGAATCAAGGACCGGCAGCAGCGCGCAATGAGGGAATTAGACAAGCGAGCGGGCGCTATCTTGCGTTTCTAGATGCAGATGATATCTGGGAACCAGAGAAGACCTATGAACAGCTCATCTTTATGAAGAGGTATCAGGCTGCC
>JAWXVE010000125.1:0-2701 GCA_044425575.1 Eubacteriales bacterium | reverse complement strand
CATCGTGATTACAGCAATCACAATCACAGGAATTTTGGGGAATATTGTAGCGGAAAAAACCTGCAAATTATTTCGAATAGAACACCCTGTAGCCATAGGGATTGCCATTGGAACAGCATCACATGCAATGGGAACAGCGAAGGCGATGGAGTTAGGGAAAGTGCAAGGTGCCATGAGTAGTTTAGCAATTATAATTGCAGGATTATTTACCACAATAGGGGCATCGATTTTTGCTACATTTTATTAAATAGTATCTAAAATATAGTCATAAGATTGCTAATAATATAACGAGTTAAGAAGCGTTAATTTCATGGACGATGAACAGGATTAATGGTATAATCAAATCAATATGTGATCGATAAAAATACATAAAATTTTTTATTCCTAGGAGGAAAAATGAGATGACAAAAGTTGCTGAAAAAATAGCAGAATTACGCAAAATTATGGTGGAAAATGGTGTGGATGCATATGTGGTACCAACAGCTGACTTTCACCAAAGTGAGTATGTAGGAGAGCACTTTAAAGCGCGCAAATTTATTACAGGATTTAGCGGATCGTATGGCACAGCAGTGATAGGAAAAGAGGAAGGGTATCTCTGGACGGACGGAAGATATTGGTTTCAAGCAGAGCGAGAATTGGAAGGAAGCGGTGTTGGTATTCAAAGAATGTTTGAACCAGAGGTTCCTACTATTGTTGAATGGTTAGAAAGCAATGTCCCTGAAGGTGGTAAAGTGGCATTTGATGGACGTGTACTTGCCATGGGTGAAGGACAAGAATTCGAAGAAGTTCTAACGAAAAAGGGTATTCAGATTGAATATTCCGTTGACTATATTGATGAAATATGGACAGACCGTGAGCCTCTTTCTACAGAACCAGCATTTTTCTTAGAAGAAAAATATTCAGGGGAAAGTACTGCAGATAAATTAGTGCGTGTTAGGGAAGCGATGAAGAAAGAGGGCGCGACAGTGCATGTGATAGCATCCCTTGATGATGTTTGTTGGTTACTAAATGTAAGAGGCGACGATATTGAATTCTTCCCATTGCTATTATCTTATGCGATTGTGGAGCTAGATAAAGTTCAACTATTTGTAGATGAGAGTAAATTAAATGAACAGATTAAATTGGAATTAGAGAAGAACCAAGTCATGATACATCCATACAACGACATCTACCGTTATATTCGAACAATGAGCAGTGAGGAAATCTATATGATTGATCCAATGAAGATGAACTACGCATTGTATAAAGATATACCGAAAGAAGCTAAGATTGTGGAAGTTGCGAACCCTACTATTCTTATGAAAGCGATGAAGAATGAAGTAGAATTAAAGAATATTATCAATGCACATATCAAAGACGGCGTGGCAGTGACAAAATTCATGCATTGGGTAAAGACAAGGTTTGATAAAGAAGAGATCACAGAATTAAGTTCAATCGAGAAATTAACAGCATTTCGACAGGCTCAAGAAGGCTATATTCGAGATAGTTTCGAACCACTTTGTGCATACAAAGATCATGCGGCAATGATGCACTATTCGCCAAGTGAAGAGACGGATGTAAAATTAGAGGCGGGGACATTCTTGTTAGCTGATACAGGTGGTGGATATTACGAGGGGTCTTCTGATATAACTAGGACGTTTGTCTTAGGGGCAGTTGATGATGAAATGAAGAAGTATTACACAGCAGTAGTACGTGCGATGATGAATTTATCAAGAGCCAATTTCTTATATGGCTGTTATGGGTATAATCTTGATGTATTGGCAAGAGGTCCTATTTGGGATTTACAGATGGATTACAAGTGTGGTACTGGACATGGAGTAGGTTATTTAGCAAATGTTCATGAGCCACCAACAGGTTTCCGTTGGTATGTGGTGCCAAGTAAGAATGAGCATCATATTCTCGAAGAAGGTATGGTGTTGACAGATGAGCCGGGTATTTACGAAGAAGGTTGGTTTGGAATTCGAGTAGAAAATGAATTTATAGTGAGAAAAGGCGAAAAGAATAAATATGGTCAATTCATGTATTTCGAAACCATTACGCTAGCGCCTATAGATTTAGATGGAATTAATCCAGAACATATGTCTCTAGATGAGAGAACATGGCTCAACAATTATCATGCAATGGTATATGAGAAAATCGCGCCTCATTTGATAGAGGAAGAACAAATTTGGTTACAAGAATATACAAAAGCAATTTAGAACGTGAAATACATAGAATATAATAGATGGATTTAGGAGAAATGATGAATAAAAATAGTAAAATATATAAAGATTTCATACAGATTCTAAATGAAGAACTAGTTCCAGCAATGGGTTGCACAGAGCCGATAGCACTTGCATATGCAGGTGCTAAGGCACGCGAAATACTTGGAGAGATGCCAGATAAGGTTCTTGTGCAAGCGAGTGGAAGTATTATTAAGAATGTGAAATCTGTCATTGTACCCAACACAAATCATCTCAAAGGAATTCCGGCTGCAACTGTAGCTGGAATTGTTGCGGGTAGGGCAGAAAAAGAATTAGAAGTAATTGCTGAAGTTACTGAAGAAGAAATGGCTGCAATGAAAGTGTTTCTTGAAACGCGTGTGGTAGAGGTAGAACATATTGACCTAGGCTGTACATTTGATATTATTGTAACAGTCTATAAAGGGGCATCATATACCAAGGTTAGAATCGTAAATTATCATACCAATATTGTGCTGATT
>JAWXVE010000047.1:0-17917 GCA_044425575.1 Eubacteriales bacterium | reverse complement strand
ACCATCCTATCGGATAGTGCTTTTCTTATGCCGGCGACCGGAATCGAACCGGTACGGGAGTATAAGTCCCGCAGGATTTTAAGTCCTGTGCGTCTGCCAGTTCCGCCACGCCGGCTTATTAACTAGCAATTGTTACAATGGATGGAGAAGGATTCGAACCTTCGAAGGCGGTGCCAACAGATTTACAGTCTGCCCCCTTTGGCCACTCGGGAACCCATCCAAATCACTTGCCAGAAATACTTCCTGACAAGTTATGATTCTAGCATATTTTCATAAGTTATGCAATGAATTTTTTACTTTTTACTGTTCAAATAACTGCTCGAATTCTTCTCGTCCCACTTTTTCCTTTTCCAGAAGAAGGGTTGCACATTCTTCTAACACATTTCTGTACTGCTCAATTAAAGCAGTGGCTTTTTCATAACAATCATCAATCATACTCTTCACTTCTAAATCAATTTGTCCTGCTGTAGATTCACTATAAGATCTCTTGTGAGCTAGGTCACGGCCAATGAAGACTTCATCATCATCACTATCATAATTAATGGTTCCAAGTTTCTCTGACATACCATATTTGGATATCATTTTACGGGCTAGGTTCGTGGCTCTCATAATATCATTAGAAGCACCTGTGGTAATATCATCAAATACTAATTCTTCTGCAATACGTCCACCTAATAACACCATGATATCATTGAGCATTCGTTTTCTAGTACGGAACATTTCGTCTTTTTCAGGAAGTGGCATGGTATATCCTGCTGCCCCAACACCTGTAGGAATGATAGAGATCGTATGCACTGGGCCAACCCCATCTAATACATGGAAGAGGATTGCATGGCCCGCTTCGTGATAAGCAGTTACTTTCTTCTCTTCATCTGATATAATGCGACTCTTCTTCTCCGAGCCAATCCCTACTTTAATAAAAGAACGCTCTACGTCGGCTTTTTGGATATATGCATGACCTTGCTTTGCTGCAAATATCGCAGCTTCATTTAATAAGTTCTCTAAATCAGCCCCTGTGAATCCTGCTGTTGTCTGAGCAATCTGTTTGAAATCCACATCTTCTGCAATGGATTTATTCCTTGCATGAATTCTTAGGATATCTTCTCGTCCTCCAACATCTGGTGTACCAACTGTTACCTTTCGGTCAAAACGTCCTGGTCGTAAAATAGCTGGGTCTAGAATATCCACACGGTTAGTTGCCGCTAGTACAATGATTCCTTGATTAATGCCAAATCCATCCATTTCTACTAATAACTGATTCAGAGTCTGCTCACGTTCGTCATGTCCGCCACCCATACCAGTTCCACGACGTCTTGCTACTGCATCGATCTCGTCAATGAAGATAACGCTTGGTGCATTCTTCTTAGCTTCTTGGAATAAATCTCTTACACGAGAAGCACCTACACCCACAAACATCTCCACAAAGTCAGAACCCGATATACTAAAGAAAGGAACATTGGCTTCTCCTGCTAATGCTTTTGCCAGAAGGGTCTTTCCTGTTCCTGGACGTCCCTCTAAGAGAACTCCCTTTGGTATTCTAGCTCCAATCTTGGTGTATTTATCAGGAGATTTCAAGAAATCTACAATCTCTTCTAAATCTTCCTTTTCTTCTTGTAATCCAGCTACATCTTTCAAGCGGATTAAGTTATCATCTGTGTTAAGCTTGGCACGACTTTTCCCAAAATTCATCATCTTGGAATTAGAACCTCCACTTGCTGCACGCTGTGAGCGAAGCAAGAATAAGAAAAATACTAGAATTGCCACACAACTTAGAATCGTTAATCCATATTCCTCTAAGAAGGTCTTCTGTGGTATATTCTCCACATAAGGATCTAAGCCGTATTCACGTACTAGTTCCTCAACTTTTGTAATATCAGATGTATAAAAGCTTTGCACTTCTGACATTCCTGTTACTGATGCTAGTACTTCACCTGTAGGCACCTCAACATTTTGCTTAATTAATACTTCTACTACACTTCCATTTTCTAAATCTTCGGTAAATTGTCCTTGTGTATACGTACTCTCTTCTTCTCCATACATGGTAATTGTATTGAGCAAGAAAAACATTCCTATAATCACAAGAAAATATATTCCCATTACCCGCACATTTCTATTCAACGTAGTTATCTCCCATTCTGTTCTTAGTCTGTCTCTACCACTCCAATATATGGTAAGTTTCTATAGTGTTGATCATAATCTAATCCAAATCCCACTACGAATTCATCTGGAATCTGGAATGCGGTATAATCCACCTTCACATCCACAATTCTGCGATCTGGCTTGTCCAGTAAAGTGCATAGACGCAATGTTTTTGGATTTCGATTCTTTAAGATTTCCAATAAGTACGTTAATGTTCTTCCCGTATCTACAATATCCTCAACAACTAGTACATCTTTACCTTCTAGAGGCTCATCTAAATCTTTGACAATCTTTACAATACCGCTAGATACCGTTCCACCACCATAGCTGGAAACTGACATAAAGTCAATGGAAACTGGTACACTTATATGTTTTGACAATTCTGTGGCAAAATATACACCACCTTTTAAGACACATATTAAATGAATCTCCTTGCCCTCATAATCTTTACTAATCTGCTCACCAATTGTACGAATCTTTTCTGTTACTTCTTCTTCTGGTATTAGCACCTTAATCTTATCTGCCATTTTTTACTCCTTTTTCTTATGTAGCTCTTGCAACGTCACTTGCAATACTCGTGCGGTTTCATCTGTAATCTTGTACGCCTCGCTAATGCGATCGCCTAAAATCCATATAATATGAGAACCATCTGCTAGCAATAATTTCTGGTTTCTTTCTTCTCTTGGAACTTTTGTTTGTATAAAATATCGTCCAATAGACTTCCTAGATGTGGTCTGATTTAAGGCAATATAATCATCTGGTTCTTTAATCCTAAGAGACAGTAGATTCTTTATTCTATCATAATCAAAGCATTTCGTATATGTTTTTTGCTCATTAATTGAGATTTCCCTCGTTTCCTTCAAGGTAAAAGTTAGTTCCCCTATGCCTTCTATGGTAAGGGTATATGGGATAGTGGGAATTAAGTATTTCATCTGGGAAGAACTTCCTACACCTTGCTCCCCCCTTGGCATAATGCAAATACCGCCATACTCGCGTTTAGCAATCATGCCCCGTGGTAATGTGACATATTTCCCCACCTGTTTCTCTAGTAAAGCATGCACATCACTCACATGAGCAGCTGTAAGGTCTAGATTACTACCACAACAATCACTCATTACAGAATATAATAATTGCTTCTGAATCACTGGTTCATATTCCATGTAATGTTCTTGTATAATAGTTTGTCCACCATGTGCCTTCTTGCTAACACAATATTCCTTGGCACACTCCACTTGCTTCGTTAGATATAGAGCAATCTCTTCTAACATCTGCCCTGCTTCATTTATATGAGCCACTGCTTGCCCATTCACTGTTTCTAGCTGGGGAATCACATGGCGTCGAATTCGATTCCTTGTATAACGATCACTTAGATTGCTAATATCTGTATAATATGTAATATGATGTAGCGTTACATATTCTTCTACTTCACTTCTTGTTAAGCATAAAAGGGGCCGAATCACTTTATCTCTTACTGGCTGTATGCCAATCATGCCTTGGATGCCCGTTCCTCTTGCTAGATGAAATAGCATGGTCTCTGCTCGATCGTTTTGGTGATGGGCAAGGGCTATTTTACAAGAGTAGGTCTTACTAAGTTCTTCATATAATTCATAGAAAGCTTCGTATCGCAAGATTCTTCCTGCTTCCTCTTCTGATACCTTGTGGCTTGTTGCATATTCCATTACAGAGTAACTTCTATAGTGATAAGGAATCCCCTGTTGTACACAATATTGCTCCACATACTCCGCTTCTTCCATAGCCTCTTCCCGCATCTGGTGATTCACATGAACCACGTGAATGTGTAATGAATAAGCATCCTTCATACTTTGTAACACACCAAGTAGGCACATGGAATCTGCGCCTCCTGATACACCTACAATAATACATTCTCCTCGCTGAATCATTTGATACTTCTCTATATAAGCTTGTACTTTTTGCATCATAATACGTATGCCTTTCTCTAATATGACAAACTAATAACCATGCCTTGCTTCTCAGCCTGAAAACTTTGGGTGGTAGACACAAATATTGCATAATTTCACAGCGTGAAATGAAAGATTTTATTTTTCACACTCTCCGTAAGTATCCCACACTCCAATTACAAGTACACTCATATCATCTTTAATTCGTCCGTTGCTTGCCTCTATGGCATATCGCAGTAAGTAATTAGCCATCTCTTGTGGATTCTGAATCTCTAATTCCTGAATCACATCTGCTAATTCATACTCAAAGTTCCCTTGACAAATGGCATCTAAGATTCCATCTGAGATTAAGATAATATATTCCCCATTCCTCACTTGTGTGGTAATAGGCTCTACTTCTAACTCGCTAAATACACCTAAAGGCAATGTGGTAGATTCTAACTGTTCTGTGCTATGCTTGCGTTTCACATAAGTCAGAGATGACCCAACCTTTAATAGCACCACTGCTCCTGTATAGAGGTCTAATTCACAGAGATCTAATGTGGACATATTTTCACGTTCACTTGATGCAATGAGAACTCCATTTACAATCTGAATTGCCATTTCTTTGGAGAATCCAGCCTCTAGTAACTTCTCCATTAATTCAATCACTTCTTCGCTATCTCGATGGGCTTTCTCTCCTGCTCCCATACCATCAGAAAGCAACGCCATTAACGTGCCATTGTTCAATTGTAGAATAGAATGATTATCTCCCGACTGGTGTTCACACTCCTTAATTGCCGAAGCCATTCCAGTGAGTGTTGCATACTTACTTTCTTCTTCGAATATAACTGTCTGTAATTCGCTAGTCAAGAACGCATGTACCCCAATTGTTGGGACAATTCTCTTGTTGAGCACAACGGATAATACCCCTGCGATCTCCTCTATGGTAAAAGTGGATGTTGCAACGGTTTTCATCTTCGTGGTAATTTCAATCTGGTTATGCCTAGCCTCTCTAATATATAAGTCATCTAGATAAATGCCATGATTTTTCAGCACCTCACTGATTTTCTTCATCTGCTTGTCTGATAAACGGATAAAACGGTAGGATTCCTCTGCAATTCTGGTCATAATAAATGATATTTCATTTAGATGGTCTGCTAGCAAACCACGATTTTCTATCATTCTTCGCTGGGTTATATAATCTTGACGACTCTTACAATCTGATAATGCTTGTGTTTCTTCTTTGGTTAAGTAGAGAAAAGTATCTGCTAACTCCTTAAATGAATCTGCATAAGAGAGCAATTTCCTTTTGCCGTAATCTGGTAGTAACGTAATAACTTGTTCTTGCCTTCTCAATACCATGCCTCCTAATCTAAAATGCGAATAGTGGCTCTACTATTCGCATTTTAATCTTCTAGCGTAAATATAATCTCATCTTCATACACTAGTCCTAAATTATCTTTGGCAATTTCTTCGGCATATTGCTGTGTCTGTACTCGCTTTTCCTCTTCCGCTAACTCTTCACTCCTTATTTCTTCTTGGAGAATCTGTTCTTCTAGCGTTTCGATTTTCGATTCATATCCCGTTAAGGTTTCTTCCAATTCCGAACTTCGTATGGTGACTACGAAGACAAGCATTATAATGACAAGCATCACTAAGAAAATACCCGTTTTATTCTGTCGTTTCTTCTGAAATACTACACGTCGCTTCATATTCCACCTATGTCCTATTCCTCTCTTCTTGTACATTAGTGATTCTTTAATACTAGTTTAATCATTTTTATGCGTCTCGTCAATTTTTTTTGCACAATTTCTCTCTTCTTTTTCAGAAAATATTTGCCTTTTGCAGTTTTTTGTCTTGCAATTATCATTTTTTGGTAAATAGGATGCCCGAGTGTACGCACACCTACATAACACATATGCACCACTGCTTGTAAGAGTCTCGTTCCACTTTTGACGAAATAAGGACTAATGGTTAATTTATACAGTATCATCCCAATGGCTGCCCCTACTATACTAAACCATCGGATCACCCCATTATTCTCCTTGTATAACAGCTGAAAAGATAAACAAAAGCTTACGCACCAATATAGAAAATCTTCTAAGGACACCCATAATTGCCTATGCTTGATTGCTTGCCTTAAGATTCTAAGCCAATCATACAAGAATGTAAGGATGGTCCCTAAGAGTACGGTACTCATTAAAAAGTGAATTTCTTGTTGAATCTCCATGCTCATAAGGCACACCACTCCTATTTAAATAATTTTGTTAGAAATGATTCTCCTTTACCACCATATCCTGTGAATTCAGAATAGGTAAGGCTATCGATTGTACCTTCAATATCCACTTCTCCCTTTTCTAGTGTTAATCGCTTCATATGTAAATCTTTCCCTTTCACCATTAACATCCCCTGTTCTGTTTCTAATAGGATTTCATTTAAATCAAAGGATAATACATCTGTTACACCAGTAATATTACATGTCCTTCTATTTGACATCATTAACTTATGGGGCTTTTGCTTGACACCCGTAAGATCTTCCATACTCACCTCTCCCCTCATTTAAGATACTTATTCTATATATATGAGAGTTCCTTATGATTTATGTATAGAACTTACAAATACCGAAATAATTCTTTGGCTTCCTCTTTCTTAGAAGTGGCCAGAATGCCTAGTACCTCAGCCTTTACCTCTTTATTGCCAAATTGAATGGTTATCACGTCGCCTATCTTAACTGCTGTAGATGCTTTCGCCACTTTTCCATTAATCAATACACGTCCTGCATCACAAGCTTGATTAGCTATGGTTCTACGCTTAATTAATCTTGAAACCTTTAAATACTTATCTAATCTCATGGAATTCCTTCTTTCTTGTACGAGAAAACTTTCTTGCATTAAAGTTTTGACACCTAAACCAAGTTTTCTTGTATAAAAAAAGAACCTATTTCCTAGGTTCTTTTTGATTCGTCTAGTTGTTCACTAAATCTTTTAATGCTTTACCAGCTTTGAACTTAGGAGCTTTTGATGCTGCAATTTTCATAACGGCACCAGTTTGAGGATTTCTTCCTTCTCTAGCTGCTCTTTCAGAAACTTCAAAAGTACCAAATCCAACTAATTGAACTTTTTCGCCCTTCTTCAATTCCGCTGCTACTACATCTGTAAAAGCCTTTAATGCTTTCTCTGCGTCTTTTTTCGATAATTCAGCTTGTTCAGCCATTGCTGCTACTAATTCTGTCTTATTCATTACATACCCCTCCTATTTTGAGAATATTGATTGTGACGTTTTTCGCCCTCATATATTTATACCGTTTTTGCTCTAGCTTGTCAAGAAAAATTCGCAAATTTCATGTATTTACGCTATTTTCATCATTCAGAAAGGGTTAATTCAGAAAAAGCAAAGGCCACATCCTTCTCTTCTCCATCTATTTGGATGGTATAAGTACGCGTTTCATAACCCTCCATTGCCAGAATAAGGGAATGTTCTCCTTCTACTTTCGGGAAGGAAATTGGTGCTACACCCACATACACACTGTCCACATACACTTGTGCTCCTGTAGGGCCTTCAATACGCACTACATATCCATCTAAACTCGTATCTAGTACTTCATCACTTGTAACACTATTAGAAGATACTGTGTCCTCTTCTTCCTCTAGTAATTCCATTGCAATGGAAATACTTGCACTTGGTGCACCCACTTTTACAAATTGTGTAATGGTTTGATAGCCATCTGCTTCAATAATCATCTGGTGAATTCCATATTCATACTCTAACACTTGACTCACATCTACTTCAACGCCATCAATGGTAACAACTGCATCTGCTGGCGTGATAATGAATACCACTTGTCCAACACTTGCGGAATCTCCGTTGAATTCCGAAACATCTAATCGGACTTCTTGCTTCTGGGCAACTGTAATCTCCTTGGTTCCACTCATGCCACCATTGCTCACATGTATATCGTAGGTACCTTCTGGAACGGTAATTACATGGTACTGTCTGTAATCTGACAGATAATTTCCTTACCCACTTCTAGCCAACCGCCCACGTAATAGTCAGCACTTTCCAATCGTAAATATCCGTGTCCTTGTTCCACCGACATGCTATATACGGTTTGATCAATGCCTTTTAGTGTTAAAATATCCATTTCATGTAAGTCGAGCAGTGCCATCTCCACTCCACTAGCTGCTGCCACAACTTCATCGTATAATTTATAAATCTCATTTGCCACCTGAATTGATTCAAATGACTCATCAATATCATAATTAGAAACATTTGTATACGACCATGCGCTAGGAGATATTGTAATGGTATTCAACCACTTTTGCTCTCTCATAAAGGTTACATCCACAATATCACCTACTACAATTTGACTCATGGCAATTACTTCATCATATTGATTGGTAATGGTCGTCTCCATGTTATAGGATAAGGTATAATTCTTACCCGTTTCGATATTACATAAAGTAATGGAATCTGTTCCGTCTATTTTCTTAACTACAATTGCAGTGTCAATAGAGTCGTAATTACCACTCTCTGCCTTAACATATCCCGTGGCAACTGTTTGCGTAACTGCTCCCGTAGTACTTTGTGTGGTACATCCAGTTAATAAGAAGCACACTAGGACTACCATCCATTTTATCTTCTGTCTCATATACGTGACCAAGCCTTTCTTACTATTCTATGGGTTATTCCCACCATTTCTCCTATTTTATTCTATCTTTTTTCCCAATGCAAGCATAAATTCACTGGCATCTTTTTGATTTTGCAACAACTTTTTCATTTTCTCCATATTGCGAATAGAGACGAATGCCTTGCCTGAGTTGTAATAATAGTTTGCAATTTTCCAGAATTTTTCAGGATAAGCGAATCGATAATATAATTGTTTATATTCTTGATCCGATAAAGGCGAAACCTTCTCATAAGCTTCTAACAATTCCATACCAAGAGAAAGTGACCACCCTTGCTTTTCTAACACTTTTCTCATATACAAACTAATATCTTTAATGCGACTATCATAATGCACTTTTTCAAAATTAATTAAATAGGCACCTGATTCTCCAAATAATACGTTATGATACTGGTAATCTCCATGGCAATAGCAGTAAGGAAGTTCCCAATCCATAGACACCACATATTCTTCTACTTCTAATGCCTGATCATAAAAGGCGGGATAATGATGTAAGAAAAATATCTCAAAATCTGTTTTTTGGCTTTTCTTACGAAGATACGTATAAACCTTCTTTAGCTCTTTATTATGCTTGATTAATTCTCGCTTTAACATATCTTCTGGTGGCTGCTCTAGTAAATTTCCGATTTTCATAGAAACGGTGTGGTACGCTGCAAGAGTCTTCATTCCTTGAACACACTGGCTCAGTTCTTTCACATTACATTCTCTACCTTCTGAATAATCTTTAAGCACATAAGCAATCTGGTTATAATCCTGTGTAAGATATTCCCCTTCTTTTGTAAGATGGATTTGCTCTACCTTGGTAAATCCTTCTTCTTTGATTCTACGTAGAATTTTATCTTGCATTTCTATTTTTTCTTTTGTACCAGCATATTCCTTGAATATCTTCAATCCCTGTGTTGTATCACAGAGAATAGCACCTCGTCCCTTCCAGGTACGAAGTACTGTAACATCATATTGGTCTAATAATGTAACTGCTCTATCATCCACACTCATACCTCCCCTTAATGACCTTTAAAAGAATATGTATGGTTCTGTAAAAGTATGTTACATTCTATGAAATTATTTCTTTTGCCATTTCTATTAGTGTCTCTTGTGTATTATCTTCGGGGGATTCTAGCACTTGTTCTAATAGTTGCTTGAGAATAACACCTATTTGCTTTCCTTGAGGAACACCTATTCCAATTAAATCTGCACCTGTAACAGCGAGAGTTCCTAAACTTAAGCAATCTCCTCTGGAGAGAATCTTCTCATAGCACCTTCTCACCCCATCTAACCTCTCCTTCTTTTGCTCACGCTTATAGTCACTTTGTGCACTAATATCTGCTTCTTGCACCTCTAATAAAAGGGGGAATATGTCTTGTCCCACCTCATATATCATTTTACGCACGCACACTTCATCGGGTTGTACCCGCTCATCATGATATCGAACTAGCTTGGTTACATAAGAAATAGTCTTATTATCAAATCGCAATCTTCGTAAAGTAGACTTAGCAATGGACTCACTCACTCGTTCGTGACCATAGAAATGATCAATTTCATTCTGGTCTGTCGTCTTAGTCTTGGGCTTTCCCATATCATGGAATAACATGGCAAGACGCAAGTATTTGTCAGGTCTGATTGCTTCCATAGCATGTAAGGTATGCTCTCCTACTGGATAGCAGTGGTGTGGATTCTTCTGGGTTGTTTCCATTATATCATTAAATTGTGGCAATATTATGTCTGTGAGATGAAGTTCATACGCCAGTTGTAGATAACTTGGATGTCTAGAGATTACAGTCTTTACAAGTTCTACTTGAATGCGTTCTGTACTAATGGTAGCAAGCGCTTCCCTATGTTCCTTCATGGCACTTTGCGTAGTCTCCTCAATAGAATATCCTAGTTGTGCCGCAAATCGCACAGCCCGAAGAATGCGTAAGGCATCTTCGTCAAAACGTAATCTTGGCTCTCCTACACAACGTATGACTCCTTCCTTAATATCTTCCATACCTCCAAAGACATCCACAAGTCCTTCTTGTTCATTGTATGCCATAGCATTAATGGTAAAATCTCTTCGCTGAAGATCTTCCACTAAGTTGCTGGTAAAAGATACCTCTGTTGGATGACGATTATCTTCGTAGATTCCATCAATGCGATAGGTAGTCACTTCATACCCAATCTTACCAATCATTACGGTAACTGTTCCATGTTGAATGCCCGTATCAATAGTTCTTCGAAACAGTTGTTTCACCTCTTCTGGTTTAGCGGAGGTTGTAATATCCCAATCCATGGGTTCTCTCCCAAGAATAGAATCACGAACACATCCGCCTACTGCATATGCTTCGTAGCCGGATGTATGTAAGGTCTCTATTATATTCTGAACATGATAAGGTAGTTCAATCATCATGTATCTTCTCCATTCTCAATCACGTTTCCCTATTCATATGATAGTTACTAGAACTAGGAAATCACTGCTAATGTTTCTCTTGCAATGGCAAGCTCTTCATTGGTAGGAAGAATCATTGTAATAATCTTACTACCTTCATCTGATAAGATCATGGCTTTCCCACGAGTCTGATTCTTCTCTGGGTCAATATTGGTTCCAAATGGTTCTAGATATTTACCCACCAAGGCACGTACTCCTCCATCATTTTCTCCAATACCAGCAGTAAAAGCAATAATATCAACTCCACCCATTGCTACCATATAAGAACCAATGTATTTTGCTATGCGGTAAGCGTATACATCAAGGGCACGAATTGCCTTTTCATCTCCTGCCTTGCTACCATCTTCTAAATCTCGAAAATCGCTAGACAATCCAGAAATACCAAGTACACCTGATTCTTTATTTAATATATTAATTACTTCACTAACACTTTTGCCTTCTTTATTAACAAGATATTCCACAATAGCAGGATCAATATCACCTGAACGAGTACCCATTACAAGTCCTTCAAGGGGTGTGAAACCCATACTAGTGTCAATACTTTCTCCATTTAACACAGCTGAAATGGAAGCACCATTGCCAAGATGGCACACGATTACTTTAGAGTTCTTAGGATCCATTCCTGCGAATTTAGCTGCATTCTCTGATACGTATGCATGGCTTGTCCCGTGAAATCCATATCTTCTAATCTTATTCTTAGTATAATACCCGTAAGGAATCCCATATAAAAATGCTTTTTCAGGAATAGTCTGATGGAATGCTGTATCAAATACACCAACCATTTTCGCATTAGGAAGCTCTTGTTGGCACGCGCGAATTCCAATAATATTAGCGGGATTATGAAGAGGTGCCAATTCGTTGCAAGATTCAATACCTGCAATTGTCTCCTCTGTTAATAATACAGATTCTTGGAATAATTCTCCCCCATGAACCACGCGGTGTCCCACCGCTGCAATTTCATCCAAAGAAATTATGACACCATTGTCAGAATCCGTGAGGGATTCTAGCACATATTGAATTGCCACTGTATGGTTTGGCATTGGTAAATCTTTCTTAATCTTGTCTTTACCAGTTGCCTGATAGCTTAGGAAACCGTCAATTCCAATGCGTTCACAAATCCCCTTGGCTACTTCTGATTCGGTACTACTGTCAATTAATTGAAATTTAAGTGACGAACTTCCACAATTAATAACTAAAATATTCATGAGCTTCTCCTCTACGGTTGTTTAGTATGCTTTACCCCAGTATAACATGTGTTCAGCTTTCTTACCACAACACACGCATGTAGTTCCAATGGATTCTTGTTCAAATGGAATACAACGACTAGATGCCCCTGTCTTTTCTTTCATCGTTTCTTCACAAGCTACATCACCACACCACATTGCTTTTACAAATCCAGCTTCCTCTGCAATAATTCGAGCAAATTCTTCATATGTAGTAGCCACTCGTGTGTGGTCTTGTACATGAGTTCTTGCTCGCTCTAACATGTCCACTTGTATGGTTTCTAATAATTGTGCTACCGTATCTTCTAGATTCTCTAACAGGCATTCCACCTTTTCGCTTGTATCGCGCCGTACGATTACACACTTATTCGCCTCTATGTCTTTGGGACCTATTTCCACACGAAGTGGAATTCCTCGCATTTCACATTCTGCGAACTTCCAACCTGGGCTCTTATCAGAATCATCTAATTTTACACGAATCTTCTTATGACTATATGATTGCAGACGTGCTTGTAATTCTTTAGCCTTTTCTAATACGCCTTCTTTATGTTGCATAATTGGTACAATGCACACTTGGTTCGGTGCTACTTTAGGTGGCAATACAAGCCCTCTATCATCTCCATGGACCATAATAATGGCACCAATTAATCGAGTAGTCATCCCCCAAGAAGTTTGGTGTACATACTGCAACTTGTTCTCTTTATCACTATATTGAATGCCAAACGCCTTGGCAAATCCGTCACCAAAGTTGTGGCTTGTTCCTGATTGCAATGCTTTTCCATCATGCATAAGGGCTTCAATGGTATAAGTTGCTTCAGCTCCTGCAAACTTTTCCTTATCCGTCTTCTGTCCTCGGATTACTGGCATAGCAAGTACATTTTCACAAAAGTCTGCATATAAATGTAACATCTGAATGGTTCGTTCCTGTGCATCTTCTGCTGTTGCATGTGCAGTATGACCTTCTTGCCACAAGAACTCCCTTGAGCGAAGAAATGGTCTTGTCTCTTTCTCCCATCTTACTACGCTACACCACTGATTATATAACCTTGGCAAGTCACGATGAGATTGAATATCATTGGCATAGAAATCACAAAAAAGTGTCTCCGAAGTAGGTCTTACACATAATTTCTCTTGCAAAGGATTCAACCCACCTTGGGTGACCCATGCAACTTCAGGCGCAAATCCTTCCACGTGGTCTTTTTCCTTCTCTAATAAGCTTTCTGGAATGAACATGGGCATATATACATTTTCCACACCGGTAGCTTTGAATTCATCATCTAATTGTTTCTGAATCAATTCCCAAATGGCATAGCCGGCCGGTTTAATAATCATACAACCTTTTACACTAGAGTAGTCGATTAACTCTGCCTTCTTCACTACATCGGTATACCACTGTGCAAAATCTACTTCCATAGAAGTAATTGACTCTACTAACTTCTTATCCTTACCCATTGTTCTGCTCCTTTTACGCATGCCTTATTCTTTGTATTGTATTGAACTTTATTTTGAATGTCAACTACTATTCTAAGATTCTTCCTTATTTGTGTGGTTTTTATAGCTTTCTATTAGGGTATTGATTTCATTTACTAGCATAAAGGAAATAGGCCCTAGTACAATGCCTGCAATTCCATAGATTTGAATTCCTAAATAAATGGTCAATAAGATAATAATTGGCAAATAACCCAATCGCTCCCCAATTAGCTTTGGCTCTAAATAATCTCTCACAAGACTTGATATAATATAGAAGAGCAGGGATAAGATTGCCTTTAGCATCTGTCCTTCTATTACATAGATGAGTGCTAGTGGAATTAGAATAATTCCTGTTCCAATAAAAGGAATGGCATCTAATAAACCTGTTATAATACCAAGATAAATTGCCACAGACGGTTCAATAAAGCAATAGCCTATGGTACAGATTATTGTGATAATACCCATAATAATCAACTGAGACTTTAGAAAGATTCTAAAAACCACACCCACCTTTTTCACCACACCCATTAAACTTCTAAGTTCAGGATGTGCATATGCATAAGACCTCATAACTTCATAATCCTTTGCAATTAAGAGAGTGGCCACTACCGTTACTACTACAGTAGCAATGGCTGCAAAGATCCATTTAGCATAACTATAGGATTCTTCCATAACGTGAGGAACTAGATTCACTTGTATATGATCAATTGCCACATTCACATGATTCATCACAAATATTTCAATTTGCTGACGCTCTACTCCCCAGAGTGCTTCTACTTGTTCCATACAACTATCTACAAGTTGTGCCACTTCTGCTTCTACCCAATTCCCATACCAAGCTAGATCTTGAATATGGCCCAGAATGTGACCGCCTAATAGAACGATAAGAATACCTATTATAAGTACAAGGCCACCCACCAATGCAAGGCTAATGACACCCATTGGAATCGATGTTCTTCGATGTAATTTACACGTAATGGGATATAAGCACTTTGCCAAGAAGGCACCAATTAAAAAGGGCCAAACTAATGGCAATAGATATTCCATTCCCAGATAAATAAAGAGAAACAATAGACCCACTCTAAGATATTGATTAATTGATGCAAACGAAAAATGACTCATACTCACCTCTTTCACTTCCTTCTAAGGTTAGTATAAGTCATTTTTACAAAAGTATGATTAATTTACCTTCTTAATTTCCAATTGGTTAGCCAAGTTGGTTCTATCTTCACTGCAATTTCTCTATTAGTCACAGGATGCATCAGTCTTAATTCACATGCGGATAATGCAATCTGTTTCATGGCACACCCTTGACTTATGGATAAACTCTCCTCATTTCCATACTTTTTATCACCTATTAGTGGCATATGTTCTGCTGAAAATTGCACTCGTATCTGATGATGGCGCCCTGTATGAAGTTGAATCCGAACGAGTGTGGTTCCCTCTGGAATTGGATGTTCCACTACGCTACACATCTCATAAGATAGGCTTGCTTTCTTCCCCTCCTTATGATGCGGGCCCACCACAATGGAATGATTCCCATTGCGTTCCTTATATAAGTAATGGGTCAATGTACCCTTCTCCTTGGGGTTTCCCACTACCAATCCCAAGTAAGTCTTATGAATCTTGCCTTCTTTCATGTGCTTACTAAGCTTCTTAGCCACTGCTGGTGTCTTGGCAAATAATACAATCCCTTCCACTTGTTGATCCAAACGATTGATTAGTGCCACATAAGCACCTTTTCCATAGTTCTTAACAAGGCTTACTAGATCTGGTTCACGAAGGTTACTCGTCTGAGTGGCGAGTCCTGCTGGCTTATTCCATATGAGCAATTGCTCATCTTCATATATAATAGCATGATTCATCTTAGATTCCTTTTCCACATTCTCCTAGTCCGTATATACAATGGCTTCTGTATAGTAGATATTATTATAAATATCTGTTAATTGGAAGTATACATAGGAGTCCATATCCCCTACATCATCGTAGCTTACTTCAATCTCTGAGGATGGAACTGTATAAGAGTCACCCATAATATATGAACCTTCGTATACTATATCATATGTATAATAATCAAAGATCCACTCTAGTACGTCTCCTTGCTCTAGTTGGAATAATCCTTTTGCAGTTGGTACTGTGTTCTCTGAAGCGATGCGGTATCCTGCCACATAACCGTATGGATTCTCATCATCCCAGTATACAACTACTTCAACTTCTTGTGTGCCATTTAATAGTGCTGGCACTCTACCATAAGTATACCATGTATCATCGTAGTCATCTACGTATTCAAATTCTGCGTAAAATGGAACTGTATGACCATCTAAAGTTACCCATGTATAATCAAATTCAATTAAAAGGTTCCCATCTCGGTCTGAATCATACATGTTATCACTTCCTAAATCTACATAGCCCTCCCCATCATCTAGTAGAACTTGTAATTCTATCATGATGAGTTGTTCCCACTCTTCGTCCGTTAACTCTAATACAAATCCATCTCCTTGTTCCACAATTTCAAGCTCTGTATTAGCAAATATCCCACTACCTTCATAAGAATCTGCCACATCAGAATTATACCAATCTTGGGTTGTATAATCCATATCGTCTGAACCGCCTGTAGAACGTCCATGGCCCATTTGTGCTGTGGTCATAACACTAATGAATTGATCAAAGAAACTCATATAGGCATCTGTATAGCCAAGATTCTGCATAATGGTCTGAATATCAGTATAGTATCTTGGATAATCGTATGGGAAATAAAGTGCTAATCCATGAGAGTCATACATATCAGAACTATTATTATAGTAAATAACCGCATTGCTAATAGCTTCTAAAACTTCATCGCCGCCCTCTATTCCTGCACGTTCTACAAAGTCCACGGCATCAATCTGTTCGTATTCACTTTCTCCATAATCCTTCACTTCACTTCTAGCAACCGATATTGTCGCATAATCTTGACTTTCAATTACGGATTCTGCCTCTGTAAAGTATTCACACATTACCTCATACATATACGGTACTTGCCGTAATTCTACAATGGAAAGAGTCGCTTCTGGCCGTTTCATCTCTTCCTCACTAGTTTCCACGTAATCATCAATAACGTTCACTCCAAGCTCAACGGTGGACATGGACGGGTTACTTGATAATTCTGATAAAAAGTCTGTGTAATACCATCCTGTTGAAGGTTCCGTTTCTGGTGATGCAAGCATATAGTCTGCATATGGCTCTAACATAAATGCAGTTTCCACTGTTGCCATAAGACAAGCATCAAATCCTACAATATCAAATTGCACATTGGCACTGCCCAAAGCATTACCAATATTCTCAAGGGTTAAGGTATCATTAGGATAGTTCTCATCATACCCAAAGCCTGAGAAGGTACCACCACCATGATCCCACATAATCAAGCTATATCGATTGGCTGGGAATGCAGAAGCTGTATCATTAATAAACTGTGTCAAAGTACTTTCTGAGGTCATATTTAGCATACCTAGATTATCGTTAACACTCACTAATTGTCCATTCTTTACTTGCCAATATTGACACGTACTCGAGCTAATCTGGCTCATCCACCATTCATCAGTACCACCTGTCATAATAATAACATTAACTTGGTCGCCTAAGTCTGCAGCCATCATCTCCTTAATATCATCTGAGGCAGATCCGCCATAGGTTTCTAAGTCAGATCCAATCATATAGACCATAATAGTATGGACATCACTTCCATCCCCATATACTGATGTATATTGCGAACGTACACTTGTTAGCGCAAGGGATTCTCCATATACTCCCTCACCAGTCTGCTCTACTTCGCCCCATGAATCTAGATAGCTATCTTCTTGCGGCTCCTCTTCCCAATCATCCCATCCCCAGTCATCTGACTCTTGGGAATACTCTTGGGAATACTCTTGTTCATAGCCACCACCTTGGTGGCCATCCTGCATTGGTTCATCTTCCCAGAAGAGAAAGATGATAAATGCAATGAATGCAACAATACAGATAACACCTACTACAATAACTCCTAAACACCCTATTAAACAATTACCAGCTGCTGACTTTTTAGCCTTTTGTTGTTGCT
>JAWXVE010000124.1:0-2733 GCA_044425575.1 Eubacteriales bacterium | reverse complement strand
GGGACCTGCTTGGGGTATGATTGGTACCCTAGTCGGACTTGTTAATATGTTACAGAATATGGATGATGCTAGTACAATTGGGCCGTCAATGGCGGTAGCCTTACTTACTACCCTATATGGATCTTTGATTGCTAACTGGATTGCAATACCAGTTTCCAAGAAATTGTCAGGTAAGAATAATGCCGAGATTATGGAAAAGGAAATTATGATAGAAGGATTGCTTTCAATACAAGCGGGTGAAAATCCGCGTGTAATAGAAGAAAAGCTTAAGTCGTTCTTATCTCCGGGCGAACGTTTAGCAGTTGGTGATGGAGGTGATGAGAATGAGTAAACAGCGGAAACAAGATGAAGTAGAACCAGGTTGTCCAGCTTGGACGGCAACCTTTGGTGATTTAATGAATCTGCTTCTATGTTTCTTCGTATTATTATTCTCCATGTCAACAGTAGATGCCGAAAAGTTCGAAATTATCGTTGAATCCTTTTCACAATCTTTTAATATTTTCCAGAGCGGATCTGCCGCTATTGGAGAAGAGGTATTCATAACAAATGGTATGGAACAGCTGTCACAGTTAGATGAATATATGAACAGTATGGGGAAGACAGAATCAGGAGAAAATTCAGTTGGTTCAGAGTATGAAACCATAGAACAGTTACTAGATGAGTTAGAATTTGAACAGTTAAAAGAAGCAGAAGAATTAGCAGAGGAAATAGAGGGAGAATTAGCGGCACAAAACATCCAAGACCTAGTAGATGTCACTTTTAATTCTCAATATGTACTATTGTCTTTAAACGGAGCTTTGCTATTTGATTCAGGCAGTGCTGAATTAAAAGAATCTTCCATTAATACGCTTATTAAAGTAGGGGGGATTTTAGAAACTTATGCAGAATCGATTATTGAAGTTGAAGGTCATACAGATAATGTTCCAATTAGCGGTGGTAAGTATGCCGATAATAATGAGTTAAGTTGTTTTCGTGCACTGAGTGTATTCAATTTCTTTGTAGCAGAAACATCCTTAGAACCTTCTGTAATTAAGTATTCAGGTAGAGGGGAATATGCACCAATTGCAGATAATGAAACAGAAGAAGGGCGAGCATTAAATAGACGTGTAGAAATCAAAATATACCATGCCTTAAGTTCGTATTAGGGAGTAGAGGAGATTAGATAAGATGAAGAAGAATTTAGTATCCATTATTATATTAGCCTTGCTAATTATTAATGTAGTATTAACAGCAATCATGATGTTTAGTGTAACAGGAACTGCCAATAAAACTTCCCAGCTCGTTAGCGATATTGCAGCAATTTTATCGCTAGAATTGGAATCTGGTGGAACAGATGAAAGTAGTTTATCAGTACCAATTGAGGATGTAGTGCTATATAATATAGAAGATACTATGACTATTTCCTTAAAGAGGGATGAGGATGGTGTACAACATTATGTATTGGTACAGACCTCTTTCTTAATGAATTCAGAACATGATGATTATAGCAAGTACTCGGTCATCATCGCTGATAAAGAGCCTATTATTAAGGATGCAATTATTGACGTTTTTTCTAACAAAACCCTAGAAGAGGCCATAGATGATCAAACGCAGATTAAGCAAGATATATTAGAAAAAGTGCAGGCTATATTTGATTCAGAATTTATTTTTGATGTATCCTTTGTGGAGATTACTCCTCAATAATGCAACACGTAAAGAAAAGAGGAGGTGAGTAATCATGGGAGACGTATTATCCCAAAATGAGATTGATAATCTGCTGAAGGCTTTAAGCACTGGAGAACTAGATGTAGACGAAATGCAAAAAGAAGAAGTGCGTAAAGTAGTAGATTACGACTTTAAGAGACCAGCCAAGTTTTCTAAGGAACATCTCAGAACGCTTGAAATTATATTTGAACATTATGGACGGTTACTTTCCACTAATTTACCAGGTTACTTGAGGAAAAATGTACAAGTAGAGGTAGTCAGTTCAGAAGCTGTTACATTTTCGGAATTTATTAATGCACTAGGTAGTCCTACTTTAATGGGAATTGTTAATTTTTCCCCATTACCAGGGAATATTATCATGGAGTTTTCCGTGAATTTGTCCTATGCAATTGTTGATCGATTGTTAGGAGGAGACGGAGTGCCACTAGAGAAAAACCGTGATTTCTCAGAGATTGAGTTGCTTATTCTAGAGAGAATTGTAGTTATTTGTATGCAACTACTTAGGGAACCGTGGAAGAATGTAGTGGAGATTAATCCGGTGTTAGATATATTAGAAACTAATGCCCAATTTGCACAGATTCTATCACCTAATGAAATGATGGCAATTGTCACATTAAATATTGAAATTGGAAACATTAGTGGCCTTATGAATGTATGTTTGCCACATGTTACTTTGGAAAGTGTAGTTGACAAGTTAAATACAAAGTTCTGGTTTTCGTCTATTCATAGTGGAGATGGAAGTTCATATGAAGATTTAATTGAAGATTTAATCGATAAGGTAACCATTCCGCTTCGCGCGAACTTAGGACAGTCATCTATTTCCGTAGCAGACTTTATGAATTTACAAGTTGGAGATATTATTAAATTGAATTCAAATGTAGATAATGAGTTAGACATCTATGTTGGAGATATTAGAAAATTCACCGCTTTACCGGGTACAAATAGAGATAAGTACGCTGTAAGAGTAACCTCGGTGATTGGAGAGGGGGAATAGTAAAATGGATGGAATGCTATCACAAGACGAAATAA
>JAWXVE010000046.1:0-18142 GCA_044425575.1 Eubacteriales bacterium | reverse complement strand
GCCACAACAGATACCACAACGGATGCCACAACAGATACCACAACAGTGGGTGATCTTGTAGTTGTTCCTGATTTCACAGGAATGAGTGTTGCAGATGCTGAAGCGGCTATGGGTAATTTGGTGGGCTTATGGTATTTCCCAGACACCATTAAGACTACAGTAGAATCCGATATAGAAGCAGGATTTATTGCAGCTCAATCTGTTGTAGGGGAAGTATCAAAGGATGCTGCACTTGCTATTACATTTGGAATTAGTGCAGGAGCGGGAGTGTCATTGAATCCAGGCACCGTTGAGATTCCTTCTTATGTAGGACAAGATCGCTATGAAGTTGCAAATGCAATTGGCATGTTATTACAAGGATATGAGTATGAGATTACTTATGTGGAACAATCTTCTAGTACAGCAGTTTATGGAGAAGTGTTAAGCCAGAATATTACAGGAAGCGTATCTACAGATAGTAAGATTTCCATTGAATTAACTGTAAGCACTGGGGCATCTACTTCTATGGAGATGCCATCTTATGTTGGTATGTCTATTACAGATGCGTTAGCACAATTTGCTTCTGACTTTCCGACAGCACCAACACCATTACTACGTTATGGTTATTCAGAAGACATAGCATATGATGCTGTGTATAGTCAATCCGTAACAGGGGAAATTTATGCGGGTTGGGGCGATCAGATTTACTTAAATGTAAGTTTAGGTTCTTACGAACCACAGAAATTATGGTCAGGAAGCTTAGATGGTTCTGGACTTGGTGTGAATATTGCAGTAGATGGATATTTCTCTGATTGGTCAGGCTTGCCATTTATCTATGATATGCCAGAAGAGTGGAGTGATGAAGAATACTGGACGGAAAGAGGATATTCTATTGACTCTACCAATGAGTTTCTTGGTGTTCTTCCAGGTAGTACATTAGTATTAGAAAGCGGATTGTACGATTCTAACGTTCGTAATACGATTGGTTTTGTTACAGATGATGAATATGTATACGTTCGTTTAGAAATTGCAACTATTGAAGATGGACATCGAATTAGTGGAAATGACTTTATGTTTGACTTAACAGCACAAAGTAATTTTGACCAAGTAAATAATGACTTGTTAGCACAGTTTTTTATTCCAGAATTAATGAGTAGTCCTAATTATCCAGCTAATTCTATACAAGAGCTTTATATTACACATGGAACAGATAAGAACGAAAGTGAAGATGTGAATCAAACAGAACCAATCACCGGAGCAGTCGCTTACCTAGTAGTCGATGAATTTGGCGATCATAGTGCACTGGAACTCAAGATTCCAATTAGTGCATTGTTATACCAAGTAGGCTTAGAAGAAGGTACTACTTACACAGGTATTTCATTCCAGACTAGACAACACATGGTGAAGACAATTACATGTGCAGGAGCTAGTACAGGACCAATTATCTTTGCAATCCTTGCATTTATTGGAGTGTCGTGTACCTACTTTGTCACTAAGAAAAATAAAGAAAATTCACAGGAGAAAACAGCATAATGTACCAATATGGATATCGTTTTTTCTACCGATTTAATGCAAAACATACAATGCGTCCGGGTGTTATCGAAGGATATCACCCGCACTCATTTTGTATTAGTGTTTCAGTAAGTGGAGACTCGTCTGACTACCAAACGTTTAATCAATGTAACGCTTTGTTAGACGAGTTTTTTAAGCAGTTTGTAGGGATGGATCTGAATACAATAGTAGGACTAGAAGGAAAACTACCTACTGTTGAGAATCTTGCTACATTCTTTTATGATGAAACTTTGTCAAGAGTGGAAGAGTTGTCACTAAGACTAGAAGAAATTGAATTTGGAGACAACCCATTGTCCTCCGTTCTAGTAAGCGATAGGTTGTTTGAAAGTAATGTTGGAAAACCTATTGATGATGAGAAGTATCAAAGATATTGTGACATATTATTTAATTAGGAGTGAGCGATGACAGCTACAACAATTATCATAGCAATTATATTATTTATTATATGGAGGTACTTCCTCTATGTATTCAAGAAAAACAAGTTAGAATATTTTCATTTTGTATTAGGTAGTGTAGGATTTTTTATTTTTAGTTTTTGGTTACTGCAACCAACTTTAACCCCCTACTTAATGAGGCTCGTGTGTTATTTAACAGGGTTACTGGGTAATATTTCAGGAGTTTTTACGGCATACACAAGTTATGGTATTTTATTTATAGAGAATCAATATGGACCAATTTCACTTTATATTGATTTTGAATGTGCAGGACTAATTGAGATTATTGTATATGTTGCCCTACTTCTTTACTTTAGAATCTATACGAAGAAGGAAAAGGCGTATCTTTTAGTAACAGGAGTCCTCTATATTATAGGTGCCAATGTAATACGATTATTTGTAATTTGTTGTATTATTCATTACTTTGGTAATGAGTATTATTACCTTGCACATACAATTGTAGGTAGACTGTTATTCTATGCTCTAACAGTAGCTTTGTATTTTAACGTATTTACAAGTAAACAAATAAGAAAACAACAATCAGGTGGATTTGAATATGATGGTAAACTTAACTAGTGTAATATATTTCTGGTCCGCATGGATCATTATTCCAATTGTAATGGAAATCATTCCTGGGTTAGTCAACTTTGCATATACCTTTGTTGATTTACTTCGGAGAGAGAAGAAGGAGCCGTTGGTCTTTCTTCCACATATTACGGTAATTATTCCCGTATATAATTCTGCAGAGACTTTATATCGTTGTATACAATCTGTAGATCAGTCAACGTATCCTAATGAATTAATTGATGTACTTTTAGTGGACAATGGTTCTACAGATAATAGTTATGAAGAGTTTGAACGTGCTCAATTAGACTATCAAAGCTTATTTATTTGGAGCGTTAATTCTAACCAAGGAAAGTCGAAAGCTTTAAATAAGGCGATCTTTAATAGTGAAGGAAAGTATATTATTAATATAGATAGTGACGGTATTTTAGAAGAGCAAGCACTAATGAATATTGTGTATGATTTTGAAACACAAGATGATGCAGATTGTTTAACCGGCATTATTTTAACAGAACCAGCACTGATTAAAGAGACAGATGGTTTCTTTTTAAGACAATTTCAGAAAGTTGAATTTATGGAGTATGCAAGTTCTTTTATTGTGGGGAAAAGCTTTAAATCCCGCTCTAATGAGATCTATACTATTTCTGGAGCTTTTTCAGCATTGCGTAAATCAGTACTTGTTAAGACATTCCTATATAATACCAATACCATCTGCGAAGACACTCACCTTACATTCCAAATCAAGCAAAATCTTGGTAAAAAAGTACATTTGTGTGAAGAAGCAATTTTTATGGTGGATCCAATTGAAGGATTTAATAAGTTCTATACCCAAAGACAGAGATGGCAAATTGGAGAGCTTGAAGTATCCAATATGTTCTTAAAGGATAAGCTAGATAATCCTATTTATCGTTTCTTTAGCGATCACTTGGTGCGATTACTCATTGTAGATCATACTTTTGCATTTCCTCGTATGGTTTGGTACTTTGTATTATTTGTAATTGGCTCTATGAATCAGAAATTCGATGATATTATTGTGGCAACAGCTCTCATTTATCTGCTATATGTAATTGTATGTTTGCTTAACTACGTGAATATTGTCATATATTTTAATCAATTTAAAAACTTTAATAAGTATTATGCACGGAAGATACTGTACTTAATTTTATTGCCACTGTATAATATGGTTGCTTACTTAGTACGTCTAGCAGGTATTGTAAATTCTACTAAGAGAAAGAATTCTTGGAAAACTTTTACTTTATCAGAAGAGCTTAAGATGATTGGAAGACAGATTCGAGAACATTTTAATTTTATCGGTGCCATTCGACGTGGAACCAAACGATTAGTTGAAGAGGGGTAAAGGTGAACATACGTGAAATATATACAGTATAAATACAAGTTCTATTTAGATTTAAATCATGCAGTAATGATTAACGGGAAGTTAGGTACCTTCCATCCTCATACATGGGAGATGATTCTTTACTTTACGATCCAAGGTGCAGGACAAGCACAATTTTATGAAATTGAGGCTACTTTTAAGGATGTACTTGGGATTTATCAAGACAAGACATTGAATATGGTACCACCATTTAATGATTTGAATCCAACTTTAGAAAATGCATCAGAATATTTCTATTCCTTGCTTCATAAGGCGGCACTAGAAAAGGAATGGACACCAATATCATTTGAAATTAGCGAAACGCCAACACGTACGTATATTATTAGTCCAGTTGAAAAGGTATTAGAAGAAGATAAGAAGTCCATTAATAAGTATAAGAAGAATAATATTCTAGATAATAATAGCAAGTTTGAGGATGATTTTGATTATCATGTTCATGAAGGAAATATGGAATTTGATCAGTAGAGATATAAGTAGTACACACCAGTTAGTAGTGTGAGGATTACTTTGTGAAATGCGTAGGAGCGTAAGCTTAAGTTTGTGTCCTTTAGTACATGAAAGGTCTGAGCCATACAGCAGCAGCCTCCAAAGGTAATGGTGCATAAGCAGATGATTGTATAGATGGGTTGTGTAATAACATTATTTGGAATGTTACACAACCCATTTGTAATCTCGGATAATAATCCCCATATATGCGTCAGGAGACAAGTTGGTAATTGAAGTAAGACGGGAATAATGTTCAGAAGTTGAAAGAGAATCATATAGCCCCCAAGCATGGCAATCTGGCCCAAACTATCATAAATGGCTTCATCTAAATGGATGAAGATAGAAGCATTATTGGGTGCCACAGCAGACTTACATTCGATAACTGATGTTATCTTATTTAAGTAATAGGTATAACGCAAGCAAAGTCCATATAGGAGTGCAATCCCGTACATACCAAAGATGTAGGGGATTTTATCTGTAATGCCTAGCAGAGGAAGAGCAAAGCTTATATAATAAATAGGACCAATTTGATTGGTAAAAGCAAGAAGATAATTAGCTTCATGATTAGTAAGAAGACCTCGTTTGTAAAGAGAAACACAAGTTTTGGCCCCTGTTGGAAAACCGCATAGAAATCCAATTACCATAACATAGATTCCATGGGAGTTTATATGATATAGTGGTTTTAGCACTATGCGAAATATTGATACAAAATATGTATGATATTCTAACTTTATGAGCAATTGAGAGAGAATCATAAAGGGGAGTAAGGTGGGAATCATATAATGAAACCAGCGATTTAAGCCGTCTAATCCAAGAGAAACACATTCTTTTGGATAAGTAAGCAAAGCAATAAATAACACTAGTAATGAAAATAATATAAAAAGTTTCTTTATTTTGCACATAGTCATCCCCAAATCATGAAAAATGTTGTATACTAGAATGTATGGCATAGAATAGGAAATCATGTATGAGATTAGACAAATATTTAAGTGATATGAAAATTGGCACAAGAAGCGAAGTGAAGAAGTTAATTAAAAAGGGCGTAGTTCTTGTAAATAAACAAGTGATTACAACACCTGAATATGCCATTTTGGAAGCAATTGACCATGTAGTGTGTCAAGGCAATGAGATAGAGTATGAAACTAATGTATATTACCTTTTGCACAAGCCAGCAGGATATGTATGTGCCACGAAGGATAATCTTTACCCTACGGTACTGGAATTAATAGATATTCCACGCAAAGAAGTCTTATTTCCAGTTGGAAGATTAGATGTGGACACAGAAGGTTTAGTGCTTTTGACCAGTGATGGAGCGTTAGCTCATGAATTATTAGCACCTAAGAAGCATGTATCTAAGCGCTACCTTGCAACTATAGAAGGACTGGTAACAGAGGAAGAAGTTGCAAGATTTCAGGAGGGATTGGATCTTGGCGATTTCTATACCAAACCTGCAATTCTTACCATTCATAAGATTGAAGGAAATCATAGTACAGTGGAAGTAACCATTGTAGAGGGGAAATTCCATCAGATTAAGCGAATGTTTCAAAAGGTGGGTATGAAAGTGGTCTATTTAAAGCGATTGCAAATGGGGGCACTTACCTTGCCGGACGATTTGCTATGTGGGGCATATAGAAAACTTACAAGAAGTGAAGTGATAGAGGGGATAGGTTAAAGATATGTTACAAGGAGTAAAAGCAATTATATTCGATTTAGACGGAACCTTAGTGGATTCCATGTGGATCTGGAAGTTAATTGATATTGAATATCTAGGTATGTTTGGAGTAGAAGTACCAGAAGATTTGCAAGAAGACATTGAAGGAATGAGTTTTTCGCAAACAGCACACTACTTCAAGGAGCGCTTTAGAATTCCTCATACCATTGAGGAGATGAAGGATGAGTGGAATAAGAGAGCTTATGAGAAATATCAATCAGAAATCCCTCTAAAAAAGGGTGTGAAACCATTTTTGGATTATTGCATAACACGTGATATTAAATTAGGGATTGCATCTAGTAATTCAATAGAATTAGTACGTGTATCACTAGAAGCACATGGTATCATTGATTATTTTCAAGCCATACATACTTCTTGTGAAGTGTCTACTGGTAAGCCGGCACCTTATATCTATGAATTAGTGGCTAATACTTTGCAGGTGCAACCCTCAGAATGTCTTGTATTTGAAGATATTGTAGCAGGGATTATGGCAGGACAATCAGCAGGAATGAAAGTATGTGCCATAGAAGATGCATATTCCGTGTATCAACGGGAAGAGAAAGTAGCGCTTGCTGATTATTACATTACAGATTACACAGAGATTCCAATGCTATGCCATAATGAATCATTGGTAGGATTGGACAACTGATATAGATAGGAGAATTACTTGAACAAGGAATTTATGATTACATCCAAAGAGGAAATGATTGCACGTGGTATTGAGCAACTTGATTTTGTCTACATAAGTGGAGATGCCTACGTAGATCACCCGTCTTTTGGGACAGCCATCATTAGTCGTGTGTTAGAATCTCATGGATATCAGGTGGGAATTATTGCACAACCCGATTGGAAAGAAGATAGTAGCATTGCTGCATTAGGAGAACCACGTCTGGGATTTCTTGTGTCAGCAGGTAATATGGATTCCATGGTTAATCATTACTACGTGTCTAAGAAACCACGTGCGATGGATGCTTATTCACCAGGGGGTGCCATTCATAAGCGACCTGATTACGCAACAGTTGTCTATGGCAATTTAATACGCAGAACTTATCGTAAGATTCCTATTATTATTGGAGGGATTGAAGCGAGCCTTCGACGATTTGCCCATTACGATTATTGGAGCAATAAATTCAAGCGTTCCATCCTCTTAGATAGTCAGGCAGACCTTATTTCTTATGGTATGGGTGAACGGTCTATTGTGGAAATTGCAGATGCATTAGCCAGTGGCATTGACATTCGTGATCTCACCTTTATTAAAGGTACGGTATATAAGACGAAAGAGCTTGCAACAGTTTATGATGAGATTGTATTACCATCATACGCTATATGCAAAGAAGAGAAACGTCAATATGCCAATAGCTTTCAGATACAATATGAACACACCGATCCCTATACGGCAAAAACCTTAGTAGAACCTTATCCAAATGGAGTCTACCTTGTGCAAAATCCACCACAAGAACCATTGACCCAACTGGAAATGGATGATGTATATGAACTACCTTATGCTAGAACCTATCACCCTATGTACGAAGAAAGCGGTGGTATTCCTGCCATTTCAGAGATTAAGTTTTCTCTGATTAGTAATCGTGGTTGCTTTGGTGCTTGTAGCTTTTGTGCACTTACGTTTCATCAAGGGCGTATTATCCAGACTAGAAGTCACGACTCTATTATACAAGAGGCGAAAACCATTACGGGTGAGAAGGACTTTAAGGGGTATATTCATGATGTGGGAGGCCCAACGGCTAATTTTCGACATCCATCTTGTGAAAAGCAATTAACAAAGGGTGTTTGTCAGAAGAAGCAGTGCTTGCATCCAGAAATCTGTAAAAATATGACCATAGATCATACCGATTACTTAACTTTATTGCGTTCCCTTAGAAATCTACCAAAAGTGAAAAAGGTCTTTGTTCGATCTGGTATCCGATATGATTATTTAGTAGCAGATCAGAATGATACTTTTTTTCGAGAATTGGTACAACACCATATTAGTGGCCAATTAAAGGTAGCACCTGAACATATTAGTGATGTGGTACTTGAGAAAATGGGAAAGCCTAAGAAGGCTGTTTATGAAAGATTTCAACGGGCTTATTATAAATATAATAAGCAATATGAGAAGAATCAATTTCTTGTGCCTTACTTAATGTCTTCTCACCCAGGTTCCACTTTAAAAGAAGCCATTGAGCTTGCAGAGTATTTAAGAGATATGGGTTATATGCCAGAACAAGTACAAGATTTTTACCCAACGCCATCTACTTTGGCCACGGTTATGTATTATACGGAATTAGACCCAAGAGATGGCAAGCCAGTGTACGTTGTAAAGAATCCTCACGATAAGGCAATGCAGCGAGCACTAATTCAATATGGGAACCCTAAGAACTATGCTCTTGTGAAAGAAGCACTTCACCTTGCAGGTAGAGAAGATTTAATTGGTTTTTCCAAAGAGTGTCTAATTAAACCTCGTGTAATGTCTTCACACAAGAGGGCGAGCAACGGAAATACGCCGAAACAAAATGCTTCCAAACAACATACGCCGAAATACAAGACTGTTAAAAAGAATCAAGCAATTCAATCAAAAGGAAAAGTAGGAAATCAGAAAAAGCGAAAGAAGTGATAGTATGATAAACATGAAATTAGTAAGAGGAAACTATGGTTATTATAAATATAAGAGAATTCAAGTGTTGTTACGAACGATTATACTCTTTGTACTAGCCTTATCCTTGTATTTTTTTGGAAGATATCATTTAGATACCGTACAATCGGTTTATACGGTCATTGCTGTCCTTGGTTTACTTCCTGCTAGTAAAAGTGCTGTAAGTACCATTATGCACTTTCGTGCAAAGGAATGTAAGCAAGAAGTTTATGAACAGGTAGCGGCAATCCAGTCGTCCTTTCCCGTACTTTACAGCCTATATATTACCATGTATCAGCATTCCACTACATTAGATTGCATTCATATATACGAGAATCATGTTATCATCTATGGATCAAATGGTGTAGACCAAAAAGAGGTAGAAGGGTATCTTGCCAAGGTATTTGCCATGCATACATTACAAAATGTTTCTGTAAAAGTAATGACGGATAGAGAGCAGTATTGTAATCGGGTGATACAATTAAACGAAAAGTATGATGCTATACCAGTAGAGCGTAGCTTGCAAATAGAAACCTTAATAAAACAACTTGCCCTATAAATTAGAAATTAACACAATAGATAGGTATTCGTATGTTATGAGAGAAATAATTGTACAAAAGAACGAGCAGGGACAACGTCTTGATAAGTATTTGAGAAAGTATTTTGAACAGGCTCCATCTAGCTTTCTCTACAAAATGCTTCGAAAGAAGAATATTACAGTGAATGAGAAAAAAGCCACACCCGAACAAATGATTCAGTTAGGCGATAAGATTTGCCTCTACTTAGCAGAAGATACCATTGAAAAATTTCGCGGTAATGTGCAGAAAGTAGTGCAGGAATCAATGGTGGAGTATTACCAAGCTTATAAGCAATATAAGAATCATATTGCAGTAATTTATGAAGATGAACAGATTCTCATTTTAAATAAACCAGCAGGTATTTTATCACAGAAAGCCAAAGAAGGGGATCTTACGTGTAATGAATACGCTATTGGCTATTTGTTGCAAAAAGGGAACATTGCAGAGAATGAGTTACAAACATTTCGACCATCTATTTGCAACCGTTTAGATCGAAATACAAGTGGATTATTATTAGTAGGAGTATCTCTGTCAGGATCTCAAATCTTGGCACAATTCATACGGGAACGAAGCATTAAGAAGTATTATGTATGTGTAGTCCATGGTTGTGTTAGAGAAGCAGCACACATTCGTGGTTATTTAAGTAAAAATTCAGCCACCAATCAAGTTAAAGTCACACAAGAACCTCATGGAGCTAAGGGGGAAGAGGCAAAAGAAATTCATACTTCATATGTACCACTTGAAATAGGTAAGAATCGAACTCTTTTAGAAGTAGATTTAATCACTGGTAAAACCCATCAAATTAGGGCTCATTTGGCTTCCATTGGCCATGGGATTGTAGGTGATTGTAAGTATGGGAATAAGAACGTAGAGCGCATAATGAAAGCGAAACAAGAGCACCATCAGTTACTACATGCATATCGCTTGGAATTCCCCCAAGATACAAGGCTTGGAACGTTATCCGAACAAAAGATTTCCATCTCCATTCCTTCTAGGTATTTAGAAGCAGTAAGAGAGTAAGAATACAGTAGGAGATAGGTATAGAAAGGCATGGTATTGCTATGGCTACATGGAGCTCAAGGGGACTAAGAGGTTCCTTCCTTGAAGATTTAATTAATCGAACCATTGAACAATATAGAAGGCAACAACTAGCCTTAATACAGAAGATTCCCACACCTATTACGCCGATGAAAATTGATCAAGAGAAGCGTCACATTACTCTTGCCTATTTTGAACAGAGAAGCACAGTTGATTATATCGGTGTAGTGCAATCCATTCCAGTATGTTTTGATGCCAAAGAGTGTGCATCTGATACTTTTGCATTGCAGAATATACATAGCCATCAAATTGAATTTATGAGAGAGTTTGAACAACAAGGTGGTATTAGTTTTCTTTTAATTTACTATTCCAAGAAAGACACCTTTTATTATTTGTCTTTTGTAAAATTAATGGAATTTGTGGAAAGAATGGAGGCGGGTGGGAGAAAATCCTTTCGCTACGAGGAATTAGATGAGACATTTTTCCTTAGAAAGAATCAAGGAACCTTTGTTCCATTTCTAGAAACCTTACAGATTGATTTAGCACAAAGAAGTGATTGACAGATATGATACTATTTTGTATAATTCAATATGTTAATACGTTACCACACTAAAGTGAATTAATAAGTTAATTATTCATGTTTTTCAACTGGTAACTTTGAGAAAGGGATGCTTATTACTATGAACAAACACGTAATTCACACACCAGAAGGTGTACGAGATATTTATGGATATGAGAATTATAAGAAAGTACAAATTGAACGTCAGATTCATCAGACATTTACTTCTTACGGATATATGGATATTCAGACACCTACTTTTGAATTTCTTAGTATCTATGGAGATGAAGTTGGAACCACGCCTTTGAATGAACTATATAAGTTCTTTGATAAAGAAGGGAATATTATGGCACTGCGTCCTGACTTTACCCCTTCCATTGCAAGGTGTGCTTCGAAGTATTTTACAAAGGAAACCATACCAGTGCGTTTTTGCTATCATGGAAATACCTTTACCAACACCATTAATTTACAGGGTAAATTAAATGAAGCAACCCAAATGGGGGCTGAATTAATTGGAGATGATTCCATCTATGGAGATGCAGAGATGATTCATCTAGTGGCGAAATCGATTTTAAGTACAGGTCTTACTGATTTTCAGTTAAGTATTGGTCAAGTAGATTATTTCCGTGGTGTTTGTGAAGAAATGGGTCTTTCCAAAGAGGTGGAAGATGAATTATTTAACTTAATCACCACTAAGAATTATTTTGCTGCTGATGAATTGTTATGTGCCAACGGAATCGAGGAATCTTACCGACAAGTCATTAGTAAAACGGCTACGTTATATGGCACGATTGATGCCTTACTAGAAGCCAAAAGTTTAGTATCTAATGAAACATCAAAGCAAGCAATTGAGCGACTAGAGCAAGTGTATGAAATCTTAAGAACATATGGAATGGAACAATACATTTCCTTTGATCTTGGAATGTTAAGCAAATACCATTATTATTCTGGAATTATCTGGAAGGGGTATACTTACGGAATTGGAGATGCAATTGTCACAGGAGGTCGATATGACAGATTACTTGCACAATTTGGTAAAAATGCACCTGCAATTGGCTTTGTTATTGTAATAGATGACTTGATGAGTGCCATAAATAGTCAAAATATCACTGTGAAACGAGAAAAAGAGCAAGCGATTATTCTCTACAAGCAGCAGCATTTTACCCAAGCATTGGAAGCACAAGTGAAATTACGTGAGGCAGGGATGAATGTTGCATTGAACCTTTGTCATGGGGATGACGTAGTAGATGAGTATACAACATACGTGAATAATCATATGATAACGAAGTTATTTCTCATAGATGATAGTGCTACGTTACAAGAAGTTGAGGTGAATTAAATGGAAGAAAATCGATACTTAACATTTGCATTAGGAAAAGGACGACTTGCTAGTAAAACCCTTGAATTATTAGAAGAAATTGGTATTACTTGCGAAGAAATGAAAGATAAAGATTCTCGAAAGTTAATTTTTGTTAATGAAGAGTTGAAGTTAAAGTTCTTTTTATCCAAGGGCCCAGACGTACCAACTTATGTGGAGTACGGTGTTGCAGATATTGGAGTTGTGGGAAAAGATACGATTTTAGAAGAGAATCGAAGAGTATATGAAGTGTTGGATCTTGGTTTTGGCAAGTGTCGTATGTGCATTTGTGGTTCTAAGGAAGCAGGTACTTTGCTAGAGAATCATGAACATATTAAGGTGGCAACGAAATATCCTAATATAGCCAAAGAATATTTTTATAATAAGAAGAATCAGACTATAACGCTTATTAAATTAAATGGTTCCGTAGAACTTGGTCCCATTGTGGGTCTCTCTGATGTGATTGTAGATATTGTGGAAACTGGTTCTACTTTACGAGAAAATGGATTAGATGTTTTAGAAGAAATTGTACCATTATCTGCTAGAGTTATTGTAAATCCAGTAAGTATGAAGATGCAATCTCAGAGAATACAAGGAATTATAGATGCACTAAAAGAACGTTTATCTTAATAGAATGGAGTATAGCAATGAAAAAAGTGAAGATAACACAAGAATCCATTGGACATATTTTAGAAGATTTGTTAGAGCGAAGTCCTAATAACTATGGGGCGTATGAAGAACAAGTGCAAGAAATTATTAACCGAGTGAAAGCGGAAGGGGAACCAGCACTTCACGCATACACACATTTATTTGATGGTGCAACCATTACAAGTGATAATTTTCTTGTAACTGAAGAAGAGATACAGGAAGCCTTTCGTAGTGTAGAGGATGAATTTGTAGAAGTGCTGCGCCATGCAAGCGAGAACATTCGACACTTTCATGAAAAGCAGGAGCGAAATAGTTGGTTTATTACTAAGGAAGATGGTTCTATTACAGGACAACGGATTACGCCCATTGACCGTGTAGGTGTGTACGTACCAGGTGGGAAAGCAGCTTACCCTTCTTCCACTTTAATGAATGTGATTCCTGCTAAAGTAGCAGGAGTTCGAGAGATTATTATGACTACTCCACCTAACAACAAGGGAGAAGTACCTGCAACTACACTTGTTGCAGCTAGAATTGCAGGAGTAGACCGAATCTATAAAGTAGGCGGTGCACAAGCAATTGCAGCTCTTGCCTATGGTTGCGAAAGCTTTGGTAAAGTAGATAAAATTGTAGGACCAGGTAATATCTATGTAGCCCTTGCTAAAAAGGCAGTTTATGGTCATGTGAGTATTGATAGTATTGCAGGGCCAAGCGAAATACTTGTTCTGGCAGATGAGAATGCAAATCCTCGTTATATTGCAGCAGACTTATTATCTCAAGCAGAACATGATGAATTGGCATCGGCCATTTTAGTGACTACAAGCATGGAATTAGCGAATGAAGTAGAAGCAGAAGTGGAGAACTTCTTAAAGGTTCTAGAACGAAGTGAGATTATGAAGAAATCCTTAGACCGTTACGGTTATCTTCTTGTGGCAAATAGCATGGAAGAAGCAATTAGTGTTACCAATGAAATTGCATCAGAGCACTTAGAGATTTTGACTAAGAATCCTTTTGAAACCATGACTAAGGTTCGTCACGCAGGTGCTATTTTTCTAGGGGAATACTCTTGCGAACCATTAGGTGATTATTTTGCAGGACCAAACCATGTGTTGCCTACTAATGGAACAGCGAAGTTCTTCTCACCACTGAATGTAGATGATTTTACGAAGAAATCAAGTATTATTGCTTACTCTAAGGAGGGGCTTGAGAAAGATCATAAGAAAATTGAATTATTTGCTAGGAAAGAAGGGCTTACAGCTCATGAAAATGCCGTAAAGGTAAGGTTTGAATAAGAAAACAGCTGTTATGGAAAGGGGTAATAGAATGAACCGAGTGAGTACCATTATGAGAAATACAAATGAAACAAAAATCCAAGGAACTTTTCAAATTGATGGTCAAGGGCAGGGAAGTATTTCCACAGGAATTGGTTTCTTTGATCATATGTTAGAAGGATTTGCAAGACATGGATTCTTTGACTTGACGCTGAAAGTAGACGGTGACTTGCAAGTAGATACCCACCACACCATTGAAGACACAGGCATTGTCATTGGAAGTGCAATTAAAGAAGCTGTAGGGGATAAAGTGGGAATCAAACGATATGGAAGTGCGATTATACCCATGGATGAAACCTTGTGTCTATGTGCCATAGATTTATGCAATCGTCCTTACTTTCATTTTGATTATGAATTCCAAGTAGAGCGAGTTGGAACATTTGAAACAGAAATGGTACGTGAATTTTTCTATGCCATATCTTATGCAGCCGGCATGAATCTACACATTAAGGTACTAGAGGGGAAGAATCAACACCATATTATTGAAGCAATGTTTAAGTCTTTTGCAAAGGCATTAGATGAAGCAACACAAATTGACCCAAGAATTCAAACGGTACTTAGTACAAAAGGAAGTTTGTAGACAGAATGGAGATAAGAATGAATAAAAAAATAATCGGATCTATCTATTTATATAAGGATCATGCTGTATTAGGATTACATGATTTAATGATGGTAGCGGAAAGCCCCTTAGAGTTGGCGAAAGATTATACGAAAAAGCAAGTAGATGAAATTATTGTCTATCTGTTATCTAAGACAGATGAAGAGAAAGAGTTATCTTACCACACTCTTAAGGAATTAACTGGGAATGTAGCAATCCCCATAATTGGAGCCCATGATATTGCACGTATGGAAGATGCTAAGAAACTACTATATGCTGGGTGTAAGAAAGTAGTAGTATGCGAAGAACAAGAAGGTGAGTTAACTTTACTAGAAGAAGTTTCTTTGAAATTTGGTCGTGATAAGATAATCTGTGCTATGGAACGGGAAGAAGTTGCAAATCGAGACTTAGAGAAGCTTGTAAAATATGCAAGTGAAATCTACGTATCAAATATAATTTTGCAAAATACCATGTGGAAACGATTAGATAATTGTACCACCATAGCAGTAATGGAATCAGGAACTTTAGCACAAATGGAAGAGCATTTATCTTCTAGTTCTATTCAAGGAATTGCCGGCAATCTTGTAGTAGACCGTGTGGATGATATGGATACTCTGAAGAAACGGTGTTGTGAAAAAGGAATTGAAATAGATTCTTATCACACCAAGCTAAAATGGTCTGAATTTAAGACTTTAGAAGGTGGTTTGTTACCAGTTATTGTACAAGATGAGAAGACGAACGAAGTGTTAATGATGGCTTATATGAATGAAGAAGCTTATGAAACAACGTTGAAATCTCGTGTGATGACTTATTATAGTAGAAGTAGACAAGAATTATGGGTAAAAGGAGATACGAGTGGTCATTATCAATACGTAAAATACTTGACTGCTGATTGTGATAAGGATACTTTGCTTGCAAAAGTAGTACAGGTAGGTGTGGCTTGTCATACTGGAGCATATTCTTGCTTCTTTGAGAAAATTATTACCAATTCCTATGAAGAAGCTAATCCAATTAAAGTATTCCAAGATGTGTATGATGTAATCTTAGACCGTAAAAGTAATCCAAAAGAAGGGTCCTATACTAATTATTTGTTCGATAAAGGGATTGACAAAATCTTAAAGAAATTGGGAGAAGAAGCAACGGAAATTGTTATTGCATCTAAAAACCCAAATGCAGAGGAAATCAAATATGAAATAGCAGATTTCTTATACCATATGATGGTGCTTATGGCAGAAAAGAATGTGTCGTGGGAAGAAATTACCACAGAGCTAGCCAATCGTTAAGAGCAAATTGTTCATAAAAAGAAGCCATTGATTTTCACCATGGCTTCTTTTTTCTTATATTATGAAATTATTGTTCTAGTAAATCAACAGTAGGCACATCATCCACTACTTCATAGTCAATTTCTTCTTCTAGCTCTTCTGATGATTCATCTTCTTCTGTTACAACAACAATATCGTCTCCCTCTGGAACAATTCCTTGTAAAATTTGTCCGATATAATACTGTCTCTTCATAGCGCGTGTATAATTTTCTTCTGCTAATGTAGCAGAATATTCATCGTAAGGAGACGTATTAAAGAGTGTGTAATAGTAGGATACGGAACTAGTCATATATTCAGAAGCTTCATCTGCTAGAGATTCCACTGCCATAAATTCCTCTGGAACTTCCAATGCGGCCATTTGTTGGAATGTCACATCCATTTCATCTAAATAGGAAAGAGCTAGTTCAATGGATGCTTCGTCATTTGCATCAAGACCTTCAATATTAGCATGAATCGTATTAATAGACTCCGTTAATTCTGCCATACTCGTTTCATATGTTGTTAATTCAGCGTCTTTCTTACAAGATACAAGGGAAAGGGCAATTAATATCATTATTATACAAGGTGTAAAAGTTTTTTTCATTATAAATTCTCCTATATTTTTGGCTTCTACATATAAATTGTAATATAACACATTCGAACATTAAAATCAAGCAAATTGCCATTCTATTTATAACGTGATACAATTACAAAGTGAATAAAAAGAAATGAATAAGGAGTTATGATTTATGAGTTTAAATAAGAAGTGTTTTGCTGAATATTGTCAAAATAATCTTGTGGTTTTAGATGGTGCTACTGGCACCAACTTAATGAAGGCAGGAATGGATATGGGCGAATGCCCAGAACGATGGATTCTGGATCATGCAGAGGTAATGATTTCCATGCAAGTGGATTATATTAAGGCGGGAAGCAATGTAATCTATGCACCTACTTTTACTTGCAATTCCATTAAGTTAGAAGAATATGGATTAGAAGATTCTCTCGCAGATTATAATGAAAAGCTAGTGGAGCTTTCAAAGGAAGCTATCCGAAGAAGTGGGTGTGAAAGTCCAATTTACATTGCAGCAGATTTAACCATGACAGGGAAACAAATTGTCCCAGTAGGTGCTTTAGAATTTGAAGATTTAATTCAAGTCTATAAGGAACAAGTAAGTGTGCTTATGAACACTGGAGTTGACTTATTTGTCATTGAAACGATGATGAGTTTGCAAGAGACTAGAGCAGCTGTTCTTGCAGTAAAAGAAACTTGTGATTTACCGATTATGGTATCTATGACATTTGAAAGTGATGGTCGAACTTTATATGGTAGTGATGCAAAGACATGTGCCATTGTCCTAGAACACTTGGGCATATGTGCCATTGGTGCAAATTGCAGCACTGGTCCAATTCTCATGAAATCCATTATTGCAGATATGGCATCAGTGGCATCGATTCCTATTCTGGCAAAACCAAATGCAGGTATGCCAGAATTAGACCAAGATGGGAACACCATCTATTCTCTAGGTGCAGAAAAATTTGCACAAGAGATGAAAGTCCTTATAAATGCAGGAGCAACCATAGTAGGAGGCTGTTGTGGTACTACCCACCAACATATAGAACGGTTAGTAGAGGAAGTATCCAAGTTATCCTTTCATAAGCTACAAGTTAATCACCAGGTAGGTTATTTAACAACAGAACGAAATACCTTATCCATTGGTCTAAACGATCCATTTTATATGATTGGAGAACGTATTAATCCCACAGGTAAGAAAGCATTGCAAGCTTCTTTGAGGGAAGGTGATTTAACCATGGTAGAATCCTTTGCTAAGGAGCAGATTGCCAAAGGGGCAACATTACTAGATGTGAATCTTGGAATGAATGGCATTGATGAATGTGCTATGATGGTTCAAGTTATACAAGAATTAGCAGCCCAAGTGGAGGTACCTCTTGTAATTGATTCTAGT
>JAWXVE010000123.1:0-2818 GCA_044425575.1 Eubacteriales bacterium | reverse complement strand
AGATACCTCTATATAACTGCTAAAGCTATCAAATATGAGTTTTTTTCGAAAAAACAACTTCGGTGACGAATCTAGCTTTTTTGATTGCTGGTTTTGACACTCGAACCAATTCTTGGTTCAAAAACTTTATTTGCCACACATTATCACGAATTAACTCACTTAGAAGATACCATGAATAATGTGGTAAACTATTGCATTGCAGTGAAGGAAAATGGAGATGATATTGTATTCCTTAGAAAGATTATTCGTGGAGGTGCAGATAAGAGTTATGGAATACAAGTTGCAAAACTTGCAGGTGTTCCAGACTCTGTTATTCAGCGTGCAAAAGAATTAGTCTTAGAGTTAAGCGAACACGATTTAATTACACAACTTAGAACAAATGATTCTCATAAGCAACAAGTATCGCATAAGCAGGAACCTGTAAAACATCCAGTACTGACTACTTTACAGGAGATAGACGTGAATCGATTAACTCCAATTGAAGCTTTTAGTATTCTTATAAACCTGAAAGAATCATTAGAAAACGAACAGTAGAAAGTGAGTATATATGGCTGATATTATCTTGTTAAGTAATGAAACCATTGACCAAATAGCAGCAGGTGAAGTAGTAGAGCGCCCATTGAATATTGTAAAAGAATTAGTGGAAAATGCCATGGATGCAAAGGCAACTTCCATTCATGTGGATTTAAAAGAGGGGGGCATAACATTTATTCGTGTTACGGATAATGGAATGGGCATTCCAAGTAAGCAAGTGGAAAAAGCTTTTTGTCGCCATGCAACTAGTAAAATTGTAAATGCACAGGATTTATTATCTTTAAACAGTCTTGGATTTCGTGGAGAAGCCTTATCTAGCATATGTGCAGTTTCTAGGCTTACTTGTATGACGAAAACTGCTCATGAATTAACAGGAAGCTGTTATAAAATGGATGGTGGGACGCTTGTCTCTCACACGGAAATCGGTGTACCAAATGGAACGACTATGATTGTGGAAGATTTGTTCTATAATATGCCAGTGCGCAAAAAATTCTTAAAATCAAATCAAGTGGAAGCCTCCTATATCACCGAATTGATGGAACAATTAGCACTTTCAAGACCTGATATTGCCTTTCAATATACCATAAATAATAAAGTTCGTTTCTATACAACTGGTAATGACGATTTAAAAGAAGTGATTTTTCGCATCTATGGAATGCAGATTACGAAAGAATTGATTCCCATGGTACATGAGATGGATTCTATTCATATTAGGGGATTTATTGGAAAACCTACTGTTACAAAGCAAAATAGATCTCAGGAACATTATTTTGTCAATGGCCGTTATGTGAAATCCGCTGTCATATCTTCAGCTATTGAACAAGGATATAGACCGTACTTAATGCAACATGCATTTCCATTTACTGTACTTTCTATTAACCTACCACCATCTAGTGTAGATATTAATATTCATCCTACGAAAATGGAAGTACGATTTGAGCATGAAGCAGTAATACAAGAAGAAATCATCCGTTCCATTACAAATGCACTTCTGGAAAAACCATTAATCCCAGAAATTAGTTTGCGAAAGAAAGAAGAAGTTGCACAATCTATGGAACCACTCCTAGAGCAACAAAGTGTTAAAATGCCAGAACCATTTGAATACAACCGTACGGAACATGTAGTGGCAGAACAAGCGGCTATTTATGAGGAAATACAAGAAGAAATACAAGAAGAAATTCAAGAAGAAATTCAAGAAGAAATTCAAGAGGAAATACAGGAAGATGTTTTATCTTCTGCACAACCACATCAACTGGATTTATTTGAACCAGAATTTCTAACAAAAGAAGCCAAAGAAGAGTATGAAATATTAGGACAACTCTTTCATACTTATTGGGTCATTGGCTATATGGATAAGGTATTTTTCCTAGATCAACACGCCGCTCATGAGAAAGTGCGATATGAACGATTATTAGGGAAGATTAAATCAGGAACAGTAGATTCACAAAACCTATTAATTCCCCATGTGGTTAGTCTATCTGCTTCAGAAATTGAAATCTATACACAATACAAAGAAGTGTTAGAACAAATGGGATTTGTAATCGAACATTTTGGGCAGAAAGAATATGCTATGCGGGCAGTACCTATGGAATTGTACGGTGATTCAGAAGAAAGAATCTTCTATGAAGTATTACACTATTTAGGAACTACAAGTAAGACCACTCTTTCCACATCACTTTTAGAAAAATGTGCATCTATGGCTTGCAAATCGGCCATAAAGGGGAATCGTACTATGACCAAGGAGCAAGCAAGCATGTTGCTTGATGAACTAATGACATTGGAGAACCCTTATCACTGTCCACACGGTCGTCCGACTATTATCTCTATGTCACAATACGAATTAGAAAAGAAGTTCAAGCGAATAGTATAAGGAATTTCAATTATAAGGAATTTCAATTATAAGGAATTTCAATTATAAGGAATTTCAATTATAAGGATTTACAATTATGAGGAAGAAACCATTATTAATTATTACAGGACCAACTGCAGCAGGAAAAACGAATATTTCCATACAGCTAGCAAAAGCACTACAAGGTGAGATTATTTCAGCAGATTCTTGTCAAGTATACCGTGGCATGAACATAGGGAGTGCGAAGATTACAGTAGAACAAATGGAAGGTGTTCCTCATCATTTAATTGATGTGTTAGACCCTAATGAACCATGCAATGTTGCCAAATTCCAAGAAATGGCTTATGCATGTATGGATGGTATATATAAGCGTGGGAATCTGCCTATCATAGTAGGTGGTACGGGATTTTATATTCAATCCATTTTATATGGAAT
>JAWXVE010000045.1:0-18761 GCA_044425575.1 Eubacteriales bacterium | reverse complement strand
CTATTGTTTGAATTGACTCTATCTTGCTAGTTGGTTCTATTGTTTGAATTGACTCTATCTTGCTAGTTGGTTCTATTCTACTAATTGGTTCTACGTGATTGGGCGATGGTACTACCCGATTGGATTCTCTTATCTCTTTAGGTGATGGTGTCACCTTATTCGTTACTTCTACTATTTGAGCTGGTTGTTCCACCTGTGTCATATGGGTCATATCTACCCTGTGATTTAAGTGAATGGATTCACTTGGTTTCGACACTTGGGTTACTTGTGGCAGCGGTCCCATTTGGATACCATCCACCAGATTGGTATGGGAAACTACTTGTGTCGTATGATTGGACAGAAGTGATTCCTCCACGTTCACTGACTTGGATTGTATTGTTGTTGAATCCAAAGTCACGAATTGTTCCACCTTGGTTGGTTGTTCTATCTGAGTAGATTGTTCCACCTTGGTTGGTTGTTCTATCTGAGTAGATTGTTCTATCTTAGTTGGTTGTATCACCTGAGTAGGGTGTTCCATCTGAGTAGATTGTTCCATTATCCCAAGTGATTCTACTAGAATGGATTCCGTTCCCTGAGTAGTCTCAATGTGATTGCCCAATGGCAGTTGCTCACGTTCCATGCTCTTCTGCCATTGTTTCTCCCAATTTTGAGTTGTATGATAAATCGTAGTATATGTATTGGTTTCTTCTTCTTTCCCAACACCTGTGCTACTAGGCAGTGGATTGGAAGTAATCATATTTACGATAGTCCTTGCTATTTTTAATTGATTCTTCTCTTCTATGTGTTGATTGGAGAGATACTGATTTACCCTTTGTTCTACAATTGTTTGTAATTCTTTGGTGTAATAATAAGGTGCTATTTCTGTATACATTCTTTCCACAAAATGATGTATTGCTTCTTCTTTCACTGCGGGAAGCTGTGTTTTCATGTACGTTTGTATCTGTTTTTCCGTTGTTTTCTCTGTTTGTTCTAATACTCGTTGATTCATTACTTGTAAGAGAAATGTCATATTGGAATTGTAGATTTCATTTACTGCTTTTAAATATTGAATCTTATGAATCTGCGTGTGGTAATGTGTGGTATGAAGTGCTTGTTCCCCTTCTTGTTCTTCACTTAAAAAAAGCATTGCTGCTGGAGCGTAACTTTGTCCAAAATCACGATACTTATTCTGTATAGAATTGCTAAATTCTTCATGATTATTGCTCAATAGTTGCATCCTATTCACGACGCCTTTCTCTCATTTTAATAGATTGTAATATCAGAACTAGCCTGCTATCATCTCCATATCTCCATATACAAATTCTAATGTTTCAATTAATATGTCACTGACACTTGCATCTAAGTCCCCTAGACGAATGGTCTTTAACATACAATCTCTTAATTCATAATAACGCACTACATTTCCTGCATCATCTAAGATTGCAACTGCAAGATCACAAGAAATAGAATCGGTTAAGGTTTCAAATACCTCTTGGTCATCTTTGCTCATCACTCCTCGTTCACAAGTTAAGATTCGTTCACTTCCAATGGCAGATGCAAGGGAATGGACTCTTGCGTTTAATCCACCTATTTGACAAGTTTCCGTTTCAATTCCCCTTTCTATACTAGACACTTTACGAAAAGAAATGGGATTACTCATGCCATCAATTTCCACTTGAAAATTATAGCCCTTATATAAGGAATACCTACTTTTGCTTGTATTTTCGCCCATACTAATACTCATCCCTTTCTGATCTATCTTTAAAGCTCAAATATATTTTTCGGTTTATCCGATACTTTCTTATGAATACTTGATATCTCTTGGCAGAATCTTCGTCTTGTTATATGATCCATATTCATCACACTTTCATAACTCCAATGAAAATAATAAGAGACAAAAGCAACTTCTTCATATAACATATCTTTTGGATAAACGACTATTCCGCTCTCATAAAATTTATTGGCTTTTTAAAGGATGTTCCACATTCAGGACACACACAACTTTCTGTTAATTCTTCTAAGGCATTAATTCTCTGATACATGTTCTGTAGAAAAGCAAGGTCTGCTGAGAATAACTTCTCGATCATAGCTGGCTTAATACTCGTCACCGTACCAAGTGAGGTAACGACTCTTGATAATAGAATAATTGTTAAATAACCAGGATTGCTTACTACTCTTGGATCTCTAAGAGGAAGAATTTCATCGCCTGCTGTTGCTAATCGCATGGTACCCCTCTTATGTAACTCTCCATTGGCATCTTGATACCCTCTTGGTAATTCAAACTCAAATTCTGTAATTAATTCATCCATATGCTTACTCCCGTCGTATTTCTTAGGTTACTATGCGTGCAGTTCCTCTATGAGGAACTGCACGTATTATCATTCATAGTTACCTAATATGATTCATTCTGTTTGATTCTTAACTTTCACGAAGCATTGATTCGAATACAAGCTCTACGCTTTCAAATGCGATTTCACTAGAAGTTGCATTGAAGTCTGGTGCTGTGTATTTACTTGGCCAAGCTGCTGTTAGATTCCATACTGCTAATGATGTATTTCCATCATCATCGAATAAAGTAATGGTAACATCTTTATTCTTATCTGCTCCCATAGACTCGCCATTTGTAATTGCTGTAACCCATTCGTAGAATTCCATGCTGCTTGTCATGCCCCACTTTAATGTTACATTACCATATTTGGTAAGACCATTGGTCTTTCTTGCGTAATTAACGCCTTCATCTCCTGTACGGTATTCTATTACATCTATTGTAGCGTCAAAACCGCTCACTTCTGAAAAACTTGCTGCTGTAATACCGTCAATCTCAACTTTGTAATTATATTTCTTAAATGGATAACTCGCTGCCATTTTTTAATACCCTCCTTTGCTATGGTTTAGATGCTTATGATTCTTCCATGAATTGTGTAATTCTAAAGATTACAAATTCAGCTGGTCTACTTGGAGCAACACCGATTTCACAGATTAATCTACCATTTAAGATATCTCCTTGTGACATAGTATCACGTCCGATATTCACATAAAATGCTTGTTCTTCTGTGGAACCAACCAATGCGCCATCTCTCCACATATCACGTAAGAAGGTACGAATGGTTCTTCCTACTCTTGACCATAACATTTCATCATTTGGTTCAAATACTGCCCAGTTGGTATTCGCTTTAATACTCTCTTCTAAGAAGATGAATAAGCGACGAACATTGACATATTTCCATAAGCTATTACTTGAACAAGTTCTAGCACCCCAAATACGGATTCCTTGACCAGGAAGTGCACGAATTAAGTTAACGCCTGCTGGATTTAAGATATCTTGTTCTGCCTTATTGTATAGACAAGATAATCCAATTGTGTTGAATACTACTTCATTGGCAGGAGCTTTGTGAACACCACGTTCGTTATCGCTTCTTGCATACACACCACACACAGCACCTGAAGGTGGAATGTAAGCTGGTTTCTTGTTTAATACATCATAGATTTGGATCCATGGATGATACATTGCTGCATAATCAGAATCTACTTTTTCTCTATGCTCTAATACATCTGCTGGTTTTACTTTTTCTTGTGGTACATCTAATACCGCAAAACTAGCTGCTGTATTGGTACAATGTGTTACTAATGCTAATTGTACTGCTGGGCTTGTTACACCAGGAATTGCCATGATACTTACATTGTTGATTTCTTTAAACGCTGCAAGACCAGTTCTCTTACCTGGGCCTCCGTCTGTTCCTAAGAATACATCGTCTGTAATGCCCTTTTTACTTCCATCACTACCACCTGCAAGTGAGCAAATGGCTTTTTCTGCATCTGCATTTGCGGTGAATACAGACATTGGATTAGCAACTACTGCTGCACCGTCTGCTTTTACTGCTACGATTTCTGATTTGGAAAGTACTTTGCCAATATAACTAGCTGCATTTGGATTGAATGATACTCCTTCAAATAATTCCACATCATCTCTGTAGCTAATCTCTACGTTTAGTTCACAAGATACAATCATCTTCTTTGGAACTGGAGTCTTATCTACAAGATCTTCTTTCACTGCTGTTGCTAATGTAAGTAAGTTTCCTTGTACAGAAGCGATTTTGTTATATCCAGTTACTTTACCATTTACTTTAATGGCAACTACATCGCCTTCTGCAAAAATAGTTCCGTTTGCTACTGTATAAACTTTTCCACCTGTTGCATCATCAACTGCTTCTGTTACATTTGTCTTACCTTTTGAAGCTGGCACTACTAAGATACGGATATCATTTCCCCATTTACCAGGATTGTTGGCACTGAATTCAACGCCTCCTACGGTAAGTGCAGCTATCTTCGCATCGGAAGTTACAGTACGCATTACGTAGCATCTAGAACCACCATTTGCAAAGAATTGCTCAACACCATATGCTAAGTAACGATATTCGCCATAAGTGCTCTCTGGTAGGTATCCTCCGAATTTTCTGCAAAAATCTGCGAAACTTGATACAAATTCTGGGGTACCAATTACTTTTCCTTTTTCGGCCATTCCGATGAAGCCGGCTGTACTTGTACTAACCCCTTCCATCGGTCTTAAACCTGATTCAAATTCTTCCACATATACTCCTGGAGATAAATATTCTGCCATGTTTTTGTTTTGGTTATTGACTAAATGTCGATAACCATTCCTCCTTTCAATTGTTCTCTACTATGGTACCATAGTAGTTGTTTGTGCTGGTGCTACGATTTGAATTACACCTGCATAGGAACACATCAATTTTGATGTATTATTAAGTGCTGGTTGTCCTGCCACCATAACGGTTGGGGAACCAGGTGCCCATGGACCTGCCGTAACAGGTGTGCATGGTTGCGGCGTAAGTACTCCTCGTGCAGCAGCAGTTGCTGCGGCTACTGCCGGATTCGCCATTGAAGTACACATACCAAATGGTGGTATATTAACCATTGGTACGTTACTCATAATGTTAGCAGCTGGTGCTCCGCATTGACAGCGGTTTACTGGTAGTACAGCTAATGATGAAGGTGCAGCTCCAAAGCTACATGTCATCGTGCATCCTGCTGTTACTAACATTGCCATTCCAATACCTCCCTTCCTTCTTATTATGATGGTATTACAGATGTAATTGCTTCTGCCTCGCCGACTTCTACTGGTATCATATAATACCCATTTTCATCGGTTACGGAACGGTACGCCCGTTTAATCGGGGTTCCCGCTATGTGCTTACCTTCCACTTTTCCTTCTATCTTATATTCATTAATTCCTGTCTTCTCAGTCAGGATAAACACATCCAATTTCTTTCCGGTATGTAAGGTATATACTTTTCCAAGTAAGTTTTCCTTGGTAAAACCATTGCATACGAGATACGTACTGCCTTCAATTGTTTTCACTTCTTTTAAGATAATACCTGTTTCTCTTGCTCTTTGTGCCACAACTACTTGTGGTCTATTTCCAGTAAATCCTTCTAGCTTACCACATACTGTTTCGTAGGAATATGGTAAATTACTCCTAACTTGTGCATATAAGCGAACTTCTGCAATGGGTTCTTCTGGATTAAGTGCTAACTTGTCCACTTGAACGCTACACTCATAATAACCATTCCCACATATGGATACACTTACTGGACTTGCCATAGGCTCTAAGAATACATATAGCCCCTCATCTTTTACAATGGGTCGATACTCATTGCCATCTACTTCAAATCGAAACTTTATTCCTCGTATACACACTCCTGTGTAATCATCTATTAACCGAAGAACAAATGCTACTTTATATCGAATCATCTGATTTCTCCTCTAGTGTTCGTCCATTCTCTTCGTAGTATATTCTGCTTCTAGTACACGAGCGAAGTTGTATACTCTTCTAGAAGAAAGTAAGACTGGCGATACGCTAAAATAAAGTGCTAATTGATATGGTATATTTAACCCTGACCATAACTTGCTCTTTTCTTCAAAGCTAAGTGTCAAAAAGGTAAGGGAACTTGCTACTTCTTCATTTTCCTCTGTTACCGTATTGTATAACATGGTGTTGTCCATTAATACTTGTAGAATACGCCCTATAATTCGTTGTTCATTTTCCGAATCTGCCATAATCTGAGACTTGGTGTTAATGTAAATAGTAAAATAGAGATTCAATGGCTTATCTGGGTACTTTGCCTTACTACCTCGCACACGGATGAGATCCATTTGTCGGTACTCTCGTAATTCCTGAATATCATAGAGATAAAGTCCAACTAGAAAATCTGCGTTTTTATCGGTAGGAGATACCAGCATAATAGATTCTGGTGATTGAATTAACTCTGGACAAAGATTCTCTCGTATTAACTTTACAATTTCATTGCTTACATCTGATATTATTGAATAATCTGCCATGTTTCTAACCATTTCCTTCCTAACCAATTTGTTGCTAGTATTGTTCCAATATTAAAAAGCTCATGTTGAGCGGATCATCATTCTCAAAACACTTCTTGTAACGGATATTCTCTACCTCAAATAGTTCCATATAAATAGATGCTGACTGGTTAATATTTGAGACATAGTAGTAATTCTGATTCTGAGATTTCTCTTCAAAAGAAATCTGACTAAATATAGTTGGCATATTATCTCTTAGATTCTCAATTGCCACACATTCTGCTAAGTTTGCACCTGTAGCAGTGGAAATGGGTTCTACATCATCAATTAATGCCAGATCAATATCCTCATCAAAAGCTATAACTTTGCTCACCCAGACTTGACTTTGATCTAAGTCAGCTTCTAATTGCCATTCATTGGAAGATAAGTAGTAGTAATAAGTATACTTGTCTGCCGTACTCATAATGGGTAGGGTAACTTGCTTAGCATCCTCCCCTTCATCTCCTTGAAATTCAATCACTTGTGTATCAACATCGACTTCTTCTAATAATTCATCGCTATCTTCTGGTAGATACCAACCGTCTCCTGAAGTCCCGCTACTTGTCTCTTCAATCTTAGAGACGATGCTACAATCTAGCTGTATGGCAACTTGTGCCCCTTCATAGGTATAACATACTGCTTCACTGGTGTAATAGATTACTGGAGTCTCTCCGAACATAATACTTAATTCTGCTAAACTATATCCAAATAGGGATTCATAATAAATGTTGCCCCTTGCAAATTGTCCTGTAAAGAGACGTTTTCCCATGGTGGAGTAACTAGTTCCTTCTCCTTGTTCATTACCCATGTAGAATTCCCCTTCATATTGCTTAATTCCATTGTCATAATATGAGATGCCTTCTCCGTGGTACGCTCCATTTAAGAATTCTCCCACGTATATCATATTCTCATCTTCGTTATACAAGGTTCCAGTTCCATGGTAATTACCATTTTGAAAAGTTCCCTCGTATTCTACTCGTCCATCTCGGTAATAAGAAATACCCTCCCCCTCAAATACATTATTCTTAAATTCTCCAACGTATCGAATCATTCCATCTGAATAGTAGTAGATGCCCTCTCCAGATAATTCGTTGTTGCTAAATTGTCCTTGGTAGACTAACACTCCATCTTGGGTCCACAAGGTTCCTGTCCCTGTGCAATATCCCGATACAATATCACCGGTATAGACTACTTCCCCATTTTCTGCCACAATATTGGCTTTTCCTACGTATTCCTCTAAGTCTAAATCATCATAATCATAATAGACTGTTGTAACTACATTCGTTAGAGAAACCGTATCAGATACAGGTTCTGCAAACATTTCAAAGTAGATAAATACAGATGCACATCCTACTAAGATTACAGTAAATACAATCTTCTTAGAGATTAAGAAGTTCCCAACTGTATAATAATCGTCTACCGATTTCGTCTTAAAGGTAAATAATTCTTTTACCTTTTTCGTAATAGGTGTGATTAACTTAGAAGCAACCACATTGGCGTTAAAGAGCAAGCCAATCTTTCTAATAATCTTGCGGAAGGGGTTGGTAATTGCTGTTTTTAATATGGTAAATGCTTTCGTAAAAATCTTCAAAAAGTCCAAAGCAGCTAATTCTCCTTCCTAGGTTCTATAAGTTCTATTCATTCTGTGTTTCATGTTGTAATTCTTCACACTTAAATAGAAATAATCTTGCAATATAGTCATTGCTATTTTCACGAAATACCATGGCAAACATATTCTTTGCTTCATAGTAGAATCCTTTTTCATATAATTCAATTGCCTTTACAAATGCATTGCTGGTCTGCTTCATAATACGAATCTCATTGGAAGAACGGTCTTCAAAGACATCGTATAAACCAATGGTATTGTCCGCCACTGTAATGGTACTAATATAGCGGTTGGCGTATAACTCCATTTCCTCAGACATTGCTACTGCCACATCGGTCATAAGAATTCGACTATTGGTACTGTGGAAGTATTGATTCTGTTCCTCTAAGCTATCTAATTCTGGTGCAAAGAGTACTGGTAAGTATCTACCCGAATCTCCACATAAGGTAAAGACAGCGGATGTATAATGAATGACAAATCTTACTTGGCACATTTCGCCTTCTAATGCTACTGCATTATCGGAATCTACTCTTGCTAATACTTGCAATGCTATGGATAATGCAATAGCTGTATCTTGCTTACACAACATAGTCATAGTTCTTAAATCACTACTATCTACAATTGGTATAATATCTTTGGCTGCTGCCACTTCGTTCATAATGGTAAAGTAGCGGTTTGTAATCTTCTCTACTTGTATAAGTGGCATATCAATTGGAACATCTAATTTTGCTTGAAGTGCAATGTATTCCCCTTCCATCTTATTCCCTAGTGTAAGGTCTGCTAAATTATCTTTTTCTAAGAGACGAATCAAGCCCGTTGGAACAAATCGATAATAGGTCTCTGCCATTTTCTTGTGATTATGTTCTAATACATCAATATCATCTGCTAACTTATTAAAGATATTGGAAATGCTAGATAATTCATCATCTGCTTCTGCATCAATACGAACTTCTAAATCTCCATGAACGTAACGTTCCATTAATTCCTTCATGGTAGCAATTGGTTCTAATACTTTATAGAAGGAATAACTTAGTACCACTAAGATAATCACAAGGAAGGAGATACAGATAATAACAAAATTCTTAATATACGATTCCATATAATTATCAATATTAGCTGTATAAATACCTGTTTCCAAGAGATACACGGTCTGTCCTGATAATCCACCTAATGGCGTTACACAGACGAATCGTTCCCCTTCGCTATCTTGAATCACTCCTGTTACGGCTATTCCTGTTACGGCCGCTTGAGCGTAGAGTTCTTCTAATCCTTGGTTCATTAATGCGCTAGCGGGATAATAACAAGGTAATGCTTCATCTACTGTAATGTATAAGTCTCCCGCTTCATAGATTCCAACTCTTGCATAAATATCTCTTGTCTGTAGCTGGTTCACTAAGTATTGGTAAGCTTCGTTGTTATAATCGTAAGGATATTGAATCTCATTGAAGGAAGATTGTCCAAATAATGCCATTAACATATTTCCTTCATCTAGTACTTGCTTTTCAAAATTGGTTTGAATGGATTCTTCATAATAATTATAAGCAATAAATCCAAAGAGTCCTAATGCCAACGCAATGAGTGGTACTGCTACTGCTACAAGCCTTGCCATAATGGTTCGTCCATTGAGCAATACACTTCGGAAGAAAGCTACTAGTCCTATGATACCAAATACAATTGCTGCATAGAGTAACCACGTAAGTAAAAATCGTGTAAAAATCGTAAGCAACCCATAATTAATACTATCAATTACTGAACTAAGACCAGCTGTTGTAAGAATCAATTCTAGCTTACCAGTGTTCGTATTGGTTACTACTGCAAGATAATTATTGGTATCGGTCATTGCAATCTTGCTAATACTGCTTGTAGTGTAAGTAGTTGCTCCATTTAATGGGGAATTACCTGATTGTAAGATTTCCTCTGTACCATCTGATAGGTTCAATCGAATAAAATTCCCCGTTTCATGTTCTCCCATATAGATATATCCACTCTCTGCATACACAAGAAAAGTTGGATAGATTAATGTTTCAATTACTCGTGCAGGATATACTTCTGTTACAGTTGTTTCAGTAGATACGAATATCTTCCCTGAGTCTGATAAGTAAGCTAAATCTGTTCCATTTCCAACGGCTTGATAGATGCCTTCTGATTCCATGAGAGGATACGTTCTCGTACTCTTAATGGTTAAGGTTCCTGCTAACAAAGTTCCATATTCGTAAGTTCTTCGTATGGCTGTTTCTTCATACATATCCGTTGCCACTAAGGATACGGTATCTGCTGAAGCAGTAATGGTGCGATAGTAATAATTCTCTGTGGTGTCTGTTAAGGTAAATACCTTCTGCTCCTTGGCATACCAACCGGAGAAATCAAGAATCATCAATTCTTGTACAATTAAATCACCCGTATAGGCATCTGATTGATTGCGTAATACATAGACGGATCCTCCTGTACCTACTGCAATACCCTGAACAGTGTAGAGTACATTTCCCACTTCTGTCTGGTAAGAAATATACTTTTCAATGATACCATTCTCATCTACTTGTGCAACAACGGTATCTTTATCATCGTACCAAGCTAAGATACTGGAAGAGCTTTCCCCTTGGGCAATTGCTAGAAAGTGATCCATAGGAACACTTTGGTCTAGCAAAGTGGTAGCTAGCCCTAGAATTGCCGTTATGACTACTAATCCAATCAGAAAATATCTAAGTTTCTTCATGTTCTACTATTCCTCATTTCCCAAATATACTCCGCCAATTTCTTCTACTCCGTAATAACTCATACTATTGTTGTATGCTCTATATGCCCGAAGGCGAATGGTTACATTGTAAATACCGTAGATGAGTGTTACAAGAATCAATATGGTTAAAAATGCATTCATACTATTTTTAAATAAGAATCCTCTCATGCGAAGGAGTCTGCTTCTAATCCACCAAAGGAACCCTTTCATCTCAATAGGCTTATTAGCCATATCACGAATGACACTAATCATCTGTCCGTAAGAAGTAAATCCTACATTCTTCATTCTCAGGTAAAATACTTGTAAATCATCTGGATATAACTCTGGTGTACTGTACTTTTCTTTATAATTCTGTTCTAAAATGGCAAATACACGAGCAGCTAAATGCTTGAAAAATTCTCGCTCTGTAATCTCCTCTCCCAACTTCTCAAAGTCTAAGAAGTAATTGACTACAATCTCCCCCTCTTTGGTAATGTTAATATTTCTATCTTCTAATAATAAAAGTCCAACATTATCCTTTAAGTTCGTCTCTGCCACAGTGGCAATCATACTAAGTGCTGTTTCCTTACACTCTACAAATTGGTACAAATATACGTTCCCCATTAGGGAGAGTAAGTTTTCATGATAGTAGCGAAATACAATATTTAATTGATTCGCTTGGAGAAAAGACCCAATAAAATCCTTATTCCCAAAGAAAAGACCACTATTATTCATTTTATCTGCTAATATCTTGCGATGTTCTACGCTAGCAACTGCAATCATGGTATAGAATTCACCTGAATTATTGGCAAGATTGGTGCATACGTAGATTTCATTCACCTCATTCTTTAGAACGGTTCTTACCACTTCTAACTCCATGTTTAATCCATAATAGATAATGATCCCTCCTTTCCACTTGCTAGTTCTTGTCTATAGTTCCCTTAAGATTTCTTCTGGGATACAATAATAAATGCATGGGTAAAGATGTCTGGATCGCTAATACACGCTGCTTTCACTTCGTACACACCTTCTTGTGCTGGAGCTGTATAGACTCCATTCTTATCTACTTTACCGCCATTTGGATCTAATAAAGTAAAGGTCAATGCTTCTTCTGGCATATTAATAAAGACTGGATTAATATGTGCCATTTCCTTCGGTGATAAGAGAATGGTATCTGGTTGAATCATAATGCAACCCTTTTGCTCATTTGTCTTAGCCACACGCTGTTGAATATCTTCTGTTTTAAATGCGTACCAACGAATACGGAGGCTCATCTTACCGGTCTTTACTTTTGGTCGAACGCCTAATACAAAAGTTCCTCGATCCGGTAGAATCTTAATAGCCATATCTACTTGGTGAAGTTTCTCATCCACTACTTCCGCATTGGCAAAGATGGTATTATCCCCTATGATAATCTCTTCTCGATTCTTATTGGTCGCACTGTCTTTGCTAATGTACTCAATGCCTGCCTTAACATAGACGGCCCCCGAACCAAGTCCATGCATAATCTCATCAGATAAGTAATTGCGTCCTGCTTCGCCTCCATTGCCAAATGACATTTCAAAGACTCCGCTAGATCTAGTCCGTACTCCATCCGATTTGTTCCCTTGTACAGATGTAATCGGAATGTTGCTTGGCATGGTAGCCACACCTACTTCTGCTTTTCCGTGGAAATACTCCTCCATGGTATGAATGAGCAATACTTGCTCTGTTGTATAGATATATTGGTCATATGGTGCCGGACCAATGGAATCAATAATCGTTGAAGTACCTGCTGTGATTAAGTGAATCTTCGCAATCCAAATCTTCTCATCCATGCGATTCTCTAATTCCACATCCATGGCACCCTCTCGGTACTCTCTTAAGAGATAATCTTGCATACTTCCTACCATGGTCTCTATGATAAAAGCATACTTATATTGAATGGTATCACGCTTCTCTGCCTTTTGAATGGTCACTTCCATAATCGTTGCTTGAATATCTTGGCTACCAAATACGTAATCTTCTGGTGTGAGAAGATGTTCCATGGTATGAGTCTCCCCTTTGGTTAAGAGTAGATTATCTGCTGATACTACAATCTCCTTGTCGATAAATCCTTGTAATTCTATGGTGTAATTCACTGAAATCATAGCACTATTATGGGATAATTTTTCAAGAATGACTTTGCTCTTAATCTGCTTCCCTTGTAATGCAATCTTTGGAATAATCTGGGTAATGCGAATATCTTTATCTTCATAGATTCGCGTCTTATGTAAGAATAACTCTTCTTTCTTGACCACTGGAATACAGTCCTTCTCGTCTAAGATAAAGAGGCGATACCCTTCCTTAATGCGATTATACATTTCACCTTGGTCTGCCCCCTGAATGCCAATGGCAGAATAGACGGGATCACTTAATTTTTCCTCATAAGCAATACCAAGGCAGGCTGTTTCCGTTGTTAGATTCTCATATCCATCTATGGTTGCTAACTTAATAACTTGTGTCTCTGGAACAACCACTTCTCGTCCACCTGCATCTAGTGCAAGTCCTGACTGTATAATAATAGAAGTATCGTCTGCCATGACTACATCCATCCCCTTTAGAATTCCCACTCCATACAAAGAACGGTTCTCAAAACGTCTCTTTCCACTAAAGTAGCATTGCTCTTCTTGAAAATCTTTTGATGTTAATAACTTACCGTAGTAATAGTTGTTTCTTTCAAATCCATAATATTTTCGATTTAACATCTGCTCTTTCCCTCTTTCTTGGTGCGTTTTATTCTTGGTCTAATGTACGTTTTGTAACACGTCGGTAAATGACTGTTCCTGTAATCACAAGGGCTATCCCACTTATGATTGCAATTAAGATGAGGAATTGATGATCCATTTCGTCCTCTGTATCCACCGATGCTGCTATAGAATAGACACTTAGGTGGTCCACTAGCGCATAGGCAACTCCGTTGCTTCGTCTCGTCTCGTATAGCTCCATGGTTCCATCATCTGCAAAATACACCATGTAGATAATGGTATTCTCATATTCTGTTGGAATTGGAAGTCCAATCTCTATGGTACCATCTGGCTGAACAGATTCCCCATTGCTTAATAAGTTAATATCATAACTTGTTATAATGGAGTAGTTGGATCCTAACCTTTGCTGTAACATGGTGTTGGCTGTTTCGTTTACTGTAGTTCGCTCAATCTTCAAAGTTACATCATCTGGTATTACATCATGCTCTGTGGAAATCACCGCTCCATAAGTAGCATTTCGAAGAACCACATCTTCATAACTTGGTCCAGATGTATCAGAGAAAGTCGTCCTACTTTGGAGACGGTCGGTACTGCTATCCTCACCAATGTTAATGGTGGTCTCTTCTTCTGTTTCTACCACAACTGGTTCTCTTACGGTTAACTGCCTTGTTAGGACACTACTTGATTCCATTCCATCCACTACTGCAATGAACTTATACGTTCCTGCTGATAAAATCGGAATCGGTTCTTTATAAGTAAGCAAGGAATCCGGATCATCAAGAGATGGTGCATTTCCATTGGTGGTGTAATAAATCGTCGCACCACTTGTGTCACAAGTAATGACTAGCTCTTCCCCTTGATTCACTTGACCACTTTCTAGGGATGCTTCTGGTGTTGCTACTTTATCTGCAAACGTATACTGAAATTCTCGAATATCACTATTCTCATAATCCTCTTGTACCACAATTGTTCGTATGGTCACTGCCTTGTTCACTTGAATTGGGTCAATATAAAGAGAACTTGATGTAGTTGGATCACTGCCATCTGTTGTATAGTAAATCCTTCCTAATTCTGCTGATAAGGTTACACTACTTTCTTCTGTAAAAATTGCCCCACTTGGAACATCTGCGTTGGCAGTTTTCAACTTCGGCATTAAGTAATAAGTGAAGCTTCCTGCCGTAGAGGTCTGGGTAGACCCACTTGCAATTGCCACTGCCTTAATGTTAAAGGCTGTATTTGCTTCTCCCATGACTGTTACTTCCGTTCCTTGTGTACTAGTTGCTGATGGCATGGTGCCATCTGTTGTATAGTAAATCATACCCCCTGTTACATCTGTATAGAGGCGTATGGTAGAGCCATTTGCAATGGTACTATCCACTTCCACATCTGTGAACACTCCACCTTCGAAGTTACTAATGGTATAACTGTAAGTTCCCACATCACTTGTACTCTTATTCGTATCAATGGAACAAGCTTTTAAGATAATCGTTTCGCCTGGTGCTCCACTTAGAATCACACTTGTACCAATGAGTACGGCACTATTCTCTGAATCACTTGGATTAGAACCATCTGTTGTATAATAGATATACCCTTCTGTAGCAGAAGATAAGGTTAGTAAAGTTCCTCCTGCCACAATAGACCCTGTGGCAATGGATGGAGTTGGCGTTCCTAATTGGTCTGCTAATGTATATTGGAATTCTACAATGGCACTATATCCATTTACACCTTTTGCCATTGCCTTAATTCTCGTATTGGAAGTGATCAAGATTGGTGTTCCTTCTCCATAAACTGCGCTGGAGACAGTAGGGTCACTTGGTGTACTTCCATCGTATGTAATCTCGTAATAGATCATTGCACCCTCTTCGGCTACTCCTAATAATACGCTGGTGCCTGCGACCACGGTACCTGTTCCTGGTGTGGCATATGGAGCTGTGGTTTTGTCTGGGTACTGATAGGTAAATCTTACAATATCACTATTTGCAAACCCACTTGATGCTACTACTGCTGTTATGGTAAAAATCAAATCATCTGAGGTTGGTACCGCTATAGCTCCTGTATATTTAGAAGTACTAGTGGATCCTGATGTTGGCACTCCCCCTATATCATTTACAATAGGAGCCGTACCATCTGTGGTATAAAAGATGGTTGCATCTGGGTAAGTCGTTAAGTCTGCATCATGTGTTAAATTCACATATTCTCCTACGGCAATTCCTGTAATAGCATCATCTGTTGTGGCAGGATCTGCTGTAATGGTTGCTACAACAGAATCTAGCGTGCCAAAGGTATATAGGAATGTGACTGGATCACTATTTTGCGATAACTGATACCCATTGCTATCATATTTAACAGCAATTGCTGTAATGGCTAAAGTTCCACCCTCTTCATACAAAGTATCATCAATAACAATTTCTCCTGTGTATTCTAAAGACATATTATTACTACCCACTACTTTACTGCCATTCCATTCTACTAAGGGTGCCGTAGCAGATGTGGTATAAAATATCGTAGCCTCTGTATCACTACATGCTAAGGTAATGGTATCATTAATCTTCACACCACTTGTTCCATCATCTGGTGTAGCTGTTACCGCTTGTACATAACTACTTAATTTTAATTGATAGGTGGTAACATAAGTTGGTATCATAAGTTCTGGCCAGATTGCATCATTTGTCATCTCAACAGGAACAGCCATTGCATAGATAATAAGCTCTCCATCACTTAAGATAGAATTAGATACGGTAAAATTGCTAGTTGTATAGGTAACCTCAGCATCTAACTGATAATAAGTTCCTCTATAATTCAGATAATCATTTTCACTACTATTGTCATAATAAGTAATTTCCTCCTGACCACTTGCACCATTCGTGTATGTGGAGCTACCTGTTACATCTGTAGATGCCACTACCGACGTATTAATCTTCTGTCCATCTATACGATATAAGTAGAGCATGGTGGTAGCGTTCTCAATTCCAGAAGCCTGAAATGTAATAACATCTCCTACATCTACTGTAGTACCTCCACCTCCGATACTTGTTGTAATCGTTGTCGTATTCACTACCTTTCGCTCAATCTTATAGACTGTAATGGCTGAGGTATCATAGTTAACCTTGTCGTCTGGAAGAAATCTGGTATAAACATAATAATAGGAGTCATTTCCACTTGGTGCGGTAAAGGTATCGCCTACTTTTATTTCTTGAAACTCCAAATTACCTCTATTATCATAATCAATAAAATCTTCTGATACAGCGTATTGTAAGGTAGCACCTTGTATCTGGGTATTACTATCGGTAAACTTATAGGTCTGAGTTGCCAATTGTGCTGTGTTGGCTACTAATCCAGCTTCTGTGGCATTTTCTAATAAACTAGACTCTGTCATCTCTAGATTACTTGCCATAAGCTGAATGGCTGGAACTGGGAATAAATCTTTTTTCGTAATATAAAAGACTGCATTGGTCTGATATCCACTGACCGTATTCCAGAAACTAGTGGTCACATACACGTCTATCCCACCATCTGAGTTGGTACTATCATTCAAGGCACTCCATAGGTCAGCAGTAGGGATTTCTATGGTATTAGAACCCAAATTTAACTGTTGTAGTTTATATGCATTATCTGTGGAACCTACACGATAGTGTAGGAATACAGTATTGTACAATTGCCCATCATATCCGATTAATAAATCATTCCCTTCTGATATTGCAATGGTCGGTATAGTGGAAGAAGAATCGTCCTCACTTACCCCGTTTACTTTCTGTATGTATTGGTAGGTAGTTGCATCCTCTTCATACAAGGCAAACTGTGTAGGGTCGTAAGTCCCTGAGTCTCCAAGAAGAATTCCCGAATAGGTAATGGGACTTGATGTAGTTGCTCTTGTGAGTAATTCTCCCCATCTAAGCTGTCCATTAGTAAAATATAATGTAGTACTTGTAATAGTTACTAGTAAGAATCCTAGAAATAACATACGTAACCTAAGCATCTTCTGCTGCCTTAATCTGCTATGGGATATTACCTTTATTCTCTTGTATTTTCTCTTCTTTACTTTGCTATCATACCACATATTGTTATCACTTCCCTCACTCGTTCGGGTAGTATTTACTACCCATTTTTGCTTTTTTACCGCTAATTAAGTGACTAATTCTAAAGATTGCATAGCTAACGACTACCATTCCAGCAATTGTGGCAAGCACGTATGCAATGTTAATGTGAATCTCCACTTGTTCTGACTGTGCCATCCCTACTATTGCATATACGCTAAAATGCGTTACATAAGCACATAACTTGCCATCTACGCGAAATGTTTCTAATAGTTGAATCTGATTCTCATCATTTACATAAGCAAGTACTAGATTGGCATTATCATAACCCTCTGGAATGTAAAGCTGTATGAGCACCTCTCCATCGGGTTCAATTCTCGAACCTGCTGCGTACAGATTCATATCGTAGGATTCTAGAATCGTATACTCTGCTCCTAGCAATGCTTGCACATTACTAATGGCTGTTTTGCTACTAGTGTATTCCTTGGATTCCAGACTAGTATTCGTTGGAATTACACCAGCCTCAGCTATTACAAAGGTAGTCGCAAGCCAATCTTCTAAATAGATTGCATTGCCCTCCTGCGTTAATTCTTCATACTTAGTTGGCAACTTAGAAAGGTCAGAACTTTGCAAGCTATCTTCTTGTAAAAGTGCCTCTGCTATTTCCTTATTAGTTAATCCTTCTATGGTGTCTACTTCATAAGAAAACGTGGCTACACTACTTAATCGCATTTCATCTACGTAAGTAACTGCTTGAATGTATGTATCATGGCTTACTGAAATAGGTAACGTATACTCTAGCAGTTCTGATAAATTACTTCCCGTTGGCACCGTTCCATCTGTGGAATAATAAATGGTGGCATCTGGTGTAGTCGTTTCTAAGGCAATCTCTGTACCTGATTCTATTGTTCCACTTCTCTGTGATGATGTTGGTGTGCTTGCTTGTTCTGCTAAAGTAAATTCCACAGTGGTAACAGGACTATACTCGCCATCTTCTGATACAGAAACAGCCTTAATAGTCATGGCTTGATTGACTAAAATGGCTTCCTCATATAAGATTCCTTCATCCATAGAAGGAAGAGTAGTGCCATCTGTTGTATAATAGATAGTTCCGCTAGTAGCAGAAATGGTGGCATAGGTGGCCACGGTTAACTCCCCTCCTGCTGGAGAGATAGTTGGTGCATTTGCTATTTCATTGAAATAATACACAAATGTAGTAACAAGGGATGAGGAACCACCTGGCACCATGGCAACAGCTTTAACCACCACAGTATTATCCGTAGTCTGGCTCATATCAATGGTCGTTCCAGATGCACTAGTGGTAGTTG
>JAWXVE010000044.1:0-19006 GCA_044425575.1 Eubacteriales bacterium | reverse complement strand
ACAAGAGGATCTTATACTTTGAAAATCAGATAATTTCTCCAACTCTGTAATAAGTGGACACATCTTTATGGCCTCTGGTCTTGTCCCAAATATACTTAACACCTTTATCATTTATTCCTCCTACTTTCTACACTATCTACTATATTCTCCACGCGTTTTTCCCATGTGTTATTTGCTAAAAATTCCTGCTGTTCCCTGCTATTATATTTTGCCGGAAAACCAACTCTAGTTAACTCATCTAATAACTTTATATACTCTCTTTCATCCTTATAGAAATATACATATTTATCAAACCTTTCTAACTCTTCATAATAAATTGATATAATACATTTTCCAAAAGATATATACTCATATAATTTTACCGGATCAACTGCTCTTACAATATCATTTAAAATAAATGGCATAATTAAACAATCCATATCCTCAATATATTTATTTAATTTATTATGTTCAACCACCCCATGAAACTCTATATTGCCTAGATCTACTTCACTTATAATTTTAGGTCCTATCATATGATAATGTATTTGGTTATTTTGAGTCTTGTTCAATAATTCAAAATCCATCCACTCCGCAATTGTTCCTATGTATGCTAGATCATATTGTGACTTTATTGTAAATAATTTTGGCTTACTAATAATATTAATGTCCACTGCATTTCTAATAACAACTATATTCTTAGCTCCATATTTGTCACTTAAATAACGCATTAAATATTCACTTGAAACAAGAATTATATTTGCTCTATTTACTAGTTGTTGCTCATACAACTGTAATTTCCCAATTTTCTTTGAGTCATCAATCATTGCCACATAATTATCCATACAATCATAAATAATGAATCCTTGATACTTATTGAATGACTGTTGCATTTGAGTGGGATAAGATATCCAAATCATCTCATATTTGCTAATATCATATACTGCCATTTGATATGTTAGATATTTAAAAATCTTTGAAAACCAAATGGAATCAGCAAACGGAAAAAGATAATACTTTTTTACTGGAACTACTGTATTTGTATTTTGAGATTTCCACCTTTTTAGTAGAACTTTAGGATATAGAATAGTTAAATCATATACTTTCATAAGTTCCATTGCCAATATCTGTGGTCTCTGCCATATCCATTCCCAATCAATGGGTAAAATGTATAACAACTTAATTGTATTCCTTGATTCCATAATACTATAATCCTCACATATGATTCATCTTTTCTATTATTGTCGTTGCTATTTCAATAACAATATTATTTTGTTTCTTTCTAATTCTTTTCTCCAATATATGATATATTCTTTTTTTTAAAATCCCGTTAAGATTTTCTAACATTTCTATATCAGACAACTTCATAAGTTCTAAATTAGATGATGTATTTATGCCTGTATATTTATGCACAAATAATACATCTCGATTAACTGTAAATGTTGCTAGTTCGGTTAACAATAATAACCACAAAAAATAATCATCCGAACCATTATTTTTTAATATCTTTTCTTTCCAGACTTGTGGTATTGCCTCCTTTTTAACAAGACATTGCCCTGGTGAAATGATTCTACAGGAAAATACTACATAAAACATAATATATTTTACGGTTATATGTATCCATCCATACCTATATAATTGCTTCTTGAAATTTTTACACTCTGCAATTCCATTGGATACAATCACATCATAATCACCTATTGATTTACATTGGCTCATCAAATAATTATCTTCAATGTAATCATCCTGATCTAAGAATAATATATATTTACCAGTTGCATGTTCTACTCCCCTAACTCTGGAATAATGAATTCCTTGATTACAATCATTAACTAATAATTCTATAGTAATATCCTTATTAGAGCTATTACTCAAAATTTCTACATTCTGTTCTGGTGAATCATTAATAAAGATAATTTCAACTTTTATGTTAGATTCTAATAAAAGAACATTTCTTCTAATCATATTAATTAAATCCATTACATAGTTTGCTCCATAATACAGAGGTATAATTATCGAAATGTTCATTTTATCTTATTCACTCCCTTTATAATTTTATTTTTAGCAATCTATTTATTTACATGTTACTACTACTCTTTTCCTCCAAAGACAACTTATTTGCATGTGCCAAAAATCTCTCATGCGCATACTGGAAAATATGCAAAAATAATTTCGATGGTAATATTTGATACAGGAACTTTTCGGTTTTCAACAACAAACTAACGTCTGCTTTCTCTTTTACATATTCGTTCCATAGGGACACTTTTAAATACTCATCAAAATATTTATTTGCTGGATGTAGATTATTTTTATGCCACGGAAATTCTCCCAAATAACGGAATGTATGAATAATAGCTGGTTGTTCCTTTGCATTTTCCAGTTCTGTTTTGGTATAATAATTTTTAGTAACGTATATATTCAGATAATGCTGTGGTTCATATTTCATATGATGTGGTTGCAAGTTATAGCGACAATCTAGTCTGAAAATATCATTCACGCAATTAATATTAATCAAATCTTGGTCTGGTGCTGGGTAATTAGTCCGTATTTTTTTCACATGGTCCACAATTTTCTCTTGATATTTATGTTCTATCCATTTATGATTGTCGAACAAAATAATACCTGCATTAAAATAATCACAACTATTTAATCCGATGTCATTTCTGTGGATACTTCCTAGCGAATCCAAACACATGCCAATAGATTTACCTTCTAAGGAAATACTAACCAATTCATCTATTTTATCCACTATAATTGTATCCGCATCAATGTATAAAGTTCTATCATGATTAAATGTGATGCACTCTGCATAAAACATTTTCATATTTGTAGCATAAGACCCTCTATACATGGGAATCTTATTCTTTTTCATTAGATCCACTATATGTTCTGTATTAACAAACACGATATTTCTGTTATATTCATCTGCAATTCGTTGGAATTTAGCTTTGTTTTCTTTCGAGACACAATCTAAACAGTCTTCTAATATATAGATATCCACTTCGTCAAAGTGTTGATTATTTATAAGTAGGGAAGTGATAGAAACACCTGCATACGGTGCATATTTATCATTAAACTGATATAAGATATTAATCTTCATCAAAATTAATCCTCCGCTCCTCTACCACTAATGGTCGATTAATGACTCTTGTATTAATATTGAGAATATATTCTCCTAATAAACCAATAAAGAATAATTGTAGCGATCCAATTACAAATACGCCCAGGATTAACGGTGTATAACCTGCTGGATATTCGTTCCAATTAATAATCTTCAATATAAAGTAAATCAACGCTACAAGCAAGCTGATTCCCGAACTAATAAATCCTAGAAAAGTTGCTAATCTTAACCCAACTTTCGTATAGGACGTGATACTAAGCATTGCTGCATCATAGAGGCTTAAAAAGTTATTCTTAGACTTTCCTGCTCTACGCTTTGGCTGTTCATATTCAACATCTTTCCGATTAAATCCATACTCTGCTACGATTCCACGAATAAATGGAACAGGATCGTTTAACTCTCGTAATAATTCTATAAATATCTTATCATACAATCCAAATCCTGTAAAGTGTTCAATCATCTCCACATCTGACATATTCCGAATCATCTTATAATAAATCGTTCTAAGAAAATAAATGAATCCATGTTCCTTACTGCTTGTCTTAATACCACTTACAATCTTATACCCATTCTCCCATTCTTCTACGAATCTTGGAATCAGTTCAATAGGGTCTTGGAAATCGCAACACATAGTAATGGTGCAATCCCCCGTGGTCTGACACATCCCATAAAAAGGCGAATTAAATTGACCAAAATTCGTCACATTTAAAATCGCCTTAATCTTCTTATTCTCTTCACATATCTCCATTAATACATCACGACTACCATCCGTAGAGCAATTGTCTATAAAGAGAATCTCATAATCATATTGTGACAACGATTCTGCCATAATATTAATAATCGATTGACTCATTAATTCGATATTCTCTACTTCATTATAACACGGTACCATTATGCTAATCTTCTTCATGAGAAACGCCCCTTTTCATTCCCATTATTCTATCACAACCGCATGGATATGGCAAACAGTTTCATGGTTTATCCACCAAGCCAATCCCTTCCTCAAACTTCACTTCTACACAAAATCCTGTATCTCTTACCAACTCCGTTATATCTGCTTCTAGGTGCATTACTTGATTCTTCCCATAAGGAACTGCACCAAGTGCTGGCTTTATCTTAGGATTATATACTTGGCACATAATCTGGATATACTCTTTCAGGGGTCTAGCCTGTCCGCTCCCTAACACATAGGTCGCACCATTGCTTCCGTGGATTCCCATGAGATACAGTGCATTGGCTGCATCACTGCTGTGAAGGTAATCCCACAACTGTTCTCCTAAGGTACACTTAGGTACTTGGCCACTTTGTAGCTTACGAATGGTACTACTGACCATAGTCTCTGCTCCATCATAAGGTCCATATACACTTAAGATTCTAGTCCATATGTGCTTCATGTCTAGTTGTTCGCATAGAATACGGCTCATATGTCCTGCGCATAACTTAGCAATCCCATAACCATTTTCTGGATTAGTTGGGGTATGAGGACGTAAGATTCCCTCTACTCTGCCATATTCTGCTTGGGAACCTGTTCCTATAAAGGTATGGCACCCTAATCGCTTCGCTAACTGCACTGCATCTAAGGTATGTGTTACATTCTCATTCTGTAGGTACATATTATTCCTAGCATCTCCGAAGGTACCATTCCACGCAAGGTGATAGAATACATCGTAAGAATCTTCTGACGCTACTTGTAAGTTCTTAAGTTCTGCCAAATCGCACTCTTGTACTGTAATCAGTGTATGCTTCGGAATATTCTGGATTCGCTTGGACCCTCTATGGCAGATTGCAAGAACTTCTATATTCTCTTCTATACATTTCTGTAAAAATGCCATACCAATGGCACCCGTACATCCTGTGATGACTACTCTCTCTACCATAACTTATTCCCCTCGTATTCCTCTCGAGGAAGAAATGGGTACATATCGTCAATTTCTGGCGATACAATAGTGCCGTCTGGCATTACTTTAGAAGATAACTTAGGTGCAAAGTTCTGGTTCTCATCTACCACTACCTCGCAGATCATTGGACCATCTTGCACTAAGAATTGCCCGACACGCTCTTCTATCTGGTCTACTCCATCAATCTTCACATAAGGAAGTTCATATGCATAGGCAAGCTTTTCAAGACTTGGGAAACTTACTCCATTTTCTTGACACACTCCGATGAGTGGTGGCTGAAATAGATTGTTCTGTGTTTGCCGAATAGAATGATATCCATTATTATTCAGAATTACGATTTTCATATTAAGGTTGTATTGCTTCACGGTCTGTAACTCTTGGAGATTCATCTGAAAGCTCCCATCTCCATCAATACAGATCACCCGCTTCCCTTCTGTGGCAACACAGCACCCTAAGGCAGCAGGGAATCCATATCCCATTGCCGCACACCCTGAATTGGTGAATAATCGTTGTCCTTCTTGTATATATGCAGTCTGGAATGTAATGACACATGCACTTCCATTTCCACATACAAGTACATCGTCCTTCTGCAACTCTTTGGTGAATTCATGTAGGAACACGTAAGGATTAACAGGACTATTCAATTCATAATATTCTGGTAAAACCGTTGGATATTTCTTATGAATTGCCTTGCACCATACTAACCATTCCTTATGGCTTTCAGGGCTGTTATATTCTCCTATCTGGCTAAGCATATGTTCCATCACATCTTTCACATCTGCATGAACAGGCATGTCAATGGTAACCGTTGGCTTCTGTAATTCTCCTTCATCAATATCTACTACAATCCTATACGCTCTATGTGCCCACATTTCATAATTATAACTAATTTGGCGAATATTCATTCTACATCCTAATACCAATAGGAGGTCAGCATTTTGTACCACAAAGTTCCCACCTCGATCTCCTACGCTACCTGGTCTACCAGCATAACACGTATGTTCGTTCCATATAGCATCGTGTGCATTCCATGCTGTGACAATTGGAATCTGTAATTGCTCTGCTAATCTTAAGAAGGATTCATATCCTCCACTTAGACGAACTCCAGTCCCTACAAGTATCACAGGCCTTTTGGCTGCTGCCATTTGGTCAAAGATCTGCTTGGTAACGGTTGTATCATAGGTAGGTTGTTCTACCTGTTCTAATTCGTCTGGATGAAATCCTTCCAAGGTATCTGTTTCAATAATTGCTGCTTGTACATCTAATGGAATGTCTAACCACACAGGCCCTTTTCTTCCATGCATGCAGAGATACCACGCCTTTTCAAGATGATAGCGTATACTATCTGGTTCTGTTACCATATGAGCATACTTTGTCATATTCTGGACCGTATCAACAATCTGAAACTCTTGGTCCCCTAATTGGCGAAGTGGCACATCTGTTGACCATGTAGTCGTCTCTCTCTTCACTTGTCCCGATAGGATGAATATTGGAATCGAATCTTGCCATCCGCCTACCACTCCTGTAATGGCATTAGTTCCACCTGGTCCACTAGTAACACACACTGCTGCCACTTGTCCAGTCAATCTAGCATAGCCTTCTGCCGCAATGGCACATGCTTGCTCGTGGTGGTTATAGATAGCTGTTAACTGTTCGTGATGTCCTAACGTATCATTTAAGTGCATGGCACCACCACCTGTAATGGTAAAGATATGCTTTATCTGTTGTTGTACTAGAAAATCTGCTATATATTGTGCTATTTTTATCTTCATTTGCTTCCCTTTTCATTACTGATTCAAATAATAATTCGTAGTATCTTCTATATATCTAAGGAACAGCTTTTCCAATTCATCATCTAAGCTAATTGGTACTACTAGTAATCCCTTTTCCTCATCTAGCAATGCAAAGTTTAGTACATTGCTTTTCACTTTTTTATCAGTCTTAATAATCTCATATATTTGCTTAGGGTTGTCTACTACTATCTCCTCATTAAGAAAAGATGTTTTAATTAGAGACTTTACGTCAAGATAGAGTTCTTTGCTTAGTAACCCCTTCTTCCATGCAATATAATTCACAACATCAATCCCCCACATTACAGCGGTTCCATGTGGTATTTTATTGTAGGTATATGCTTCTAGAGCATGTCCAAATGTGTGTCCATAGTTTAAAATACGCCTTAAATCAGATTCGAATTCATCTTGTTCAATAATATTTCTTTTAACTTCCAAACCTCTTCCTATGTATTGTTCAATATTAGGGCATAAGATATATTCCTTTTCTTCCTTCAATTCTTCATAGAATAATCTATCTTGAGTCAGAGAGAACTTTAATAATTCGCCCCATCCATTAATCCAATCCGCGCGGGGCAAAGTTCGAAGGAATCCTTGATCAATAAAAACTCTTTTAGGAGGGTAGAATACTCCGATTTGATTCTTATATTCTCCTAGATTAATTGCACTTTTTCCACCAATACACGAGTCACACATGGCTAGTAGTGTGCTTGGGAAAAAATACCAATTAATGTTTCTCAGATATAGATAACTTGCAGTTGCTGTAACATCTTGAGTAATTCCACCACCAATGCATACTACATTCCAGTCTTTTTGCAATCCAATTTCTTTCCAATAACCAATCAGTTCCATAACAGTGTCCATATTTTTATACTGTTCTTTGGGCGTAATATAATAGATATGTTCTTGTTGTAATGTTGCAAAACGATGATGGTGTAATTCGTACACATTGCGATCAATTACATAAGCAACTTTTGCACCTAGTCCACTCATCCCTTGCGCAAATCCTTGTATGAATTCTACTGAATAATCATATAATCTTGATTGTATCTTTATCTCATTCATATAGTCTACTTCTCCTTTATCTACATGTAAATCCACCATCAACAGCTATTAGTTGACCTGTAATACTTTGATTGAAATCCGATGCTAGAAATGCTACTAAATTGGATATATCTCGTACCGTTTGTAGTTTTCTAGTTGGAATCATTTCTGTGAGATCTTGGATTTCTTCTTGGCTCAGATTCTGCAATGTCATTTCCGTCATTACATAACCAGGCGCAACCGCATTGACTAAGATATTATTGATACCCTCTTCTATGGCTAACGTTTTAACTAGCCCTGTTATGGCAGTTTTAGAAGAAGTATATTGTAAACGTCTTTCTCTAGATACTAAAGCATAAATGGATGAGATAAATATAATTCGTCCAAATGCTCGTTTGCGCATATGTTCTGCAAAATATTGACTCAAGCGAACTGCTGAAAAATAATTAACCTGAAACGTTTTATGAAATACATTTTGATCCAATTCATGTAGTGAAGCTAGTTGATTCATACCCGCACAGTGAATAAAAATATCCACTTCTAAGGTTTGATTCCTATGAATATAGTCTTCTATCTGTTCTGGTATGGATAAGTCAAGCTCTGACCTAGTTGGTGCAATTACAGTCGCCCCCAACTCTTCCAATAATACTTTTATATCATGTCCAATCCCTCTAGCACCACCTGTTAGAAAAACTGTTTTTCCGCTAAAATCACATCCATTCATACCATTTCCCTCTATTGTCTATCTACCATATTTTCTACATAGTTAATTCATAACACGTATCTGTAACGAATTCGTACGAAAGTTCTCTTGCCTCATTTGTTAGAAACGCGCTTACATACTCATTCAAATAATGTGCCTTGTCTTTGGCGAAGCTGTATTCCATATTGGTGTTGAAGTAGTTCATCTTAGTCTCAGAATATCCGTCAAATCCCGCTAGATATACCTTGCTTACTTCTGCTTCCATTAATACTTTCAATAACATAACAAAGGAATTATCTGGTATATCGGTGGATTCATCAATTAACCGTTCATAATTCAAGGTGTATGGAAACTTCCCTTGTGTCTTAACTACATTCGAGGTTGCTATTACTTCTACTGTTTTACCATTGGAGCTACGACCTTCGTCTCCCATTTGCACATAACGTTTTGCATTGGTAAGAAACATATAATCCACTTCATATTCAATTGGAATATAATTAATGGCAATGATAATCTCTGCTTCTGCGGCACAAGCTTCTACCATTTCGGTCTGTTCCTTCATGGTATTCCCTGGACCTAGTACTAGAATAGACTTGCCTTGTAATCGTTCTTGTAAGTGCTTCCTGTCTTGTTCATCGTTGCAGGCATGCTTTTGGTAGGCTAGGTACTGAGCCTCTGCATGTTTCTGGTCATATAATAACTTCTTATCCTCATCTATGGTAAGGAGCAACTCATTAATTGCCTTCATGGATAAGGTTCTTTTATTCATAAAGAAAGATACGTAGTTCGGGTGACACTTGGTAGAAGCTGCAATATAGTAGAATAGATTATACCCCCATTGTACCGTTCGTTGAATCTCTAGAATACTAGTGTCAATTGCTTCTAACATCTGCCCAATATCATAGGATTTTCCATAACATTCATTTAAATGCATACCTAATAATTCTAATGGCGTATTGCCTGCACTTTTTCCCATACCATATAAGGTTCCATCAATTAATAGGGTTCGATTTACTTTGCTGGCTAGAACTGATATTCCATTGGCGTAGCCCATCTGAAAGTTATTGTGTGCATGGTACCCAAGTGCAATGGATGGTAGTAAATCTCTATCTAGGCGTTCTAGTATCTCCACCAGATTCTCTTGGTGCAATAACCCATAGGTATCCACCATGGACACTGCATATGGTTCGAATTCATTTACCAATACAATCAATTCTTGTAACCGTTCACTAGTGTAGCTTGTAACGGATACTAGTTGTACGTACACTTCGTATCCCAAGGATTTAATTGCTCTACAATACTCTAATGCTTCCTCCAAGACTTCCTCTTTGAAGATAACTCGAATTCCGTCTAGATAACAATCTGCACACGGTTGTACATTGGCAAGGTCGCAAGTACCATAATCAATCATACCTACTACTTGGGATTGCCCTTTCTCCATATGTCCAAACATCCGATTTACACTATTGGTATCTGGCATAATGCAACGATTCTGGTCAAATTCCCTTGTATCATTTATAAAGCCCACTTCTATTACTTCTACTCTAGAACTTACCAACCTTTGATAGATATTAATGATTGTCTCGTATCCGAATTCCCAATCATTCAAATACCCGCCATCTCTTAAGGTGCAGTCTAGTAATTTAATCTTATTCATGTATTGCTGCCTCTTTCATTACTTTAATCATATAATCTATCATCTCATCCGTCATACCAGGATATACCCCTATCCAGAAGGTATCTCGCATAATACGTTCTGAATTGGCTAAGTCCCCTATCACACGGTATCCTGTACCTGCTTCTCTCATCTGGTCAAAGCACGGATGTTTGATTATATTGCCTGCAAATAACATTCTAGTCTGCACGCCTTTCGATTCCAAATATGGTACTATCTTATCACGCCTTACACCTTCCTTACAAGTAAGGAGGAACCCAAACCAACTTGGATTGCTGTTCTCACAAGGTTCTGGCAAGATAAAGTAGTCGGTGCAATCTTGTAATCCTTGTAATAATCGATTAAAGTTCTCTCTACGACGCTCCACAAAGCTTGGGAACTTCTCAAGTTGTGCACAGCCAATGGCTGCTTGCATATCCGTTGCCTTTAGATTATATCCAAAATGAGAATAGACGTATTTATGGTCGTATCCCACTGGCAGCTGTCCGTACTGTCTATCAAAACGATGTCCACACAAGTTGTCTACTCCAGATGGGCAGACACAGTCACGTCCCCAATCTCGAAATGACCTTACTATCTTATTAAGAAGTGGATTGTTGGTATACACTGCCCCACCTTCTCCCATGGTCATATGGTGTGGAGGATAGAAACTACTCGTTCCAATGTCACCAATGGTTCCGGTAAGTCGTTCTACTCCGTCTAACATGTAGGTAGAACCAAGGGCATCGCAATTATCTTCAATGAGCCATAAGTTATGCTTGTCACAGAACTCTTTTACCGCCTTAAGGTCAAATGGGTTCCCTAGTGTATGGGCAATCATCACCACTTTCGTCTTAGGGGATAAGGCTTCTTCTAATTGAGTCACATCTATGTTGTATTGTGGAATGGTAATATCTAGGAATACTGGCACCACTCCATACTGAATGGCTGGTGTGACGGTAGTTGGAAAGCTTGCAGCTACGGTAATCATCTCATCTCCCGGCAATACTTGTCGCTCACCTAACAAGCTAGAAGTAAGCGCCATAAAGGCATTGAGATTGGCAGAAGAACCAGAGTTTACAAGTGCACAATACTTTACTCCTAAGTACTTAGCGAATTCCTCTTCAAATTGGTCTGTATACCGACCTGAGGTAAGCCAGAATTCTAGAGAAGAATCCACTAGATTCACCATTTCCTCACTATCATACACACGAGAGGCGTAAGGAATTCTGTCTCCTTCCTTGAATTCTGATTTACTATTATGAAAGGTATTGCAGTACGCTTCTACCATTTCTAATATTTGCTCTTTGGCTTGTTCCTTGGTTACTTGTTCAAACATGGTCTATTTCAACTCCTATTTCTTCCTTATTCACAACTACCCTACCCACAGGTATTACATCTTCTTTACGATACAACTCTTCTTATAGAATCCAATTCCATACTGGATAATATCTTCGTAACCTTCTGCTCGCAAACCTTGTCTATAATCTTTTTCTTTCATCTGTGCAAGAGCACTCGTGGCTGCTGCTTCTAGATGATGAACATCTGTGGCTACTTTAAATTCTAGAATACATGCCTTCCCCTTATGATTCACGTATTTCAAGATTAAATCGGGTCTTCCATTGCCACTTTCTCTGTTAGATTGTGGAAGGTATCCCTTCATTCCTTGATACAATCCCGCCATAATCCCGTGGTAGAATGCTTCTCCCTGTCTAGTTGAGTTCCCATCATAATAACTAATACTATCTTGCAAGATACGATCAATTTCCGCTTCCATTTCTAGTTCATTTCCCGAAAGAGTTGCTTCATATAAATTCGCTAAATCTTCTTGTTCCATGCGCTCTTGCGTCCACTCCATAATATGATTCCGATAGATATACCTTACTTCCCTATTGGGAATCTGAAGCGTTGCATAGACCGTATCCATATCAAAGCGTTCTTGGATTTTCTTTAAATATCCTGTAAAATACAAGAAGTTCCACAAGTTCCCTCTGTTCCTGTACACATCCTCATAAGTAATATCTTCCTGTATTTCTTGTTCAATGGTTCCGCCTGATAGAAGAACTTCTAATTCTTCCCGAACCACTTCATCTGCTCGTTCTATTAATTCCCTTACAATGCTATTCGAACTGGTATTAGACCAGTATGGCTTTGGAACTTCTGTGTCCTCCACTACAATTTGCTTCATATGATTAATAAGACTCCATGGATTATATACTTGGACATCACCGAATAAATAGCCATTGTACCACTCTCTGACTTGTTCCCTATGTTGCTCTTTCCCATAATGAACCAGCATTGCTTCCACTTCTACTTGGGTGAAGCCAAAATATTCTCCATACTGTTTATTCTCTATGGAGATAATCTCCAAGTTATTCAACCCTGTGAAAATGCTTTCCTTGCTAACTCTAAGGCATCCTGTCATGACTGCAAATCCTAGGGAAGTGTTTGTCTTTAGAGCACCACTTAGTAGTCCTCTTATAAAATCAACCATCTCTTGGTAAAATCCACGGAAATAAGCATTCTCTAAAGGTACATCGTATTCGTCAATGAGAAGAATCGCCTTCTTACTATGGGTCTTTTCCAAGCACTCACACAGAAAACGAATGGAATCTAGGTAATTATCTTTGGATGCATCACGATTTCGTATTGCTTGGTATACCTCTAATTCCTTTGCTTTTATCTGGGATTCCATCACTTGATCTTCATGCCTTGCAAACTCTCTTGCAATGTTCTGAATGAGCATATCATAAGACTCTTGAAATGTTCCTTGCTTTGCTTCTTTAAAATCAAGCACAATCATAGGGTATTGCCCCATATGCTTCGTATAGTTCTCTCCTGCACTTGCAATGTTCAGTCCTTGAAATAACTGTTCCGCGTCTTCCCTACTATGGGTAGCACTACATTCAAAAAAGCTCTGGAGCATGCTCAGATTCAGACTCTTACCAAAACGTCTTGGTCTTGTAAAGAGTGTCACCTTGGTTGTAGTATCTAGCAAATTCTTAATGAGCAATGTCTTATCTACATAGTAACAGCCAAGTTCTATGATTTCTTGAAAATTATCAATGCCAATTGGCAATGGTCTATACTCCATCCCAATTCCCCTTCCTACCAATCTATCTTTGATATGCTCGTATCTGTTCCTGCATACACGCTCTTACATTACCACCATCAACATATACCTTCGTCCATTGTACCGTATACTCTATGGCTTTGTCTATATGCCATTTAGGATTCCAAGCAAAGACCTGCTTTGCTTTGGAGCAATCTAACTTCAGGAAATTAGCTTCGTGTGGTCCATCCACAGATTCATTTACCCATGTGGCACCCTCTCCCCACGTATGGCTGAATAAGTCAACTAGCGCTCCTGTTGTTACACAATCGCACTCATCTGGCCCTACGTTGTAGCAATCAGCATACACTATATCTTCTGCTTGCTTTGCTCCAATGATCAAGTATAGAAACAGTGGTTCTAGTACGTGTTGATAAGGCCTTGTGGAATAGGGGTTGCGTACCTTAATTGATTGATTCTCTAATACCGCACGAATACAATCTGGTATAATGCGGTCTTGGGAGAAATCCCCTCCTCCAATGACATTACCTGCTCTTGCAGTAGACACTGGGATGTGTAATTCTTCAAAAAATGACTTCTTATAACTATAGGTAACTAATTCGGAACAAGACTTACTATTGGAATAGGGATCGTATCCTTTTAGTGGTTCATGTTCCCGATAGCCCCATTCCCATTCTTGATTCTCATAGACTTTATCAGTGGTTATATTCACAAATGACTTCACACAACCCGTCTTACGAATACACTCACATAGGTGAACCGTTCCCATTACATTAGTCTCATAAGTTCCTAAGGGGTTCTCGTATGATGTTCTTACAATAGGCTGTGCCGCTAGATGAAATACTACTTCTGGTTCATAGGTCTCTATGGTTTCATATAAGTACTTGTAATCTCGAATATCTCCTATTATAGATGTAATCTCATCTGCAATTCCACTTAACGCAAAGAGATTAGGAGTGGTGGCAGGTTCTAATGCATACCCCACCACTTGCGCTCCTAATCCTACTAATATCTCGCATAACCATGTTCCCTTGAAGCCTGTATGTCCTGTTACTAGGACTGTTTTTCCTTGATAATATGTTAGTTCCATTGTCTATTCCCACACTTTCCACGGTGCTTGTCCATTCTCCCATAGTTCTTCTAATATGGCTAATTCTCGTTTATTATCCATACATTTCCAGAATCCTTTGTGTTGATAAGACATTAATTGTCCTTCCTTAGCTAGTTGTTCCATTGGACCTTTTTCAAAGATTGTATCATCATCTTGAATATAGTCAAATATGTCAGGACTAAGCACCATATACCCTGCATTAATAGCTGCTCCATCGTACTTGCTCTTCTCTCGAAAGGATCTTACTGCATTGTCTCCCCCAATGTCTAGAATTCCCTTTTGTTGCTCTAGAATTACCGATGTTAGAGTGGCTATGCGGTTATGATCCTTATGGAATTGCACTAATTTCTGAACATTCACATCGCAAACTCCGTCACCGTAGGTCATGAGAAAGGGTTCGTTTCCCACGTAAGATTGAATCCGTTTGATTCTACCACCTGTCATAGTATGCAGTCCCGTATCTACTACCGTTACTTTCCACGGTTCCGTGTGCTGTTTATGAATGGTAATCTTATTCTCATTGGAACAATCGAAGGTAATATCGCTCGTAAGCAAGAAGTAATCAGCAAACCACTTCTTAATGGTATGTTGACGATATCCTGCACAGATAATAAATTCATCGAATCCATAAGCTAGATAAGACTTCATAATGTGCCATAGTACAGGCATTCCACCAATTTCAAGCATTGGCTTAGGTAAATATTCATTCTCTTCCCGGATTCTCGTTCCAAGTCCTCCTGCTAGAATTACTACTTTCATAAGTATCTCCTTCTATCTTCGTACATCACACTCAAACTTAATCAAATATTCCTACTAAGAACCAAAACAATGGAATCTTATAGGATTTCTCAATATATGTTCCACTCCAATAGATAAACCCACACGCAATATGTGCGAATAAAGTCAAGCTTCCAAGCCAACAATAGAGCTTTGACTTATGTTCCTTCTTAATAAATTGAATAATCGACACTAAGAATAGAATACCAGTAGCCAAGTGTACTCCCCATGAGAAGTCTGCTGTTCTCCACCCATTTACCAGGTAAAATATTGAATACTGGCTTACCGCTGATGCAAATAGAAGCCAAGCCAATACCATCATACCCTTTAATTGTCTATTAAAGATCAATACAATGAGCGGAAATGTAATAGAAATCAAAAAGGATCCTGGCCAAAACGTACTATGAGCACTCCATACTTTGAATAATTCAATTCCAATCCCGCCACGAGCACCTTCAATGGCAGAAGCATACTGGGCTTGTACAACACCTGCTGTAGCTGCTAGAAAAATAGCTAATATAATCAACAAATGTTTATTCTTCTTAAAATCACTAATCACACGAAGTAGAAAATACACAATTACACTTGGAACGAATACTTGAAAGAAGTTCGGTTTTGCAAATACACTTACTAATAACAAAATTGAAATGACAGCGATCTTCTTATAGCTCTTACGAATACTAACTCCTTCATCTAATTGCTTAATTAATTCATAATATAGAAAGAAGATTACAATTCCAAAAGGTTTCACTGCAAGTATGGTAGGATTATGCCATACATTGGTGGAGAATTGTCCCAGAAAATATTCATAACTAAACCAAGGAAAATACAATGGACCAATAACCACCATGGAAAGTGCCAATAGATTAATGAGATAAGTAGCACAGTAACCAGCAAGGTATTTTCTTAAGACTAGTAAGGAAATCAAATAGGCAATTGCAATGTACATTGCATTAGTTACCCCGAGAGCTAAAGCTGAATCTTGTATACAAGAATACAACACCGCATACGTAATATGCCAAATAGGATAATTCCACATCTGTACATACACTCTATTTTGAAACGCTTCTTGAATCCCCACTTCAAAACTAGCTAGAAATACAGAACGTACATCTAAAGCCGCCAGTACATGGGTTGGCATATCTGTTATGGTAATGTCTGCTGAAACCATACAAGAGAAAAATGGTATCATAATGAGAAATACACCTAAAGTACTAATAATCATAAATATAATATCTTGTTTCTTCTTACTTTGTTCTACCATCTAATGAGTGCTCCTTCTTACTCCGTCATTTCTATTTGTTCATAAAAAGTACCTGCTTGTCCTTGTATCTTAACATATTCATCACTTTCTAATAAGTCTAGAAATTCTCTAGATTCATATTTCATCTCACTAAATACATCCTCTTCGCCAATTATATATACTACACTTGGCTTCTGTTCTCTTACTTCCAGATATTCCATCAATCGCTCATCATCTATTGCCACAGGCCATGTTGTATAGGAAGCGCATGTTGCCTGGGTAAATAAATATGCCATGGGCATACCCGGGAATATAATGAAGCTATCACCCTTAGACACCTGACTGATAATATCTTCGTAAATCTCATTGTAATCCTGTGCTTTACTAACAGTTGTGGTAATCCCTGTTGCTGGTCCTTGAACAATGGTACTATGTGCTTCTACGAGGAACGCATCATCTTTGTAGAAATAAGTCAATCTACAATATGCTGTAATTACTAGCAGAACTATGATTGGGCATCCAACTGCTATTGTTGTAAGTTTAGGATACCATACTTTATTTTCCAGTGCAAATAATCTAAGGGTTAATACAACACCTACAAAGCTAATGCTTGCCCCTGAACTGACTGCATGAATCCCAGTATTTGACCCATAGTAAAATGCAACCATGCTAACCGCCCCTATGATATACCACATTAGAACTGTGTGCGATATCTTCTCTTGCAATAATAGAAGTACTGCAATTCCAAATAGAGTAAATGGAATAAAGTGCATCCCCACAGACTCTCCACCTAGTCGCCCTGTATACATCTGAACATGGAAAAACAGAAATAAAATATGCATTCCAAACAAGCCAAATATAAGAAATTGTGGAACATCCTTTGTTTTCCTTACTATACACGCTATAATCGTAAGTGTTAATAGAATCAAGTAACGAATGCACCAATTGCCTAATTCCTGTCCTATGATAATGGGTATATTGATTAAGTCAGCCAAATAATTACGATTGCTTCCATAGGTGTCCATAGTCAACAGATTGGGAATCGCCTGTATAAACTGAGCTATGGTAGTGTCCATACTAATCACGTATAGAAGAAAGATACCTAGAGCAATTCCTCCTCCCCCTATAAATAATAGGAATCTCCTGCCATTCATCACTTTAATAGCGAACAAATAAGGAATTAGAATCACTAACAAGATTAATGTTGGCATCATAAACACACTAACACTATAACACAATCCACTTATTACAAATAAGCAAGTTTCCTTCTTGTAACTCCACGTACCCTCTATACTCAGGTACATAATCATACATGCAATCCATAAACATACATAAGATATAGTATTATAGGAAAAGGTACCAATGCTGGACTTGGCATATAGTAAAAAGGTACTTGCTAGTACAAGGGCATAAAACCGTCCAATTCCATTGGATAAACTCTTGTAAATCACAAGCGACAACACAAACATGGTGCATACGTAACAGATACGAAAGAATAGATAAATTCCATCTGTACTTCCTGTTACACCTTTATAGAGAAGATAGAGCGGTGTAGACAGCAGGCTTCCCATACTTCCCACATGCCAATCATCCAGAAATAGCCTATCTCCTTGTAGAAAACGTTGTACATTAGCCAGATAAAATCCTTCATCTGCTGACACCATTCCGATCAATGACTTTCCTAATAATGCCAAGAATAAGAGGCTTAGAATCCATATTGGATAATTCGTTCTATACCATTTGCTTTTACTCAATTTCCATACTCCACTTCTATCTTGATTGTATGCCTACTGTATCATATCCCATGTTAGGATAGTATCTTCTACAAGGGATTCCTTCACTTCTTTCCCAATCACCTGTTCTAAATAGACTGGTGCAATTCCCGTTCCTGGTCTCTTCAACATAAGGTCGCCTTCTTGTATGACATGACCTGCCTCTAAATCTCTTGTGAGAACAATTGATCTTCTTGCCTCACGCCTTGGTGTAAGTTCACATGGTAGTACGGTCTTCTCATGCTGCCCACCAATTTCTTCTAACAGTTTAAAATTAGCTACTGCTTTACGCAAATCGCTTGGATCCATTCCATGATAATGATCATTACCAGGTAAGTTCTTATTCAAGGTAAAGTGCTTCTCTAGCACAGTTGCTCCTAGTAAATATGCCGTTGTGAGAATGGTCATGGTCTCATCTGGTAAAGTGTGGTCACTATAACCAATGGTAAACCTTGGAAATACCGTCTTTAAATAGGATATCATATTGAGATTAGCATCTTCGTTCTTAGTGGGATAGGACAAGACACAATGTAGGAGACATAGTTCCTTACATCCCTCTTCCTCTATGGCACGCACTGCCTCTTCCACTTCTGACAAATAAGATGCTCCTGTTGATAGGTAGATTGGTTTTCCCTTCCGTGCAATATGGCGTATAAACGGTAGATTCGTTAAGTCAGAAGATGAAATCTTATAGAATTCCATCATATCTTCTAAGTAATCTGCTGAATGAAAATCAAATGGGGTGGATAAAAAGTCTATCTTACATTCCCTACAATACTTACTTAGTGCTCTATAGTCTTCTTCATTTAAGTGGTCATGCTTAATAAACAATCCGTACTGA
>JAWXVE010000043.1:0-19211 GCA_044425575.1 Eubacteriales bacterium | reverse complement strand
GGAAGGGCTCTTGCTACAATTACACTCATGGCATAGTCAATATACGACTTTTGCATGACTTCTGCGTAGTCTGTACGAATAATATTGGTATCATAATTCATCTGTTGCATATAATCCCACTCCTATTCTATATATCAAGAATTGCATCTTGAGCATGTTTATAGATGAATTCTTTTCTTGGTGGAACTAAGGTTCCCATTAACATTTCCGTTACATTAGATGCCATTCTAGCATCTTCTATTTCTACTTGCTTCAACATTCGCGTCTCAGGATTTAGTGTGGTTTCCCATAATTGCTGTGCATCCATTTCTCCAAGCCCTTTGTATCGTTGTAGAGTAAAGGTGCTTTTTGTCTTCTTCCGATATTCCGCTAAAGCTTTTTCATCGTATAAATATCGTTCTTTTCCCTTAGATGGCAGTGCTTTATAAAGGGGAGGCATGGCAATGTATACGTGACCCTCAAAGATTAGTTCTGGCATAAAGCGATAAAAGAGTGTTAGTAATAGAGTACAGATGTGAGATCCATCTACATCAGCATCAGCCATAATGATAATCTTATTGTACCTTAATTTGGATAAATCAAAGTCATTTCCATATCCTTCTGAAAAACCACAACCAAATGCATTAATCATAGCTTTAATCTCTGCATTTGCAAGGATTTTATCAATACTTGCTTTTTCCACGTTTAGAATCTTTCCTCGAATAGGCAAAATCGCCTGAAAAGCACGGTTTCTAGCATTTTTAGCACTTCCACCCGCTGAATCTCCCTCTACGATAAAGATTTCACACTTATCAATATCCTTAGATTCGCAATTAGATAGCTTTCCATTAGATTCAAAGGAAAATTTCTGCTTTGTCAGTAAATTGGTCTTAGCCTTCTCTTCGGACTTACGAATCTTAGCTGCCTTTTCTGCACAACTAATGACAGCTTTTAATATATCCACATGACGATCAAAGAATCTTGTTAATTCATCACTTGTTATCTTACTTACTACTTTAGTCGCATCTTGGTTATCTAACTTGGTCTTAGTCTGCCCTTCAAATCTAGGATCTGGGTGTTTTAAGGAGATAATTGCTGTAATTCCATTTCGAATATCAGCTCCTGTATAGTTGGACTCTTTGTCTTTTAAGATATTAAGCTCTCTGGCATAGGTATTAATAATGTTGGTAAACATGGTCTTAAACCCTGTTAAATGTGTACCACCTTCCGAATTATAGATATTATTACAAAATCCCAATACATTTTCATGAAATTCATTCACATATTGGAATGCAATTTCTACTGATATGTCAGATACTTCTCCTGTAAAATAAATTACATCATGAATGGCTTCACTTTTTCGGTTCATGTCTTTTACAAATCCAACAATCCCTTCTTCTTCGTGAAAGGTCAAAAGTTCCTTCGCCCCTTCTCTTTTATCTTCAAATTCAATGGTAAGGGAAGGATTCAAGTATGCTGTTTCATGGAGGCGACTCTTAATATCTTCTGATCGAAATATAATCTTGTCAAATATGGTATCATCTGGCAAGAAGTTCACCCAAGTTCCTGTTTCTCGTGCCTTGCCTATAGTAGGCAGCAATCCATCTATTAATTCAATCACCGGCTCTCCACGTTCGTATCGGTCTTCATGAATCCACCCATTCTTCTTCACCTTAATATGTAAATATTGTGATAATGCATTTACCACCGAAGAACCTACTCCATGCAATCCACCACTTGTCTTATAAGAATCTCCATCAAACTTTCCACCTGCATGGAGGGTTGTAAACACAAGTCGTTCTGCACTCATTCCCTTTTCATGCATTTCCACTGGAATTCCACGACCATTATCTTCTATGGTGGCAGAACCATCTGCTTCTAAGGTGACTTTAATAATAGAGCAATACCCTGCTAGATGTTCATCTACTGAATTATCTACAATTTCATAGATTAAGTGGTTTAGCCCTTTTGTAGACACGCTACCGATATACATACCTGGTCGTACACGTACAGCCTGCAAGCCCTCTAGGACTGTTATATTTGTTGCATCATATTGACTTTGTTTCTGATTACTCACAATACTGTCCATCTCTTTCTCAAGCTAGTTATGCTAACTTGTATTAAGGACTACTAAAAGCGTCCTTGTCTTAATAACACTTATGCTTTGTATGTTACTTTACTAGAGAATTATATCACAAAAGACCTAAAAAGCAAGCAAAAACACTAGTGATTGTAGTATACTTGCACATTTTCCATAAATATAGTAGAATACGAATCAGATTCCCCCTTATATTTCAGAAAGTGATGACGATTATTATGATATTAACATGCCAATCCATTTCCAAAACATTTATTGACCAACCAATTTTAAAAGATATTTCTTTTCACATTGAAGAAGGTGAAAGAACTGCCATTATTGGTATGAATGGTGCTGGTAAAACTACTTTATTACGTATAATAACAGGTGAAATTGCACCTGACTCTGGCACAATCACCTGTTCCAAAGATACTACCTGTGGCTATTTAGCCCAGCATACAACCGCTTCAAGCGACGCAACCATATACGATGAGTTATTAAGTGTAAAAGAGGATTTAATTACCTTAGAACATACCATTCGTTCCTTAGAGGAAGAAATGCACCACGCCAATGATGATTGCCTAGAAAACATTCTAGCACGTTATACCAACTTAACACATGAATTTGAGCAAAAAGGGGGTTACCTCTATAAAAGTGAATTAATCGGCGTATTAAAAGGTCTTGGATTTGAAGAGTCAGAGTTTCACAAATTGGTAAATACCCTATCTGGTGGACAGAAAACACGTGTATCCTTAGGTAAATTGCTCTTACAAAAGCCAAACTTAATTCTATTAGATGAGCCTACCAATCACTTGGATATGAACTCCATTGCTTGGCTTGAGACTTACTTGCAAAATTATAAAGGCAGTGTTATTTTAGTGTCTCATGACCGCTATTTTCTTGATAAAGTAACGGAAAAGGTGATTGAACTAGAACACCACACTGCAACGGTATTTCGGGGCAATTATTCCGACTATGCTCTTAAGAAAGAGCACCTACGCATTACCCAGAGAAATGCCTATCTGAATCAACAAAAAGAACTAAAACACCAAGAGGATGTGATTGAGAAATTACGTTCATTTAATCGAGAAAAATCAATTAAACGTGCAGAAAGCCGCACGAAATTATTAGATAAAGTAGAGCGATTAGAAAAACCTCAAGAAGAAGATACTAACATGAGACTGCGTTTATCTCCCGCTCTTCTAAGTGGAAATGATGTGCTATCTGTTACAAATCTTACAAAGTCCTTTGGTGAAATGACCTTGTTTTCAGACCTTTCTTTTGCACTAAAGAGAGGCGATCATACTGCCCTAATTGGCAATAATGGTTCAGGGAAAACTACACTTCTCAAGATTATCAATGATTTACAGAGTGCAGATATGGGAGAAGTTGTACTTGGATCTAATGTTCATATTGGTTACTACGACCAAGAACACAATGTTCTTCATTCTCATAATACAATATTTGAAGAAATTTCCAATGATTATCCCAAGTTAACTCACACGCAAATTCGCAATACCCTTGCATCTTTTCTCTTTAGCGGCGATGATGTATTTAAACAGATTGGAGATTTAAGTGGGGGAGAACGTGGTCGCGTAAGTTTAGCAAAACTCATGTTATCAAATGCCAACTTTTTAATCTTAGATGAACCTACTAATCACTTAGATCTTTATTCCAAGGAAATTCTAGAAGATGCAATTAATGCATACGAAGGAACGATTTTCTATGTGTCCCACGATCGCTATTTTATTAATCGCACTGCAAAGTGTATTCTAGAGTTAGAGCCACAAGCTCTATCGCCTTATATTGGAAATTACGATTATTACATGGAGAAAAAGAAAGAGCACAATGGACTAGATTCTACTAGTTCCTGTGCAAAAGCAAATACTTCTGAGAGCAAATTAGATTGGAAGTCGCAAAAAGAGGAACAAGCACTTCTGCGAAAACAAGAAAATGACTTGCGTAAATGCGAAGAAGAAATACACACCCTTGAATTGGAATTAGATGATATTCACACACAAATGAATCTTTCCCATGTGGCAACTGACGTGACGAAACTCCAAGAATTGTCAAAGGAACAAGAATCACTTACATTACAACTAGAACAACTCTATGAAGATTGGGAATATCTTTCCACTTCATTCGATTCTTCTAATTAGTTTCCATGACTTGTAATAGAAATTCTCTCTGATTCTTCGGTTGTATAAATGTTACAAGAGTTTCATACGTAAGCGGTTTAGAAAAATAATACCCCTGAATGTATGCACAATTGCTTTGAAGAATAAATTCTAATTGTTCCACTTCTTCTACACCTTCTACAATAATAGTGCAGCCAATTGCTCTAATTCCTGCTGTTAAATGTTGAAAGAATGCACGATTATCATCACTCAACATAGCGGATAGCAAGACTACACGGTCAATTTTAATAATGGTAAGGGGCAACTCTAATAAGGTATTTACATTGGAGTATTCCACACCAAAATCGTCTAATTCAAATACAAACCCTTGCTCTATCATACGGTACATCGTACTTGTCATTAAGTGATTATCAGCAATTAAAGTTCGCTCTGTAATCTCAATCTTAATATGCTGCGTGGTCAAGTGATGCTTCTCTAAAATAGAATACACTCGTTCTTCCATGTCTTGCGTTAAAAATATGCTATATGGGAAATTAACGGATATGGATTCTAGCAACAAATTCTCGCCAAATTGATCAATGAGATTCCGAAAATCTTCACACACAATATCTAATATGATATAGGTCATAGGAATAATCAAATCCGTTTCTTCTGCCAATTCAATAAAGTCAGATGGATAAATAATCGCACCATCTATACCTTTCATTCGCACCAATGCCTCTGCCTGTGTAAAGCAATGATCTGTCACGGAATACATAGGTTGGTAGCATATTTGGAACAAACGGTGGTTAATGGCGTATGTGATCTGTTCAATCTTTTCTTCCTTAGCCCTAGTATCATGTACAACTTGCATATCATAAAGGTACTGCATGGTACAATATGGTTGTTTTAAAATACTAAGAGAATGTTCTGCAACAGATATTAATTGATCCATTGTGGTGCCGAAAGTTTTATTATCTACACGCGCACATACTACTTGTAACAAGATGTACTCTTTCTCTACGCAGATTGGCTTCTTATACTGTTCCAAAAAGTTTTGAATAATCTGATGATTGTTGTCATGTTGATCTAAAATTATGGCAAATTCTTCTTCCCGATAATGATACACTTCTCCATATTGGAATCGTTCCAAGAGTCCAAGGGCAATCGTTCGAATAAGATTATCGGTAAAGGCCAAACCATTACGCTCTGTATATAGCTTCAAATCACGAATACCTACTACATAAATCGAGAACTCTTCCTCCCGCTTTATTCTTTGTTCCAGATGGTATTTCATAACTAAAAAGTTATTAAGGTCTGTTTTCCCATCTACTGATTTTCGATGATTCTGCAAAAACATATGGGCTGCCAACACACTCATGACATTCATAGATACTGGAACAATCATATTGGGATAGATGAATTGTAACATCAATGTGGTTAAAGCTACTAGTAAGCTTAATAGAAGCACATAAATAGTTTTATAATTCAGGCTATGGCGTTTACGAAATAGAATCACAAGAATAACCCCAATTATAGTGCAGGCGAAATAATAAGGAAATTGAAACCAAGGTCCACTCACATACCCTTCTTCTTTGGTCACCCAAAAAATACTGTGGTTATAAATTCCAACCACAAGCAACAAAATGTAACAGGCATGTGGCAAGATACATAGCACTAATTTTCTGCGAGATTCATATAAGCTTAGTCCATGCGTTGAAATAATCATACAAAATACAAGATATCCTGTAATGAAAGAAGGTACTAATGCAAAATAAACACCATTGGCAAGATAAAGAATCCAAAGTCCATCCCCTACTGCATAACTTGTATTTAACATCCCAGCAAAAAAGGAAGAAGAAATGGAAAGAAGTGCCACAACATAACTGCCCTTTAAAATTCTATTTAGGGATGTATTTTGTTTGTAATTACTTCCAAAGCTATATCCTGCAACTGCAAGAATCATAAGCATAGCAAATTCACCTGCAAAATTATATGCTAACATCTTCTCGTCTCCTTTCTTGTTGAAATAATCGGTAATATGGATTCTCTAATCTTGCAAAAGTAGTATACCGCCTACCAATGTACTCTGTTCATTAGGTTGAAGAAATTGCAATAAATCATCAATAGGCAATGGTTTTGATAAAACAAACCCTTGTACATATTCACAACCACTCTTTAATACAAATAATAGCTGTTCCTGATTTTCAACACCTTCTGCTATAATCGTGCGACCTGTCCCCCTAATTCCTTCCACTAAATGTTGGAAGAAGATTTGGTTCTCATTATTTTTCAAGGCAGCAAGGATTACATTACCATCAATCTTAATAATATCCATAGGAAGGTTCAATAAAGCACTCATATTCGAATAATCCACACCAAAATCATCTAATTCAAATACAAATCCAATCTGTTGCATGGTATGCATTAGTTCTATAGCTACTTGTTGTTCTTCCATAAAAGCACGTTCTGTAATCTCAATCTTAATAAATTCCATAGGGATTTTGTACTGTTCTATAATATCCATCATAATCTCATTGCGATTGGCACTAGCAAAAATATGCGGCGGAAGATTGACCGATACGCTATCTATGGTCAGTTCATCACCATATTCCAAACGAAGACTATTCATATCTATACAAACAGTCTCTAGAATCAAATAGGTCATGGGCACAATTAAACCAGCATCTTCTGCCAAACCTATAAATTGTTCTGGAAGCATCATTGTACCATCCTCATCTTGTAATCGAACAAGTGCTTCTACTTGAGTAAATTGACCTTGTTTTACAGAATAAATAGGCTGATAATAGACGGAAATATTACGTTGGTCAATGGCTTCTTTTATTAGATTAATTGTATTTCGTCTTTGTTTCATCTCCTTCATAATATTTTTCTTATATAAATATTTGGGTTCTCCACGCGTTTCTTTTAAAAGAGAAAGGGAGTACTCAATGGCTGCAATTAATTCCTGATTCGTAGAGCCAAAATGTTGATTATCTACTTGTGCACACACAAAGTTAAGTTGTATTGACTGTCCATAACCACCCACACTTATAGGCTTCTGCAAATGATGGATACAAGCCTGTACAGTACCATCATTACGACAATCTTCTTTTAAAAGAATGGCAAATTCATCTCCACTATAACGATAAACTGCAGAATACGAAAAGAATAGCATAATTTCGTTGGTAACATTCTGCAATACTTGATTCCCAAATTCGCGCCCATAACTTACATTAATCTGCTTGAAATCACGCAAGCTAATTACGTATATACTATAGAGTACTCCTTTAGCAGCATACTCTTCCATTTGTACTTGCATGGCAAGACGATTCTTAGAGCCCGTTAATGTACTAACATAAGTCCGTTCACTTTGAATATACAAATGCATAGCAAGTATACTTGCTATGTTCCCAACGCTGGTCATAATAACATAACTATAGACAAATTGAATCACAGCTAGAGAGCCTGCTAAGATCATATTGACCATAATAATAACGAACACCTCTTCATGAATATACTTTCGATTCTTCCATATAATTCTTACAATCATAAGAATGTGAATTCCAACGAGCAAAAATGGTAATTGATACCACTGTCCACGCATATACCCTTCTGTTTCTGATGCACTAGAAATAAGTCCGTTGCCAACATTGCTCACCACTATTAACGCATAGACACAATAAGGAGCAATACAATAGGGGAAGTGATTACGCAATGCCACTCGATAATCATTGCGATCTGTAATCATGGTACATAATAGTAAATAAAGACAACTTGGTAGAGGTACGGTAAGTAAATAAAGTGTATTGGTAATATAAATGAGTGTTACATTGGCATATCCATCACGCGGAATCCCAGCGTAGATGGATACGGTTAAGGCAACAGATGCAACTAATGTCGTCCAATAGAGTACCTTCATAAACCGATTTACCAAGTTCTTCTCTTCGTAATCCGTTAAAAAGGATAGTACAATTATTAAGATGATAAAAGGAGCTGCATATTCTGCCGCTAAATTATAAGTACCCATCCACACCCACCTTTTACGCTAGACTCTATAGCAAGTTCTCGTAAGTTCTTCTTACTTCTTTAATAAAATCTTCACTATTTAGCACAGTAACCTTGTCACAAGAAGTAATTAAGGCAAGATCTTTCGTCATGCTTCCTTCTTCAATGGTCTTAAGTGTTGCTTCTTCTAACTTGGTTGCAAACGTAACTAACTCTGTAATACCGTCTAGTTCCCCACGCTTCTTAAGAGCACCTGTCCATGCAAAAATAGTTGCAACCGAATTCGTAGAGGTCTCTTCTCCCTCTAAATGCTTGTAATAATGGCGTTGCACCGTTCCATGTGCTGCTTCGTATTCAAATACGCCACTTGGGGAAACTAATACAGAGGTCATCATCGCAAGAGAACCAAACGCTGAAGATACCATATCGCTCATTACATCTCCATCGTAATTCTTACAAGCCCAGATGAATCCACCTTTATGCTTCATAACTCGTGCTACTGCATCATCAATAAGGGTGTAGAAGTATTCAATGCCTGTCTGTTCAAATTGCGTAGCATATTCTTTCTCATAAATCTCTTGGAATACATCTTTAAATGTATGGTCGTATTTCTTAGAAATAGTATCTTTCGTAGCAAACCACAAGTCTTGTTTACTATCTAAGGCAAAGTTAAAACACGCTCTTGCAAAGCTTTCAATAGATTCTTCTGTATTATGGACTCCTTGCAAAATCCCAGGTCCCTTAAATTCATGAATCAGTTCGGTGGTCTTGGTACCGTCTGCTGCCGTAAATACAAGTTCTGCCTTACCAGCACCTTCTACTATAATTTCTGCATTCTTGTACACATCTCCATAAGCATGTCTTGCTAAGGTAATTGGTAATTCCCAATTCTTCACACATGGCTCAATTCCTTTTACAAGGATTGGTGCACGAAACACCGTACCATCTAGCATGGCACGAATAGTTCCATTAGGACTCTTCCACATATGGGATAAGTTGTATTCTGGCATTCTAGCGGCATTGGGTGTAATGGTAGCACACTTGACTGCTACGCCATACTTCATGGTTGCAAGGGCTGAATCAACGGTAATCTGGTCCTCCGTCTCGTTTCGCTTAGCAAGTCCTAGATCATAATATTCTGTCTGTAACTCTATGTAGGGTAATAACAATTCATCCTTTATCATCTGCCACAGAATTCTTGTCATTTCATCTCCGTCCATTTCAACTAAAGGGGTAGTCATTTGAATCTTACTCATTTTATTCTCCATTCTATGCTCTTCTTATTTATTCATATTCACCTTATCATATACGATTTAAGGGCACATTGTCAATTTCTTATGTGTAATTAGTGGAAGTTCACACTTTTTTTAGAAATCTTGTCTTATATTTGTGTATTATTTTATAGTGTACCTACTTGTTTTTTTACACTTAATCAACTATAATAAACTTGTTCATAGAGATATGGACAACTCCCCTGGAAGTATTACTGATTTTATCAGTAATACTTTTTTTGTCTTATCTACCTAGAGAATAGTGCTTTCTACTGGCTCTTATTCTAGGAATCCTTGCAGATTGAATCGTCCAAACCCTTGCTTATACCAATCTTCTCCACAGTCAATGGCTGTATAGATTAACTTTCTCTTTAATTGTTCATTCGAAGCCTTAGGATAACGTTCTAGATAGAGAGCACATCCTCCGCTTACAATAGGTGTTGCCATAGAGGTACCAGACTTCTTACTGTAGGCATTCTCATACAACTTCTTACTTCTACGAAACTCACTATTACAAGATGTAATATTGGTTCCCATAGTGACAAGATCAGGCTTAGTATAGAGGGATTCATTGGAGCTTCTTCCACTATAGTATTCACATGATTTCTTATTATAAGGAACTCTTCCACCTTCATAACATCCAACTGTAATAATCTTCTGGGAAGAACCAAGGGGTGACATACTCCCTCCTGCTGGTCCACCATTTCCCGCAGCAACTACTACGACAAGGCCTATATCCCACAAAGATTCAATGGCACGAATGGCCTTGGATTGCAATTGCATATCTTCCAATTCTCCAATTCCCATGGATATATTTACGATTTTGGTATGATACAATGCTCTTGTAGATTCAATCCATTCAATGGCTTGTAATAAGTTCTTAATCGCCCCATCTCCATGACAATCTAATACCTTAGCCACTACTAAATTAGCTTTAACAGCCATGCCTCTCCACTTTCCACGAGAGCATGAACCATTCCCAGCAAGCACTCCACATACATGGGTACCATGGGAGCCATCATCATAAGCTCTATGAAGGGTATGTCCCTGTGCTGTAAAGTCTTGAAATGCTATAACACGATTTCCAAAATCTGGATGCAAAGACACACCTGTATCAATAACCGCAATAGTAACACCATCCCCCGTAAGAGAATTCATAGGGGCATCTACCATACCAAGTTCTTGTCTAATATAATACACGAAAGGCTCCTAGCATTTATTATCATCTTATGCTAAAAGCCTCATTTGTTGTATAGAATCATACACTATGATGTTATTGTTAATTAATCATTATAATTCATAAGAAAAACTGCTTCATTATTTACAATAATTGTTTCACCCATTACTTGATTCCCACTTGCTGTATTGCTAGATTGGGTGGTGCTAGAAGATTCTGTATCACTCTCCACTGACTCCTCTTCTGATTCATCCACTGACTCTTCTTCTAACTCTTCTTCTGACTCTTCTTCTGAATCTTCTTCTGAATCTTCTTCAGATTCCTCTTCTGCTTCTTCCGTATCACTTTCTGCTGATACGCCACCTTCTAATCCCGAACCACTAAACGCAGTATCATGGATATTATAAGCACTTGGCGGTATGTCAACCTCTACCAAGCTGGTGCAATTGGCAAATGCATTAATTCCTATGGTAGTAACCGAATAAGGAATGGAAACGGAATTCAACTTGGTACAATTAGCGAATGCATAGGCAGGAATCTCCGTAACATTCTCCGAAATACTAACACTTTTTAACTTGGTAATACCAAAACATGCAAATGGTGCTATTTCCGTTACTGTAGAAGGCATAGTATAAGAAGTAGCACTTCGTCCTGCAAGCATAGCTACCAACTTCGTCTGGTCGTAATTATATAAGACACCACTTTCTACGGTATAATAAGGATTGTCTTCATCAATGGAAATCGTTGACAAGGAATCGCATTCCGAAAAGGCACAATCTTCAATAAACTTTACACCAATACCCATGGTAACACTTGTGAGTGAATCGCAATCCCTAAAAGCATCACTCCCAATGGTTGTTAAGGTATCTGGTAATATGATTTCCTCTAAATCATCCATATTGGAAAAGGCTGCATAGGCAATCTCTGTGACCCCTTCTGATATGGTAATCTTCTCAATGCCTGAAATATCTGCAAAAGCTTCCTCTCCAATTATCTTCACTGTGGAAGGTATGGTAACTTCCGTACTAGAACCATCGTATCGTATGAGGGTAGTTCCACTCATTACAAAATCAGAAGAACTAGTTGCACTTGTCTCTTCCACTGGTATGGATAACAACAATACTGCAATGAGTGCTGAAAATACTACTACACTTCCAATAATGGTTTTCTTGTAATTCAGTATGGATTTCATGGTGCAACCTCCTCTCTCTTTATGCTAATTGAATCTTTCCTCTTTTATCCTTCTTCAAGAATAGGAACATAGATGTTGCAAAGCACCCCACTGTTAGGAACCATTTTGGATGAATTCCATCTCCTGTTTTGGGATTGTCATCTAAAGTGGTACCTGCTGTTAGATTATCCGTATCTACGTACACTGCATATGGCGAGAAGTGAGTTGCCACAAATGTCATACAAGATACTCCATCGATGGTAGAGAAACTTGCATTTAAGATTTCTAATTCTCCATCTACTGCAGCAGCTATTTTATTATTTCCCGCATAACCTACTAATTCATCTGGTATTGGTATGGTAATGGTTACACTAAGTCCTGCTGTATCCGTTACCTTCACTGTTCCAGTAGAATCATATAAGGAGATATCCATTGGGAAGAAGATAATCGTATCTAGGGAATCCATCTCTGCAATAAATGCTTCTTGCATTAACGTCTGTGCTTCTGTACTTTCTGTAATCTTCACCACAAAATTGTCGGCTGATCCGTTTACGTAGGCACTAGCTACATCTGTATCGGAGAATCCCGGCTTGGTAATGGTAATAATCGTTCCGCTTGTGGTAGTTCCGCCAGTTGTAGTATCACTGGTAGTTCCATCAGTTGTAGTGCTATCGGTACTACTATCAGAAGAACTATCTGAGGTGGAAGAATCCGTATCGTATACAGCTGTTACCGTTACATCTGATTGTGGCATTACAAAGGATGTGGTAACATTCTCTGAATTAGCCAAATAAACTCCCGTGGTACTAGTCGTCCAATAATCAAATAAGTACCCACTTGCAGAAGCATTGGCTGTAATATTAACAATAGAGCCTACGTTGTAAGTACCGCTACCGCTACCATTTACAACAGTAACGGTATAATCTGGAATACCATCACCATCTGCATCGCCATCTGTAGAAGAATCACTATCTGAGTCGGAATCACTGTCTGAATCTGAGTCACTGTCTGAGTCGGAACTATCCGTACTTGTGCTATCTTCTAATGCAAATACTGCCATTACAATGCGATCTTCTGTCACATACATATAATCGCCATTCCAATAAGAGAATGCATAGCCTGTTGGGGCTGTCACGGTAGTAGGTGGATAAGCACTATTTCCAGTCGATACTTCTTGTGCTTCAATTACATCACCTGTCATACTATTCATAAAAGTAACCGTATAAACTGCATCTAAGAAACTATATGCTAAACCACTATGTGCTAGGGCATAGGAATAAGCAGAAGAATCTTCATAGGTAATAATCTGCCCTGTATTAAATGCATCATCGTTAATATTTACAATCTTAGAAGGAATAGTAACAGCCACATAAGAATCTGTCTTAAAAGCACCTTCGTCAATAGTATTCACAGTGGATGGCAAGATAACTGTTGTCACTTCCGAATCATAGAAACAATTATATGGAATATTCGTAAGGGAAGTACTACAACCCGATAAATCTACTGTTCCAATTCCATCTGTATCAATAAATGCCGCATCTGCAATGGTATCTACATAGGCAAGCATCGGATCATTGGCAAGATTAATAATCTTCTCATCTGCATCTTTCAATCCACGTATTGGGAGACACTGTACCAAGGTATACGTTCCATCTCCTGATGGATCTTTCTCATAGATTATATAATTATCTATCACATACGTACTATTGCCTACTACTGTTGTTAAATCAGTCGCCCCTACAAATGGAGCAATTCCAATATCGGTTAAATCTTCACCTAAAGTAACGGTAGTGAGATTCTCCGCTCCTGCAAAGGCATAATCCGGCAAAGAAGTTACACTGTTCAAATCTACAGACCATAGTCTATCATTTCCTCGAAGCGTATCCTCAAGATTATCAGAAGCTGTAAAATCAAAGAAATTACCACTAATTAATCCACCTACCACATCTGCAAATACATCTTGTTCCGTTGTAATCGTAGAAGTAGCAGAAGACGCAACTAAAGTTGGTGTACCTAAAACGGATAACATACCACTACTTGCTACTGATTCAGTGGAGTCTCCACTATATAATTCTATTTTGTTAGTGCCATTTACATCTCCTGTAATATAATCAAAATTCGTCGTATTATTAGTTGCACCACTATTGTATTCATCTGCGTAATATTGTCGTACATCAATGGATTCCACACCAGACGGTACCACAAGATTCACAATGGAATCATACATTGCTTGTTCATCTAAGGTAATTGAGTACCAAGCACTGCCATCATTCAGAAATGTTTCACTATCAAGAAGTGTTTCACCTAAAGTGCTTCTAAATTTATTCTCAATGTAATTGGAATCATTAATAGCGTCTTGCATATCAGAAATAGCATTCGTACGTGTATTGCCACTTGCACCATCTTCTTCATTATAAGAAGAGTCTCTATTAATAATAGCCTCGTAATAATCCTTCAACTCCTCTTTATACTCTGCATTATCTTCATCAATATTGGAAAAGTGCGGATAATCCACTAAAGTGGCAAGTCCTGTATTATTATCGTAGATCACGGTAAGATTGGTAGGGAATCCACTGTAATAAGCAATTCGCTTTCCGTAGTCATCTAATACACTATCTGCACTCATAGCCCATTCAAAGGGAGCATACCCTTCAACAATATCACCTGTAATAACAAGTTCTGAACTTCCTGTTTTAAAGGCATCTGTTCCAATGGTCATAGAATCGTATCCATTGGTTGGTGTCTGGAACTCTACGGCTGTTATTAATTCACATTCTAAAAATGCACTATTTCCAATATAGGTAACACCTGCTCCAATTTCCACACTTTCCAAGCACCGGCAATAGGCAAATGCATAAGAGCCAATGGTAGCAACGCTATTACCAATAATCACCCACTCTAGATTAGAACAACTTTCGAAGGTAGAATTATCAATGGTGGTAATGGAATCATCATATATGGTAACAGACCGTAACCTACTCTTGGTATCAGCATCAAAGCAACCTTCCACAATACCAGTAATTGGGAAATTTCCAATCATAGCAAATATCTCTAAATCAATTTCAGTAGCATCAGATTCAAAGGAAATCAATTGATTATCCTCGTTAATACGGTAGAAATTATCACCATCCTTCAATTCTAAATAAGTGATTCCATTCTCCACATATTGATATGCTACATTGGCAGCATGGGCACAATCTCTTGGCGTTGCCCATTCAGAGCCTGCCACCTTATAAGCTGGCCCATAGACTACCAATTGATCACTAGCATCTACAAAGGTATTGTCAGGAAAATACGCATAAATAGCGTTATCACTAAAGATTACTTTCTCTAAAGAAGTACAACCTCGGAAAAATCCTGCGTCAATCACTTGTCCATCTTGATTCCCAAAATAAAATGGCATGGTAACCGTTGTTAGATTGGATTGTCCATCAAACATGTGACTTCCAAGGGAAGTAAGGTCATTACTCTCTTGTGGAAATGTAAATTCTACTAATGAATTCATAGGGTTGGTTACTGCAAAACAACCATCACCAATATAACTAGTTCTAGGAGCTAATGTTACATCTGAAAGATTAGGGCAACCATAAAAAGCATAACCACCAACTTCAATTCCAGTTCCTGTAGCACTTGACATATCCACTGAAGTCAAGTTAGCACAATAAGAAAATGCTCCCACACCTACCCCTAGCAAAGTGGAAGGAAACTTAATAGAAGTTAAGCTATTGCAATAGGCAAATGTTTCTACTCCTACGTGGGTATTACCTGCATTAATGGTAACAGTCTCTAATCCATTACAATTCTTAAATGCTTGATCTCCAATTTGTTTCACTGCGGAACCAATGGTAATACTCGTTAATGTAGTAGCACCTTGGAAAGCTGAATCACCAATTGCCACAATGGTATCCTCAATCTGTAATACAAGATTCTGAATATGATTCGCTGTAGATTGTTCTGATGCACTATCATAAAATGCTTCATCTGCAATGGCATTTACAGTGTATTGACTACTTACACCATTGTCGTCCGAATATACTTTCCATCCTGATGAAGTTGAATAAGGAATGTAACCGCTTACGTTACCACTTGTACCTGTACTAGTGATAACTTCTCGCAAAGTATATCCAGATACTCCTTGATCCAAATTCATGTATAAATATGCCTTATCAGCAGTTGACATTTCAATGTTATCAGCAGAGTATAACCATCGACCATCACCAGAATAGTAATAATAAGGGTTTCCATTATTATTAAATCCATACTCATTAGAAGTACTATCATCATACGTGTATCCTAAACTTGAATTAATTGATAATGTATTATCAGCTGTAAGGGTAGTAATGTATGTGTTAATCTCATCAAGTGTATATACATCATATGCGGTTACTACATTATTGGGAATGGTAAGCGTACTATTCTCTGGCACGTAAGCTGAGTTGAATCCACAAATCACACCTGCTGTTGTAGAGTTCGTAGTCTGAAGGTACACATCAAATACCCAAATCAATTGATAGCTCCCGTCTGTAAGTGTTTGAATTTCATAGGACTGTAGTAAGTCACCTGCACTCTTGTCATCCTTGCTCGGATACCCAGACTCACCATTGTCGCCCATAGCTACAGTAATCTCATCATCTGTTGGATATGTAATCGCAGCTACTGTGGTCGTAGTTGTCACTTCATTACTACCTGCATCACTATCCGCCATAAGATTATCTACTGGAATGGCAGCTAGTACAAGTGATGTAACTAACAATAAGGAAGCAAAGGTCTTACGCACTCTCTTGCGCATTCTGTAATTAGGCTTTTTCGTCGGTTGTACATCCTTTGGTTGATTCTTTGTTCTTACTCTTGTCATTGGTATCTCCCTTTATCAATCATTGTCTTGTGTGTTATCTTAAACTAACTGATTCGCTTGGCTACTACTACAAATCGCTTGGTGTCGCTACTATCACAAGTGGACAAGGTTAGGAGTTCATCTCCATAAGTCACTTCCACACCTGTGTCATAGAAGGATAGGTCCTTCATTGCCTGAATATTGGAATTAAATTCTTGCTCTGAAACTGCATCTAGGAATTCATAATACTTAAATGCAATCTCTTGGTTCGTATAGACGGTCCCTTCAAATACAAAGGCAATCTCATAAGTTCCACGTTCGTATATGGTATCAAATTCAATAATGGAATGGTTCTTGTAATAGCTTTCTTGTCGGTAATTAGATAAAGAACCAAACATCTTACCAGACTGCATATTATGTCCATATAGAATGAAATTCATATTACGATTTATAATATCGTTTCGATAATCTAAGAAAATCGAACCGTTATTATCCTTATTCTGGTCAAATCCATACTCTAGGTAGTATTCATTATTGACCGTTTGCATCACTGGATAGTCAATTACTGTATCGTCAATTTTCACCCATCCAATTAGCTTCTTATTCAAAGCATATAAATCTTGGTACTCTGGTAGTACCACTAATTGCACCGAATTACCTGATTCATCAATAATGGTCTCTGGTACATATACAAGTGATTGGTTGGTACTCTCCTTAAGAGAATTTAATAATTCCACTTGGCTTGAATTTCCTTCGTATTGAGAATAATAATGGAATGCATATCCTAAAGATGATACTCCAATTAATGCGAAGAGAATGGCACATAGTCTGCGCCTACGATCCTTTTTCTGTAGAATCACTATTGCTTCTTGGTCAAGACGCTCTTGATTAATGGAGAGTATATGGTCTCCTACCGATGCTTGACTACTTAATTCATATAAGTGGTCATCAAATGCTCGTCCTAGTTCCGATTCAAATTGGTAATCATTCTGGTTGATTAATTGTATTACTTTACGGATATCACTTGGGTTTGTTAGGTCATATTCACTTTTAATCTTCTTAATCTTAGCTTGATCACGTAATCCAGCTTGATAATCTGTCTTATTTCGAAACTCAAATCCATCTATTTTCATATTATTTCCCATATATTTATCTTAACATTACTTCTATTTTACTATATATTGAATATTTTACAATAGTTTAAATGTGAAAATTTCTTTTTTTTTCTAATTTTCCTAAAAAGTGTGAAACTTTGACAAGCAACTAGACATAAGATAAAGCATAATAAATTATGGAGGTTCTCAAATGAGTGATTTAACAGCTAGTAACTGTGGATGTAACAACGAGTGTGGAAATGGATGCGGAAATGGCGGAAGTTTTATCTGGATTATTATCTTATTATTCTGCTGTGGCGGTAATGGTGGATTCGGTGGCGGATTCGGTGGTGGTTGCGGAAATGGCGGAAATGGTGGATGCGACTCGATTGTTATTATCTTATTACTTCTTTGCTGCTGCGGAAATGGCAGTTTCTGCTAACACATACAAATAAAATGAAGGACGACGTTTGTCGTCCTTTTCTCAAGATTACCATTCATAATCTTCCACCTCTCTTCATAGGATAGTAAAAACTAGTAGAGGAATCATATGGAAATGGATTATTCTGACAAAATCTACGCATTCGATACCCTATATACTTCGAATCAGATTCAAATGCTCAAGATTGTACTACCCTATATAGATGTATCCATGCGCAAATCTTTTGCCGTAATAATCAAATACTTAGAATTCCAATACATGATGCAATTACCTCACCATGCCTTTGGCACCTTATGTGGACACGAAACAAATAGGTCCTTCGATACGACTGAATTATTACAAGAAATACGCCCCCTTTGTGGCGAAAAGGAGCAACAACAACTAGACCAAATTGGTAATATGTTGCAATCTTTTACCATGTTCAGTCAAATGCAAGAGATGATGAACTTTATGGGTGGAGAATCTGGATTGGGCGATATAAGCTCTCTTGGAAATCTTGGAAATCTTGGAGATCTTGGAAATCTAGGGGGACTTTTTGGCGAAATGGACTTATCTAGCTTATTATCACCAGAGCAACTGTCTTTATTTGAATTATTGAAACAATCACAGGAATCATAAATTAAAATGGAACGGAGAAAATTATGACAACAGAATGGATGAATGACACATCACTATCACATATTCCTAAGGAAAAACTTTCCTTTCTACAAGAGCTTGCATTTGAGTCAAATGGAATTGACCCAAAGAAACGAATGACTTACTTCTTAAGTCTTGCAACAAAAGCACGTCAAGCAAATATCCACTTTTCTAATGAGGAAATGGAGTGTATTATTGCTGCTTTAAAAAAGCATGCAACAGGCGAGGAACTAGCTAAAATTGAGCAATTGTTAAAGGTGTTTCGGGAGAAGCGTTTAGGGTAGAAAAACCAAAACTCCCGCTATGGCATTGTTGTAGACAGTGGCACCTATTTCTTCCAAAACCTGCTGGTATGTGCATTTTCTGGCTCAGCTCTATTTGGGTAGAAAAACCAAAACTCGCTCC
>JAWXVE010000042.1:0-19610 GCA_044425575.1 Eubacteriales bacterium | reverse complement strand
ACAGAAAGAATTAGATGCCTCTGGCTACAATGTTGATATAGTGGTTTTCCTTCCCAAATAATGCTGAGGCAGAAAACACACATACCAGCAGGTACAGAAAGAATTAGATGCCTCTGGCTACCATGATAATATAGTGTCATATATGCCATATTCCAATTCATGTTGAAATGGTGTAAACTTGAAGTAATAACATACCAATTCCTATTCTGTATACTAGAGTCAACAGGAGACATTTCAATGTACAGAAAGGAAGGGAGAAGAAAATGCTTGATAAATGGAAGGAGTATGTATTCATATGCAGAATCTTGAAACCGTATATTTACACGAACAATTAGAAAGTTGTGACAATCTTGAGGATTTGAAGCATAAGATTTTGCCCACAATCGGCTCTAGTAGAAAGCAATGGTCTACGAAGATTAATGGTATTATTCAGGACATGTCTATTACAAAAGGTAACTTTGCCAAATTGTGTGGAGTAAGTCGTATTACTGTGGATAAATGGTGTAAAGGAGCAATTCCCAAGAATCGAGAGACGTTTCTTACAATTGGTCTAGTAGCAGACTATAATAGAGAGCAGATGAATCAGTTACTACAACGATATGGTGGATATCCAGCACTTTATGTTAAGTCACTAGAAGATTGTGTGTGTCTTTATGTGTTGGACCATTATAAGGAAGATTTGTTGGAGCAGTATCGGAAGATTCTAGGTCAAATTGTAGGAAAGCTCACGAGTCATCACGTAGAAATCACGGAGGAAATTACTACTGAAGAATTTCAGGAGAGGCTTTCAGATGTACAAGATGATGATGAATTGCAAGCATTCATAAGTGATCATATTACAGAATTTGCCAGAGCATATCATAGATTGAATGCTTATTTATCTGCCTATATTAAGGCAAATTGCGAGGAGACACAAGCTACAGTCAATCACTTGGCAGATGGTCAATCGTGGTCTTCTTCATTGCGCAAATGTGTTTCGGCTATTCGTCAAGGAAAATGGTTTCCCACAAGAAATAAGATTATTTCTTTAGGGTTGCATCTCAATATGGAGAAGGAACAAATTGACGATATTTTGAAGAAAGCATATATGGAACCACTTTGTGCCAAAAATATCTTTGAAAGTATTATTATCTATATCTTGTTAGATGCTAGCATGAACAATATGCTAGATAGCCAGCAGGAAGATTATAATCCTGATGCACTTTGCCAATACACAAGGCAAGTCATTGAGGAATTGGAGATTCCAGAAGTAATGGAATTTCTAACAGAGATGCCAGAAGCAGATGAATGGGTATCGTAATAGATCTCTATAATTGGAAAGGACGGAGTGTAAGATGAATAATCAATTAATTGTAATTGAGAATCGACAATTAAATCGATATGTACTAGATGATAAGTTAGAATGGCAAATTGGGCGTGTATCTAAGGGATGCAACCCTGATATTCAACTATATTCTGCTACAGTCAGCAGAAAGCAGGGGAATTTTATTAATGAATGTGGTGTGTGGTATTACGTAGATTGCTTTGGCAAAAATGGAACTATGTATAATGAGAAACCAATACAGAAAAGGCGTAATAACAGAATTATTCCGTTGGAATTAGAGGAAGGTGATACCTTTATCTTTGGCGGAGGAACCACCCCATCATTGAATTCCAAAACAGTGTGGGCGCTTTATACAACCAAGAGTTATGGGGAACGATGGGATGCTGTAGATACACAAGGAATGAATCAATTAACTTTTACAGCTGGAGAACGAGAGACCACATTGGAACATCCCCAAAAGGGCAGTGTGATTGACCACGGAAATGGAATGGGAATTTACATGGGAGATATCACCTACGTAACAGACCTTATGAACGTAACAGGAGTGTCAATATAGTAAAATAGCATACATGAAAGCTAGTAATAGAGAGGGTTTTCCAGATAATGTAAACTTTGGATAACAACTATGGAATGGAAAGTATAGTAGAATGCATTTGTAACAAGCGATAAGCTATAACAAAAAACATAGGATGTAAGAGAGGGAAGAGAAAATGAAGAGATTACTAGTAATGGCGGCAGCCATCATGGGGACATGTGCCATGTTAACAGGGTGTGGTAGCACAACAATTGATTTAAGTGAATATGTGGATGTGGAATACACAGGATTTGATACACGGGCTACTGCTCAAGTAGTTAAGGATTCGTCTGCAATGGTAGAACTTTTGTATGAGAACGTGGATACAGAAGATTTAAGCTTTATGGACGCAATAAGTCTTGAAGAGATTGTCTATGGTCTTGATGTGACAATAGATGAGAGTGAAAATCTACAAAATGGTGATACCATCGCGGTAACAATTGAATACGATGAAGATTTAGCGAAAGAATGGGGATTTAAATTCAAGAATGATGAGTTAGAGTTTAAAGTATCAGGATTAGAAGAAGGAGTTACATTAGATTTATTTGCAGATTTAATTGTTGAGTACGATGGAACTTCCCCTTCTGGAAGTGTAATTATCAGGAACGTATCCAATAATAGCTTTATACAAAATGTTTCGTATTCGGCAGACAAAAGTACAGTTGCAAATGGGGATGAGATTACAATTACTGCACAGTATATGGAAAGCACTGCTTTGTCAGAAGGCTATTTTATTCTAGCAGATGAACAGACTTATACAGTAGAAGGATTGGATGAGTACGTAACATCTTATGATCAATTAGATGATGCAACGATAACAGCTTTAACTTCTCAAGCAGAAGACATTATTGCAGGAAAGTTTTCAAGTGGATCGTCGTACAAATCAGTTTTTTATTCAGGATGGAGTTTGAGCACCCCTAATATGTCAGAAGTTGAGATTTTAGAGAATGCCATATACAGCAGTTACTTCTTTGCACATAAAGAAGGATTAAGTCAGACATATAGCTCGGTAGATAATAGTATTGTTATATTATATAAAGTTCGAACCTTAGACACCTATGAAGAGGGTGAGCATTTGAAATATCTTGCTATTTATGCAAATCAATTTATCAAGTATTCAGACGGTACTATTTATTTTTCATTAAATGATGTAAAGTATCTAGCTTCATATGACAGCATAGCTGATTTTGAAGCGACTTACGTAGCATCGAACAAGGCATCTTATACATACGAAGTGATTGAATATTAGAGGAAGCAACACATGGTTGCAGGAAGCGAAAGAAAAGGAGTGAACAATGGATAATTTAAAATTAGCACTAAAAGAAGAATTTGAATATATCAAAGAATTAGGATGGACTTATAAAGTAGCATGAGGAATAAGATTCTACCCATTGCACCACTTACTTTGTGAAAAGGATGAATAGTAGCATGTTGAATTTAGGGATAAGTGCCATAGAGAATATATTACAACAATTAGAAGTGCAAGGACATCCTTTTGCAAGGTATGTATTACATAAGATTGACGGAGAGCCACAGATACTTGGAAGAGGTGGCTTTTCCGTTGTATATAGCATGGTCAATCTAAGTATGCCATCTAAGCAGTATGCACTGAAAGTCATTGGTCTAGAACGTCAAGTAGTTAAGTCTGAAAAATTCTGGGAAACAGTTCGGCTACAAAGCTTTTTGTGTGAGCAATCGCCCTATGTTATGCAGATTATGAATGCTCGTGAATTCTATATTACATTAGATGAACACCAAGGATTGCAGGATGTGATTGAATTAGAAGACTACCAAGGAGAGGGTCATCTCATCCAATTTATCTTATTAGAGTGCTTAGAACGAATTATTGTAACAGATAAATTTCAACAAACCATGTTAGTAAAGGACCAATTAGGGAATGAACTAGAAGTACTTCGACTAGCGATTCAAATTGGTCAAGGGATGCTTGTGTCTCACAACTATAATATTTTACATCGAGATATTAAGTTAGAGAATATTTTCTGGGATGAGCAAGAGAAGTGTTACAAATTAGGTGATTATGGAATTGCGAAATATGTAGAAGGTGGAAATGCAGAGACTGTAGTGTATTCCGCTGGCTATGGAGCACCAGAGATTGAAGGCCGTTTAAGTGATTTCTATAATGCCACAGCAGATATTTACTCCTTTGGAATTGTGTTATATCTGTTGCTAAATGAGTTAGAATTTCCAGGGTCAAGAAGATATGTAGCGAACCTGATTCAATATGATCCAACCTATATATTTCCTGCACCCAAGAATGCTAGTGTAGGAATGACACGTATGATTCGCAAAATGTGTAGTTATTACGCAGAGGATCGATACCAAAGCATGGAAGAGGTGCTTGCAGAATGTAATGGATTTATGCAAGAGGTTACATTGCCAGAAGAAGTGGATGATATAGAACCAGCTGACCTACTCACCCAAACTCATTATGAGAGCGAACTATTGCCAGATCATAGGAAGAGGAAACGTGAGAAGCTATTTGGTCGATTTCGTCGTAAGAAATTGCAGAAGGAGTATGTGATGGATTACAAAGAATCCATTGGTTTTCATTCAGTAGCTACCATGTTGATTTTATTTGTGGCTCTGGCATCTATGGGACTAGAACTTACCATCATAGAGCAAAGGCATGTATTCGTATTAGCCATTCTAGTCTTTCTAGAAGGGGTGTTACTTGGGCAGGGGGAATTGCGGATTATATTCCCAATCCTACTACTCGGTAGTATGAGTTATTCCATCTTAACCGCGGGCCTTATGGTACCTCATATTATATTAGGTCTTTGTATGGTAACAAGGAATAAGACTTATATGAAAGCATGTGCCATTGCAGTGGGGAGTTGGGCAGTAGTAGAGTCAATTGGTTGGTTAGAGAGTATGGCTTGGATACAATCCAAGTATATATTAGGAGGCAGTCTATTCTTATTGGTGTTGTTCTACATATATTATTGGATTATCACCATGGATTTGGTAGAACGAATGGAAGGATTACAGCTAGAAGACCAAGAACAGGATCAAGGATGAGACTAAGATAGTCAAGAGAATGGGTATCTGGCAGAAAGGGTGCTTAGAAGCTATGTATGCATGGACGAATCAAGAGATTGAGCAGATTTTAATGGAATTAGATGAAAGGTATTTCCCTTTTGCAAAATATCAGTTTTCTCAATTGGGGAATGGACTTACCTTGCTAGGTGTTGGTGGATTTGCCCAAGTATATGAGGCTACAAGAAGAGGAAAACATCATGGTAAATATGCCATTAAGGTAATTGGATTTGGCGATAAACACGTAGATTCTCAATTTTTTCGGAAAAGTGTACAAGCCCAGCGCTACCTAGGGCAAGTGTATGATTGCGTGATCAAAGTCCATGGATTTGAAGAATTGTATGTATGGTTTGATGAATGGAATGGCATTAAGAAGGTAGAGCGAGCAGTTCAAGAGAAGGAAGAATCCATAGAGGGTCCTTACTTAAAGTTACAATTTATCTGTATGGAGTATCAAGAGGTGGTACAGTCTCATAAGAACGGTATTCTAGATGTACTAGCAACTTATAATGAGCGAGAAGTATTAAAAGTAGGCAAGATGATTGGTGAGGCTCTCTTACGAACCCATAAGCACAAAATCCTACATCGAGATATTAAGCTTGAAAATATTTTCTATGAACCGAAAAGAAAGCGCTATAAATTAGGAGACTACGGAGTTGCTAAAATAACAAATGATGGTTCTGCTAGTACCGCTACTTTTACAAGAGGATACGCAGCACCAGAAGTAATTGGACGGTTAGATGATGCATACGATGAGACTGCTGATATCTACTCCTTTGGAATGATGTTATATGTGCTTATGAATGAGATGAAATTTCCAGCATCAGATAGTGGTGCTGTGAATCTGAAGGAGCAGTATGAGCAAGGGTATTGTCTACCACCGCCCCAAAATGGTTCGGAGGAATTGTTTCGCATTGTGAGGAAAATGTGTCGCTATAGCCCAGATGAGCGTTACCAGACCATGGAAGAAGTGGTAAATGAATTGGACTCCTTATACTATTATGAAGGATTGGGATATGAGCGGACGCATAGGAATACATCTAAGGTACTTGGTATTAGTTGTCTTGTTGCAGGAGTAACCCTATGGAATATGCCAATGTTTCTACAGGAATTCCTAGGTGTATCGAATCAGTTGCAGGAATATAAGTGGTTAGGTATGGGATTGTTCTCTTTGTCATTTTTTCTATTATTACATTATGGCGTACTTGGACAGAGAGATCATGAACTTACATTGGTGTATTTTTCAAGGGGATATTATTGGGGAATTGTATGTGCTCTATACTTAGGTACAATATTTGTTGTGTATCAACATCATACATATGAAAGAGTAACGGAAATTTATGCGAAACTTTATGGGTTTCACATTATTACAAACTTTCTCACATGGGATGTAGGGAAAGCTAGTATATTAGGTGCAATATTTTCGCTGATTTGGATGGCAAGAGGCATGGTGTTGCAACGTATATCATCAGAATCTTTCTAATAAATGGAGCATGTAGTGAAGAGTCATTAAGTAAAGGAGGGTAATGCAGTGGAAGAAGTGGACTATGTAGAAGAGAAGGTGGACGACGAAGTAATGGAAATACTTCTAAACACCAGAGAGCAGGGGCAGATGATAGAGCGGCTCATTCAGAATCAGATTGAAGTGAAAGATAAAATGATTGATAAGCTTCATGAAGAACTTAATTACTACAAACAAGATACGGCCGACCGATTTGTAGAACAATTAATGAAAGCATTGATTAAGGTGCGAAAGGATATGAAGAAAAGAATGACATCTAATCAGTGGGATACCATGTCGGTAGGAGATGTAAAACGAGAATTTGAGTATCTATTAGAAGATATTACCGATCTTCTTGAGTTACAAAATGTGGATGTGTATTCTACTAAACCGGGCGAAATGTTTGATGGGTCTATTCACCAACCTAAAATCGAAGTGACCAGTGAGGAAGCACTGAATCGAACCATTAAAGAGAGCGGTATGGAGGGATACAGAAGAGGCAATAAAATCTTAATCCCAGAACAAGTTGTTGTATACCAATACAAAGGAGAAAAAGGAGAAAAAGCATGAGCTATGTATTTGGAATTGACTTAGGAACAACGTATTCTTGCATATCATATATTGATGAATACGGCAAAGCAGTAGTGTTGAAAAATGGTGAAGGAGACCATACAACCCCATCTGTTGTTATGATTGAATCAGAGAGTAACATAGTAGTTGGTGTGGAAGCAAAGCGTTCAGTGGATATGGAGCCTGATAAAACATGCCAATTTATTAAGCGGAAAATGGGAAAAGAAAATGACAGTATTGTCATAAATGGAAATACTTACCATGCACCAGAAATTTCCTCTATGATATTGAAGAAAATCGTTCAAGATGCAAATGCAGAATTGCAACAAATCGGTGTTTTAAAAGAAGGAGAATTGGTTAAGGATGTGGTAATTACTTGTCCTGCGTATTTTGGAATGAATGAGCGAAATGCAACAAGTTCAGCTGGTGAATTAGCAGGATTAAATGTATTAAATATTATAAATGAACCTACTGCAGCAGCCATTAGTTATGGAGTATCAGGTGATAGTAAGAACGAAACGGTTCTTGTGTACGATTTAGGAGGTGGTACTTTCGATATTACTGTTATGAACATACAGGGGGAAAATATATCGGTTGTGTGTGCTGGTGGTGATGACCAACTTGGTGGTAAGGACTGGGATGAAGCTCTTATTGAATATATTAGAGAGCGATATGAAGAAATGTATGAATATGATATTTCAGAAGATCCAGAGCTCATTGCAGGTCTATATGGAGATGTAGAACAATACAAGAAAACATTAAGTACAAGAGAAAAGACAAATCTATCAGTGAATGGACCAGAAGGACGATTGCGAGAAGAGTTAACAAGAGAAAAATATGAAGAAATTACAAGCTCTCTATTAAATCGTACAAGAAACTTATTAGATGATGTATTGCAAAGTGCACAAAAGCAAGGGTATTCTTTGGATAAAATCAATAAGGTCTTGCTAGTTGGTGGCTCTTCTAGAATGCCACAAGTGTCTGCCATGATTGAGGAAGTCTACCATGTTACACCTGTTTTAGCAGATCCAGATGAAGCAGTTGCCAAGGGAGCTGCTATATATGCTAGCAATGAAAAATCCTTTGAGGATTTTATCTTAAGCGAATCGTCAAGAACAGGTATGTCAGTAGAGTCATTGAAAGAACGGAATCTAGTAACTGGGGAGGTGGATAAGCAGTTTTCTCTATCAGCTGGAACAACTGGAGGAATGGGCATTAAGTTAAATATTACCAATGCTTTATCCAGAACATATGGGGTGTCAATTCTAGAGAACGATAGACTGGTAATTCGCAATATGTTAATGATAAATGATAAAATTCCAGCAACTGTTGCGCAAACATTTGCTACGGTAAGTGACAATCAATCTGGTATTAGTATTGAAATATACGAAAGTCTTAGTACAGAGGAAATCATTGAGATTGATGGAAAAGAACCACTGACTATCATCGCTATGAAATTTACGAAAAGCGTACCAATGGGTACTGCTGTAACCATTCAAATCGCTTTAGATAACGCTGGTATTATGAGCATAATTGCAGAAGAATTGTTGCATCATTCTAGATTGGATACCACTTTTGCCTTGTCCAATCAAATGACAGAAGAAGAACGAAACCTGGCAATCAACCGAATGGCTGTGGCTAATGTAGAGTAAGGAGGGATTCAATGGCGACAATTGCGACTTTTTGGATTGCCCTTATTACTATGGTGGTTTTCCTATTAAATATATTTTTCAAAGCTATAGTAGCAGCTCTTTATGCCTTAATAAATGCAATAGGTAAAACGATGTTGGTCGGAGTATTGACCATTATCTTTCTTATTATTATTGCTATTGTCCTTGGATTCTGGACATCATTTCTGGATAATGGGGTCGAAGCGTTCTATATGATAGGTACATTCTTTGCTATGATAATCAGTGGATTGCTCATGTTCGCATTTCTTTACTTTTTTCTAGGTCTGGATGTAGTAGCTGGCCTTGTAACACTAGGGATTTGGTTGATATTCTGTCCACTAACAATACTTGTAGAGGGGATGGAATACATTGCACAATTCTTTTCAAGGTGTTATGAGAAATTAGTTCACAGTATGATAAATAAGTTAAATGGAAGTTAGGAGAATAACGTGGATATACAAAGCAATATCTTAAAAAAATACAAGATTGACCTAAAAGAGGACAATATTTTTAAGTTGTATAAAATTGATAACCCGCGCCTATCGGAAATAGAACTAGATAAGAAGATTCAAGATACACGTAGTAGGTGGAATACGAGTATTAATGGGGCGAATGAGAAGAATGCAGAACGAGATGGTAAGCGTCTAGAACGTGCAGACCAATACGAAGCAATTCTCCGTGATGGAAAGATGCGTATAAAGGCTTACGAGTATTATAGCAGTTCATCTGGCAAAGGTTCCGGGTCTGGAACCTCTAGTGATGAAAGCTCAATAGAATTTGCCAGAGTATATTTTCGATTAATTGCAACCACCAAAAAGGTAAAACGTGAAGATGTAGACTTTTTCTTTCAATATTATCAATCCCAGCGTAAACATAAAAAAGCGATTGTGGAAATGCTGACGAAAGAATTTAAAGTGTATATGCTAAAGAAAGATAAGGAATATGACGATAACGTAGGTACATTGCGTTTGGAAAGCGAAAGTGAAGTCAAAGAAGAGAAGAAGCCATCTTCTACCTCTAAGGGAATGATTGTCAATCTTTTTCAAGAGACAACGCTTTTAAGGATACGTAGAGCAGTGGAAAAGTATGAAGAAATTCTTCAAATCCAAGAGATATGTGATCGATATCCCCAATTATTAGAGGGGTTCTATAACTACCTTGAGATCAAAGAAGTTACCACTGCACAGGAGTTCCTAGAGAAAATGACTCTAAAAGGAAAAGAGATTTATGCAGTACGACAAGAGCGAGGGGCAATTTACATTCCTTTAGTAGATTTGTACAATCTTCTAAAAGGAGCAGGGGAATGTCAGGATGTGCAAGATAATATCTTGGAATTTAAGCTGCTACTTCAATACCCAAGCTTAACGTCTTACATGTATTCTTTTGTGGAGATGAAACCAGCTACATTAAAGGGTATTATTAACATTGCCAATGAGGAATATACCTTTCGTAATGATACAGACTTCCTTCTTAATTATTATATCCCCATACATGATAACTTTGGTATAGGGGATGGTAGTATTCATTCCATTCTTCGTAAAGCTGAGAAACAAGCGAAGAAGAATAAGATACTGAATGCAGTGGATGAGAAGCTAGGAAAACGCAAGGACAAGCGAAAGAAGATTCTTGGGGCAGAGATTATACATGGACTGATTTATTGGCCAGTTTTAATGGTATATCTTGTATTTGAAGTGGCAAAAATCTTCTTCACCCACTTGAAACAATTAGCAATACTTATATTCGTGCTAATCGTTGGCATACAGAATTGGCTAATCGGTAGAACAGAATGGCCCAATTTACTAGTGTTACGTAAGATTTTATTTAAGGAACAATGGGTATCCTTCCTAGAAGAGTTCTCGGGTATGACAGTGGATGCAACATATCTAATAGTGGGAGGCTCTATTATGATGATTGTTGGTCTCTTGGCAGTCTATTTAATACCTGGACTGTTTGTATTTATTTTCTTGCGTGAGTTTTCTGGAGACTTTAATAAACGCTTTGATTGGATAGGGTTAGAACGTACGTTCCAGAAGATATTAGGTGATATTAAGAAGAAAACATATGAGCGTTACAAGGAAAGCAAGTCACAATTCATTAAAAGTAAAATTCCTAGTATGATATTGAACGTGTTATGTGTAGCAATTGTGATTGGCATGATTCATTATGTGCCAATTGGAGTGAATTATCTAAGTGAATTAACTGGATATGGGCAGGCAATTACTACCGAAGAGTTCCTTGAAGAGGAGGAGTTAGAAGAGACATTGGTAGAAGAGGAACTCTTAACAGAAGAACATGTGAATATGGTTATTTCCGTAAGTTCTGCTAACATTCGTCAAGGTCCTAGTACTGATTACGCAGTTGTTATAGTAGCCATGCAAGGAGAAGTATTTGTAGCAACCGGCGAAGAAGAGATGGCATCCAATGGAACCATTTGGTATGAAATCTATCTAGACGAAGACATGGTGGAAACTGCTTGGGCCAGTGAGAAAGTTCTTGTAGTAGAATAAATGAAATAGAATAATTGGATTAGTTGTAACTTCAGGTAAAAAGTATTTTATTTACCTATGGTATACTGCTGTTATAGATTCGTAACTACAGTAAGCAAAAGAAGGGAGAAACTTATGACTCGAACAAATTATCCAGTTATTGACATGCGGGAAGTCGGAGCGAGAATTAAAAGGCTTCGGCTTGCCAACCATCTTCGCGTAACAGATATTAGCGATGAGATGGGATTTGAAACACCGCAAGCAGTTTACAAGTGGCAACGAGGTGACTGCTTACCGGAAATAGTGAATCTAATCATCCTGAGTAGGATGTTTGGAACCACGGTGGAAGCCATTGTGGTGGGGGAAGAGGTAGAAGACTCTCCCCCTGAATATGAGAAGAGTGCATAAGGTAGAGACGAACAGAACTATGGAATCATATCTGTTTGTCTCTATCTTATTTCTATATGATTTCTATATGACACATTTTCATAGCTTCTAATGCATTGTTATGAGAGGTAGGTGTCACACCAGCACATCCCTTGCTATCTACTATAATTGTACTTTCTGGAAAAGTAGCTTTTAGTAAAAGCGCATTAGAGATGACACATATGTCAGTACATAATCCTACCAAAGTAAAGGTAAGGTTAGACTCTAGTTCGGTAGAATCTTTTCGTAATTCTTGTATGGTAGCAACAAGTTGTGTGCTGCCAAAAGTAGGTTTATTCAGAATGGTACTTTCTGTGCTTGCTGGACGCAACTCATTACAAATCTCCCACCCATGCGTTCCTTCTATACAGTGTTCTACTGGTAGGCAAGAGCCTTCTCTAGTAGTTAAGTAGTCTTTCGTGTGGGTATCTCTTGTAAAGAGAATTGTGCCTTGAAAGTCTTCTACAACAGTCTGTACATAATCTGTAATAGCCACTGCCTCAGCTGTTCCTAAAGTTCCTGTGATAAAATCATTTTGCATATCTACTACAATTAAAAAATTCATAATAATAACAATTCCTTTCTCGCTAATTTTCTATTTTTATAACATCTGTAATATTTGCATTTACCAGTCAATCTCACCAGTTCTCTCTTGTATGTGAGGGAGAATGGATTCCCGTATGAGAAGTGATAGCTGTTCTCTTGCGTGATCGCTTATGTGGCGTTTGTGTAAAGTACACAAGCAGATATGGCGAACATGGGAGAAAAAGACAATCTGGTCAATGATATGTTCATAGTTGTCAGGTGTGGTAATCTTGCTAAGGTACTGATTAATAAAACTATTCCATGCTGTCTCGCTATGCTGTGGCGAGAGTCCAATTACAGTTAAGTCATCAGGATGTTTCCATAGGTCTATTAAAGTTACCCTTTTCTATCGAAATCATATTGAAATCTTTTCATTTTTTATCTTGACATATTACCAGATTGCTTCTAGATAAGGATACTATGTGTATCCCCCGCCTAATTATGACATAAATTAATGATGTTATTGTAACATTCTGGATGCTAAAAGGCAATACAAAGTAAGCAAAATACCAAGTGTATCGAGTTTTAAAAGTTCTTATTTACAGATGGGATAGAAGGTGATACGCTTACAAAGGATATAGTTTTCTATGTTGATATTCTATATTCATATTATAATAAGGAAGGTGATTATTTATGAACGAAGTAATTCAAAACATTCTAACACGTAGAAGTGTTAGAGCATTTACAGGAGAGTCACTCACAAAAGAACAAGTTGAAATTCTGATACAAGCAGGTTTGAGCGCCCCAAGTGGTATGAATAAGCAGACGTGGCAATTGATTGGAGTACTTAACCCAGATATAATTGAAAAACTTGCTCATGCAATTGAAGAAACTCAGGGAAGAGAAGGATATAACTTCTACAATGCCAAGACCTTAATTATTACTACCAATGAAGCAGAAGGAAAGTGGTCCAAAGAAGATAATGCGTGCGTATTAGAGAATATTTTCTTGGCAGCCCATAGCATGGGAATCAGTTCGGTGTGGATCAATCAATTATTAGATCATTGCCATGAACTAAAGATTCGTAAGATTATTGAAGAAATAGGAGTTCCTAGCAATCATGACGTGTATGGTATTGCTGCATTAGGGTACGATGTAAATGAGCCAAAAGGGCAAGTAAAGAAGATGGGTACCTATCAGATTATAGAATAACCATAAAGATATTTTTTCTTATAAAAGTTTATGATTTTATTATAATTGTTTATACTTTATTAATTTACATTTTGTAAGACCACATGATATCATCTAACCAATGAATACATAGGAGTCGTTGATATTATATAAGTGGAAAGGTATAAAGGTTAGAAGATGAGTAATGAGTTTCAAGTAGCATTTCGTAGTGTGGAAGAGATTAGTGATTTCGTTAATTTGGCAAATCAATATCCAGTTGAGATGGATCTAAGCAGAGGGAAGTATGTAGTAGATGCCAAGTCTATTATAGGAATGCTTAACTTAGGAATCCATAACGAATTAAACTTAATCGTTCATGGTGATATGACAACTTGTTTACGACAAGCCATTGATACATTTGTTGTTGCATAAAGAGAGTGCCTACCCTAAATTGGGTAGGCATTTTCCAATACTAATTCAGTTTCAGAGTCTTTCCGTATGACGAGTACATACTCATTTATCCCTTAATTATGAAGTGGGCAGGGATTTGCCTGAGTTAAAATTCTACAGTAATAAAATTAAAATGGATGAAGATTTTAATACGAATGTAAAGAATTTACATTGTCTAGGAGACTCTAGCGGTTGGACTAGAGGACTTGTTGCTCGATAAATGTGGTATAAAATAGAGCTTGCAAGAATGCATATTTTGTCATACTATATCTATAGAAAGTAATGCGAACGAACAAAATATGCCTACGGGGTAAACCATGGTACAATCAGATAAATTAAAGAAACAAGTAGTGGAAATGAAATATTTAAATGCGGATTTTCTCACAGAATACGAGAAGCATATGATATAGACAAAACAAATCAGACACTGGAAAGATATAAGTCCTCAATATATGAGAACCAAGGAAACCTAAAGGAGCGTATTCTTGAAGACTTAGAGTAGGTAGGTAAAATGAAAAAGATGAAAGTAGGAGAAGGAAAGAACTTAAGTAGAAAGAATAGGCGAGAAGCAGAGCAGGAAAGTGGATTACGGGAACAAGCAAAGGAGTGGAGCTTGTTCGCTAGATGTGAATTGGAAAGAATTGAGAATTATCAAGATAATCCGTCAGATGATTCATCGAATTTTCATATGTATCTGGGAACGCACACTATCTTACATGGATTGGGACAATTAAACGAAGCAGAAGTAAGAGCCTATTGTGAATACTTTCAGTTATCCTTGGAACAAAATGAAACGAAGCAAGATAGATTAATTAAGATAAGAAATGTATTTCAAATAAATCCAGAATATTTATTGTATATTTTCAATAGGGATGAATTGGAATGTTTATTGCGATGCTATAATAATGTGAAAGCTCAAACAAGGTTAGATACGAGAGACATATATAGAAATGAATTGGGGCTTCAAAAGGCAATTCTTTTAGGATTATTAAAATTACAGACTTCTTATTTTGGGGACAAACTTGTGGTATGTCTATATTTTGCAGAGGACGCAGAATGTGTTTTACAAGCTTTTACAACATCATTAAAAAAGAAATACTGGGCGAGAACATCAAAAATGAGTAAGATGTTGGGATATATTTTGAAAACATACGGGACTATGGAAATTGATGAAATCTACAAGGTATATTGTAGATATGGTAGTAACCATTTGCCAGAACAAGAATTCAAGATTTTCTTGTATCTTCAAGGAAAATTTAATATGCTATATGAGTTAGGGGTTAATGAACTAGGGGAACACTATGTATATTTGGATGAGCTGGATCATCAAGCAATACTAGAGGATAGAACGCACTATGCGAAAGGTTTAGAGTATAGAGTGTTCGACTACGAAGAAATTAAAGAAGACTCTGATTTATATAGCGATTTTTGGATTGAGGTATTAGATGAGTTCCTGATATACCATATGAACCTAGAGAAAGAATCAGCCCATGATATTGTTACAGAAATCTATGTAAATATAAAACATGGAGATTGCATAGAACGTGTATTCGCTAAGTTGAAAATAAGAATACCACAGTGGAATCATTACGCAGGTTGTAGATTGTGGGTTATGGTTCTCTCGTTAATCAAAGAAGCTAGTATCTTTATATTAAAGGGATATTCAAGAGATATTTTGGCAAATATGCGACAAGAAAGTTGGTGGGATTACAAAATTGTAGAACAAGATTATCTGTACAGTAATCAAGATAAAGACAAGCCATTATATGAATTTCCTAGTGATATACAAGCAAAGATATATTGTGCCAGTGAATATGATAGCATGGAATATGCAGGGGAATTATATGAATATATGGTGGCGAATCAAGTGCAGTCGGAAGAATATATTTACTTGTTGGCATTTGCCTACGCCAGCAATTCGGAATATAAGCGTGCAGAAAAAATGGTGCAACAATTAAGAAAAAGTTCACCTGAGGGTGAGCGGTTGGCTGAAAGAGTAGAAGTGCGAATTCAGAGTTGTTTAGACATAGATGATGTACATGAATCAACAATTAAAAAACCGACAAATGAAATGATGTTAAATCATATGCTAGACATGGAGTATGGTGCTTACAATAAAGCAATGTTTCAACAGACAACGCCTTATGTAAGAGAAGATGCTAAAATAGGAAGGAATGATCAGTGTCCATGTGGTAGCGGGAAAAAGTATAAGAAGTGTTGTGGAAGGAATAATTAATAGTCGTGAATTCGCCTATTCCCAATATGGCATTTGAGGGAGAGAGTTACTATATGTGCTTTCTCTTTTTCTTTATAGAAAGTGACACTGAAATAGGTTGATAAAGTGCAAGTGAGTAGACAGACCATTTCCAACTGGGAATATGATAAATATTTGATTAAGGAAACTAGCGTAATGAGAATGATATTATGCATCTCGCTATGCTTGTTATCTAATTGTTATGAACGGAGATTCAAAAAAGAAGTGATAGAAAAATCTAATGTAATACTTCACAGAGGAGTGATTCTAATGAAAGAGAGTTTAGAAAAGAATAAAGTGATTTTGTCTGGGCAAGAAGTAGAGTATGTTCTAACTCGAAAAAGAGTCAAAAATATTAATTTAAGGATTAAATCGGATGCAACAATTTCTGTTTCTGCACCATATTCAACGGATTTATGCCAGATTGAAAACTTTATGGTAAGCAAAAGTGATTATATCTTAACCCACATTAGAAGATTTCAGAGTATGCAGGCGAATATATCGAAGAATAAAGAGTATATTGATGGCGAAAGTTTTTATTTGTTAGGGGAAAATATTAGGCTTAAAGTTTTACAAGACACACAGGAGAATGTGTGGACAGACGGAGTTTTTTTGTATTTAACAATTCAAGACACTAATAATAAGAAACGAAAGCAATTGTTAGTGGAAGGCTTTTTTGGTAAACAAAGAGAGGAAGTATTTCAAGAGATTATTGATACTATTTATCCTGTTTTTTCTAAATATGGAATTGCGTACCCTATCATAAAAATGCGCACCATGAAAACAAGGTGGGGTTCTTGTATCCCAAGCAAAGAACAAATCACATTAAATACAACGTTGATTGAAACACCAAGAATTTGTATAGAGTATGTAGTATTGCATGAGTTTTCTCACTTTATTCATCCTAATCATTCTAAAGCATTTTATGATTTTGTTGCTATATTAATGCCAGATTGGAAAGAAAGAAAAGAATGTCTTGAGAAGTTTGCTTTTAGGCAAGAATGAAAGCTAGACTAAGAAAGCTTCTATCTATCCATCATAGAAAGAGGGGTGAAGAAAATCGTTATATTCGCAAATTAATAATCCAGTTATTATTTATACATACGATAGCGCGTATAAAGGGAAAGATGGCAATCTTGAAAAAATGTTTGGAAGAACATTAGAATTATGAATGAAGAGGTATAGATGACAGCAAATGAAATGTTAAAACAAATATTTGGGTACGATACATTTCGCTCAGGACAACAGGAAATGATAGATGAAATATTAGTGAATCGTGATGTGTTAGGGATTATGCCAACAGGGGCAGGGAAATCTATTTGTTATCAAGTGCCAGCACTTATGATGAGTGGAATTACGATTGTTATATCACCTTTGATTTCCCTAATGCAAGATCAGGTAAAGGCATTGAATCAAGCAGGTGTCAGTGCTGCGTATATTAATTCATCACTTAGTCAAACTCAGATTAATAAAGCTTTACAGTATGCAGTGACAGGAAAATATAAAATCATATATGTGGCACCAGAGCGCTTGTTGACTGAGAATTTTCTGGTATTTGCTACCAGTGAAAAGGTAAAAATCTCAATGTTAACGGTAGATGAGGCACACTGTATTTCTCAGTGGGGACAAGATTTTAGACCAAGCTATGCACAGATACCACAATTTTTGTCCATGCTAGCTAAGAGTCCGACTGTATCTGCATTTACAGCGACAGCAACGGAACAAGTAAAAGAGGATATTATTCAGTTATTGGAACTGCGAAATCCATTTACTTTAGTGACGGGATTTGATCGTGAGAATTTGTATTTGGAAGTGGTACAATCTTCAAATAAAATGCAAGACTTGCTTAAATTTTTGGAAGAGAGAAAAGACCAAAATGGAATCATATATTGTGCAACTAGAAAAAATGTAGAATCTGTTTGTCAAGAATTAAGGGATTTAGGATATTGGGCAGCTTCTTATCACGCAGGACTTTCTCAGAATGAGCGTCAAGAGAATCAGAATGATTTTCAGTACGATCAAGTGAAAATTATGGTGGCTACCAATGCATTTGGTATGGGGATTGATAAATCTAATGTCAATTATGTAGTGCATTATAATATGCCAAAAGATTTGGAAAGTTATTATCAAGAAGCGGGACGAGCAGGCCGTGATGGTTCACCTGCACATTGTTTATTGTTATATAGTGCACAGGACGTGGTTACGCAACAATGGATGATTGAGCATGGAGATGGTAGAAATTACGAAAATGATGAAATGGAGCAGGTGCTAAAGGAACGAGATTACCAGCGTTTAAAAGAAATGACGTTTTATTCAACAGGGAATCAGTGTTTGAGACAGTATATTTTGCGATATTTTGGGGAAGAAATAGAGGCATTTTGTGGACATTGTAGTAACTGTGACACGAAATTCGAGACAATTGACATTACGAACGAGGTGCAAGAAATGCTTCGTTGTGTAGAACAAATGAAGGGGAGATATGGGAAAGTTTTAATTGTAGATGTGCTTCGAGGAAGTAAAACTGCTAGAGTTAGCCAGTTAGGCTTAGAAAAACTATCTAGTTATGGGAAATGCGAAGGAAGTGTGAGTCGTTTGCGAGCAATCCTGGATTATTTGATATGGTTGGGCTATCTAATACAGACAGATGAACAATACTCGGTAGTGAAGTTAACAGAGAAATCTTCAGAAATTCTAGGACAGAATATTTCATTAGAAATGAAAGTGGCACAAGAGAAAGAGAAGGCTCCATCGAAGAGTAAATCCAAGAGCCGATCAGGAAAAAGTATGGAAGTACCAGAAGGGCGTGTTGAGTTGTATGATAAACTTCGTGCACTTAGAGGTGAAATTGCAAGTAAGGAATACGTTCCAGCGTTTATGGTATTTGCAGATGCAAGCTTAATTGACATGTGTGTGAAGCTTCCTATGAGTTTATCGCGATTTGGTGATGTGTCAGGTGTTGGTGCGAAGAAATTAGAGAAATATGGCAAGGAATTTGTAGAAGTTGTTGTGGAATATTGTGAAGAAAAAAATATTCTAGTAGAACAGAATGTAGAAGAAACAAGTAGTGAAGAGATAAAACAGAGTGAAAAAAATACGAAAAAATCAAGAGTAGGAAAACGACCTGCGGATAAAGAACTTGTTCTTCCAACTATGGAAATATTGTCCCATGTGGAGATAACATCTGAGGCGGTTTCTATAAGTAAAATTAATGAAAGAATTAATAAGGTTTTAGTAGAAAATAAGTGCACAAAGACAAGTGCAGTGAAGTTAGGTGATTGGCTTGTAGAACAAGGATATTTGAAAATAGAAGCGACAAAACAAGGAAATTTAAAGGGACCAACAGAATTAGGAAGACAGCATGGTATAGCACAGGAAGAGCGAACAGCTAGAGGAAATACATATCAGATTAATTTGTATTCGGAAGAAATGCAGAGGTATGTGGTGGAAGAAGTGGTGCTGGAGATGCAGAGGTGTTAGAAAGCAGGGTATCTTAAAGTTTCTCGAAGGTAAATAAATATTAGGTCGGGGATGATTTTATAAACTTCTCAGACCTATAAATGTTTTAGTGGGTAAATTTCAGGAAGTTGAGATAAAAGTATGCGT
>JAWXVE010000122.1:0-3013 GCA_044425575.1 Eubacteriales bacterium | reverse complement strand
CAAACCATTGAATTAGTACATTATTATACAGTTGAGGATATTGAGAAATATGCAGAGATGTATAATGAATCTCAGGATGCAGTTGAAGTTGTTTGTACGTATGTGTCGAGAGAAGATTTAAATACAATGTATTCTTTAGGAGCAATATCTGGTGATTTACCTGATATAGGAATGTCAGATTCATCTGATATGCAATCATGGATTTCTCTAGGTATATTTGAGGATATTTCAGAGGAATTATATGCTTGGGAAGACATTGAACAATTTCATCAGACAGCTTTATCCACCTGTATAGGAAGTGATAATAATCTTTATGGATTACCAGTGGAGATGAATAGTCTTGCGTTAGTAGTAAATCTTGATATATTAGAAGCGTCAGGGATTACGGAATTGCCACAGACATGGGAAGAATTCTTGTACGTGTGCGAAGAAACAACGGAAGCTAATAAAGAAATTTATGGATTTGCAATGAGTGCTTGTGCAAATGAGGAAGGAACGTTTCAATATATCCCTTGGCTGTATTCAGCTGGTGCTGATTACACGACGTTAGATAGTGAAGAAGGAATATTTAGCATGGAGTTCCTCGCTGATTTAGTAACGCAAAGGTATATGAGCAAAGAAGTTGTAAACTGGGAGCAAAAAGATGTTTATAATGTTTTTTGTGAAGGAAAAACAGCTATGGCCGAGATTGGCAGTTGGAATGTTGGGAATATAGAAGAGGATATAGCAGGCGAATTCGAATATCAAATTATACACATGCCAAGTGATGAACGTGAAGTAATGGTTTTGGGCGGAGAAGTATTTGGTGTCTGTATTGAGAGTGAAGCGAAAGAAGAGTGCATAGATTTTCTTAAATTTCTAATTTCAAAAGATGTGAATGAAGAATGGTGCCTCAATAACGGTGCATTACCTGTCAGAGAAGACTCTAGAAATGCCAATGATATCTGGAATAGTGAAGGTGAATATGGAATATTTATAGAGGGATTAGATGATGCAATTTGTAGAGGTCCAGATGAATCATGGATGTTTATATCAAGTGTAATATATGAATCGTTACAGAAATCAATATTAGGGGAAGATAGCGTTGAACTTATTATGGAAAACGCGCAAAATAATATTAATTCAGTGATTCAGTAATAAAAATGAGAGGCTAACATATGGTTGGCCTCTTTTTGAAAATGTTGATAATAATGGGAGGAGAAGTAAGGCAATGCTTAAACAAGTAGGCGGAAAACTAATACGCAAATATGATAAGAGTCTTATGTGTATAGAACCATGGGGAGAGAATTCATTGAGAATTCGTGTTACGCAAGCGCGCGAGATTATTGAAGATATACCAAATGCTTTAGAATTACCAGTAGATAGTTCAGCGCATATATCTATTGAAGATGATTGTGCAACGATAACGAATGGAAATATTACATGTCGTGTGGTTAACACAGGAAAACTTAAATTCTACAATCAAAAGGGCGAGGTGATTCTAGAAGAATATGAAAGAAGCAGAATACCGAAAAAAGGGGAAAAAGTATTTAACAGTTCGCTAGAGATAGATCCTCATATGTTTTCCCCAATTGCTGGTACGGATAATTATCATATTATCACTAGATTTGAATCAAAACAAGATGAAAAAATATATGGAATGGGCCAGTATCAACAACCTTTTATGAACTTGAAAGGTTGTATTATAGAATTGGCGCAGCGAAATTCTCAAGCAAGTGTTCCTTTCTATATCTCTAATAAGGGCTATGGTTTATTATGGAATAATCCAGCGATAGGAAAAGTCGCTTTCGGTATGAATTATACGGAATGGGATATTCGTTCATCTAAGCAAGTTGACTATTGGATAACAGCAGGGGATACGCCAGCAGAAATAGAGGAAGCATATGCAGATGTTACGGGAAAAGCACCAATGCTCCCAGAGTACGCAATGGGATTTTGGCAATGTAAGTTACGTTACTGGAATCAAGAAGAGATACTTAATATAGCAAGAGAATATAAAAGAAGAAGTCTTCCAATCTCGGTTATCGTAATCGATTATTTTCATTGGACAAAAGAAGGGGATTGGCAATTCAACCCTGAACATTGGCCAGATCCACAAGCAATGGTAGATGAATTAAAGAGTATGGGCATTGAACTAGTGGTATCAATATGGCCAACGGTAGAAGAAAAGAGTATCAATTATAAAGAGATGGAAGAACTGGGATATTTGGTTCGATCAGAGCATGGAACTAGATTAGAACAGCTCGGAGATGCAAGTGTTTTTGATGCCACAAACCCAGATGCAAGACGTTATGTATGGGGAAAAATAGAAGAAAATTATTATAAATATGGAATAAAGGTATTTTGGTTAGATGAGTCTGAGCCAGAATTATCAGGATATGAGTTCGAGCACTATAGATATTGGGCAGGAAGTGACCTAGAGGTAGGGAATATATTCCCGAGAGAATATGCGAGAATGACATATGATGGATTGAAAGAGAATGGAGAAGAAACTCCATTAAGTTTAGCAAGATGTGCTTGGGCAGGGACACAAAAATATGGCGCTATTATATGGTCTGGAGACATTGATTCCTCTTTTGAAGCACTAAGAAATCAACTTGTAGCAGGATTGAATATGGGAATTGCAGGTATTCCATGGTGGACAACAGATATAGGTGGATTCGAAGGTGGTAACATCTATGACAAAGACTTCCAAGAGTGCTTAGTAAGATGGTTCCAATTCGGAACATTTTGCCCGATTATGCGCCTTCATGGTTACAGACAGCCACTGCAATTATTACCAAACTGTGGTACGGTAATACCAATGACAGGGGCTGGAAAAGTCTGCACTGGAGCTGATAATGAAGTATGGTCATATGGCGAGGATAATTACAAAATATTTGAAAAATATCTACATCTTCGTGAAGCATTAAAGCCATATATCAAAGAAGTGATGATGGAAGTACATAAAAAAGGAACACCAGCTATGAGACCGATGTTCTATGAATTCCCAGAAGATAAAAATGCGTGGGAG
>JAWXVE010000041.1:0-19786 GCA_044425575.1 Eubacteriales bacterium | reverse complement strand
CGCTTGTTCTGTAAGCGGTTAGTACTGCTACGATTTCCACGGAGCGAAAGCGTCCTTTAGTAGGATATGACTGGCTGGTTCACGTATATCTGTATAGTAATCCACCCTTTCCATGGAGCGAAAGCGTCCTTTAGTAGGATATGACTGGCTGGTTCACGTATATCTGTATAGTAATCCACGATTTCCACGGAGCGAAAGCATCCTTAAATAGGAAACGCCAGATAAATCTGTATCTAAACACAATTTTATGGTACAATGAAAAAGGTTATAAAATAGATATTAAACTACAAGGGAAATGATTCCAGATAAATTATAGGAAATCAAATGATAATAAGGAGAGTATATAAAAGTGAATATGAATTTGTATGATGTATTCACGAGTTGTATGGCTCATTATGACCTATGGGGTGGTTGTTAATTGCATTCATCGTTCTACTCATATTAGCCATAAAATATAAGTTAGATCCAGATAAAATTGTAATAACTGTAGTGTTTCTTTTAATGGCAATGGCTAGTAATTTTGCCATGGTATTTAATGTTGCAGGATACTCTAAAAGCAGTTTTATATGTATATGTAGGTTATATATTTGTGACAACTTTTATTCATGGAGCAGATGCTATTTTTACAACATATATTTGGCATGCTCAGCGTGCGCAATATATAGAACAAGAAGTTGCTAATGGAAATGGCAATATAGAAACCTATTATATTAAATCCATGAATCCATATTCTGTTTTTTATGGGATAGAAGATCTCACTGAGAATAAGGACTATTGGACGAATGTAAGCTTCTCTATGTATCATCATCTTGAAAGTATCAGCACAATTGATGTAAAAGAAAAATAAAATAATCAAACAAATAGGAGGAAATTATATGTTAACAGTAGGAACAAAAGCACCAGAATTTACATTGGCAGATCAAAATGGAGACATGCATACACTTGGAGAATTTGCTGGTAAAAAAGTAATTTTATATTTTTATCCAAAAGACAATACACCAGGTTGTACCAAACAAGCATGTGGATATAGCCAACTTTCCAGCCAATTTGCAAAAGAAAATATTGTAGTAATTGGCATGAGCAAAGATTCCGTAGCATCTCATAAAAGATTTGAAGAAAAACAAGGATTAACTTTCACATTATTGGCAGATCCAGAAACAGAAGTGATTCAAGCATATGATGTATGGAAAGAAAAGAAGAACTACGGCAAAACATATATGGGCATTGTGCGTACTACTTACGTAATTGATGAGCAAGGCGTAATCCAATATGCAGATGATAAAGTAAAAGCAGCCACAGATCCAGAAAAATTATTGGCAGAACTTCTATGAGAATCACCATCTCACCAGCCAAGAAAATGAAAGTAGATTCTGATACCCTAGGATATAGACAACTTCCTATTTTTGTGAAAGAACAGTAAGAAGTAGTGCGGATATACAACAACAGCCAGGCCTTTCATAGGAAATTCTGGCTGTTATTATTGATATCTGCATAGTAAACATTTAGCACTGCATCTGCACAATACGTTCTCGTACTTGCTCTAGCATCTTTTCGTATTTCACAAGCTTTTCTTTTTCTTCTTCTATTTTAGAAGGTGCTGCTTTTGCCAAGAACTTCTCATTGCCTAGCATCTTGGTGCCTCTTGCCACTTCTCCAATAAGCTTTTTCTCTTCCTTCTGCAAGCGTTCTATTTCTTGTGCACGATCCACTAACTCATCAAATGGCATATAAATAGTTGCATCTTCAATCACAACAGATACTGCATCTGATGCAATTCCTTCTTTACTTGATTGGACCACTACTTCACTTGCATAGGCCAAAGAAGCAAAGAATAGTTCACCTGTGGTAAAGATATTAATTACCTCTTCTTGGTCTGACACTACGTATACACTTGCCTTTTTACTCGGTGGCACATTCATGTCTGCACGTACGTTACGAATACCACGCACCGCACTTTTGATTAATTCAATTGATTTTTCCTCTTCCTTAAAGTCATATTGTTCTTGGTAAACAGGCCATTCACTAATCATAATGGATTCTTCATCTGGTTGTAAAGTTGTAAAGATTTCTTCTGTAATAAATGGCATATATGGATGTAATAACTTCAATGCATCCACAAGAACTTTATTCAATGTCCATAATACCACGTGATAAGAAGATGATTTCTCTTCACTATACAATCTTGGTTTTACCATTTCAATATACCAATCACAGAATTCATCCCAGATAAAATCGTAGACTTTCTGTACGGCAATGCCCAGATCAAAATGTTCCATATGCTCTGTTACTTCAACTACTAAACTATTTAACTTGGATAAAATCCATTTATCTACTGGCTCTAAATCTTCTAAGGAAGGAGTTTTCACCTGTTCCTCCTCTAGATTCATCATAATAAACCGTGATGCATTCCATATTTTATTACAGAAGTTTCGATTGGCTTCTACACGTTCGATGTAGAATCGCATATCATTACCAGGTGCATTCCCTGTAATCAAAGTAAGTCTAAGAGCATCTGCACCATATTGGTCAATAATTTCTAGTGGATCAATTCCATTTCCTAGAGATTTAGACATTTTACGTCCCTTGGAATCTCGAATCAAACCATGGAATAAGACTGTTTTAAATGGCTTTTCTTCCATTTGTTCAAATCCAGAGAAAATCATACGAATGACCCAGAAGAAGATAATATCATATCCAGTAACGAGCACATCTGTTGGATAGAAGTACTCTAAATCCTCTGTGCGTTCTGGCCAACCAAGGGTAGAGAATGGCCAAAGTGCCGAAGAGAACCAAGTGTCAAGGGTATCTTCATCTTGACTCATGTGAGTGCTACCACACTTAGGACAAGTACATACTTCCTCTTTCTGGACAACTATTTCACCGCAACTATCACAGTAATAGGCTGGAATTCTATGTCCCCACCACAGTTGTCTTGAAATACACCAATCTCTAATATTATTGGTCCAATTATAATAACTCTTATCCATTCTTCCTGGAATCAATTCAATTTCACCTGTTTCCACAGCTTCAATTGCAGGCTTAATTAATTCTTCCATCTTAACAAACCATTGTTGTTTTACAAGTGGTTCTACAATTGTGTTACAACGATCATGGGTTCCTACATTATGACTATGATCTTCTACCTTGACTAATAGTCCTAACTCATCCATGCGCGCAACAATGGCTTTTCTAGCTTCATAACGCTCCAATCCTTGGAATTCACCTGCCACTTCATTCATAGTAGCATCATCATTCATTACATTAATAATCGGAAGATTATGACGTTTCCCAACCTCTAAATCATTTGGGTCATGGGCTGGTGTAATCTTAACCACACCTGTTCCAAATTCCATATCCACATAGGTATCCGCTACAATTGGAATCTCACGATTTACAATTGGAAGCATGACTGTTTTACCAACTAAGTGGGCATACCGTTCATCTTCTGGATGTACTGCAATTGCAGTATCTCCAATCATAGTCTCTGGTCTTGTAGTGGCGAATTCTAAGTATTCCTCACTACCTACTACAGGATATTTCATATGCCAGAAATGACCCGCATGTTCTTCATGTTCCACTTCTGCATCAGAAATAGACGTATTACATACAGGACACCAATTAATCATTCTGGCCCCTTTGTAAATATATCCCTTTTCATACATTTTACAAAATACTTCCGTAACGGCCTTACTACATCCTTCGTCCATAGTAAAGCGTTCTCTATCCCAGTCGCACGAAGAACCTAACTTCTTAAGTTGTCCAATAATGCGACCACCATATTCTTCTTTCCATTCCCATGCTCGTTCTAAGAAGCCTTCTCTCCCTAAGTCTTCCTTAGCGATTCCTTCTTCCTTCATCTTCTCAATAATCTTCACTTCTGTGGCAATACTAGCATGATCTGTACCCGGTTGCCACAAAGCATTATACCCTTGCATTCTCTTGAATCTTGTTAGAATATCTTGCATGGTATTGTCTAATGCATGTCCCATATGCAATTGACCTGTAATATTAGGCGGTGGCATTACAATGGTAAATGGCTTTTTGCTTTTATCTACCTTTGCACTAAAATACTTCTTCTCTTCCCATTTCTGGTAAATTGTATCTTCCATTCCTTTGGGATTATACTTCTTATCTAATTCTTTTCTCATGTTATGAAATCCTTCCCACTGCTTACTTCTAGTAATTTCTTTCCTTATTATAACGAACTCATATTACCTTGGCAAGAAAATACGAATGATTTCTACAATGGATTGTTATTTTTCGAGATTATCGTCATTTTATTCTACTTCTAATCTATGGTGATAGAGTATGTACTCTCATCATATTCATTGATCTCTTGTGTGACCTCATCCCATTTACTGATAAAATCAGCAGAGGAATAAGAAAACACCCCATCTTCTAGTGCTTGCTCATATACTTGAAATCCCCCTACGATAAAGGATATGAATAATATAAGACTGCCACTTAAAGTTAAGACTACTGCCACTATAAGACTGCGTTTCCATGCTTTACCCATCTAACGTTCCCTCCTCTTAATCCAGTGTATTGGCTTCTTACATAACCACACGATTCCACGTATCATAGCTGGAATGGCATATTTCACAATCCAAATCATTCCAATTAAGGCAAACAAGAAGATTCCTGTCATGAATAATCCAACGCCAATCATTGTAAATCCAGCCAGTGGTCGCGTAAATAATGCTGGTATACCTGCAATGCATAATAATACACCCGTAATCACTAGTAATATAGTAGCTAGCACAATACTTAGAAGTGCTATTATTACGCTAAAGATAACTGCTACCCCTGAAGCGACCACAGAAAACCAAACTGGAAATGTGAAAATGGCCAATACAATAAGCATAATATTCACTAAGGTATTACTCCCTTTTTCCTTTGTATCTTGGTGGTGTTCCCCGTTTTTCACTATTCGCACTCTTGTGTCGTTCTGGATTGTCCCATTCTGAATTCCTTGTTCTCCATATTCATAGGACTCCCCACTTTCGTATAGTGTTGTCTTGATTTGACTTGCTACCTCTTCTGGTGTTCCTAGTTCTTCTAATACCACCGCTTCACATTCTTCTCCTGCATCCTCAAAATAATCTTGGTAATATTGAATGGCTTCTTCCTTTTCACTTTCTGGTACATCACGTAGTAGAGTCTCTAATTCGTTCATAAATAATTGCTTATTCACAGGCATCTCCTCCCTCGAAAATATTCGTTATCTTACTGGCATATTGCTTCCATTCTCCTTGATACAAATTAAGTTGTGCACTGCCCTTTGAAGTAATCTTATAATACCGTCGATTACGTCCCCCACATTCTTGATCATAGACTTCTAGACAATCATCCTTTTGCAATCTCCTAAGTACGGGATACAGTGTGGATTCTGATATGGTTATCACACGTCTTACTTCTTGTGTAATCAGATACCCATACGTTCCTTCTAATTTTCTAGAAATAATTGCTAGTACAATTGCATCCAATAGGGCTGCTCCTGTATTAAATATCATACGCGTCCTCCTTTCACACTATAATATTATACGGCATATAATATATTGTTTCCTATATTATATGCCGTATAATATTATTTGTCAAGTATTGTTTGGGTGGGTTCTGACACTTCTTTCTGATATTATCTCAACTTCCTGAAATTTTGATATTAAATAAAAATAAAATATGTACTCCGATTTTACGGTAGAAATACCTGAGAACAAGGGGCAGGCAGATTTCTTGAGGAAACATAGAGCGGATGTCATGAGTGTGAGTATATTTGAATATGATGCCGAGAAGCAATAACCATGCCTTTCTCAAATTGTAGTGTGAAAAATTTTATTTTTCACACTACTCGTCCATTAATCGTTCCTTTAAAAGAGTATTTCTCCGTGTAACCGTCACATTTCTCACTGCATACGCCAAGGCTTTTTTCGTTCCCACCATGACAAGCACCTTCTTTGCCCGTGTAATACCTGTATATATTAGATTTCTCTGCAACATAACATAATGATTCATTAGGATAGGCATAACCACTATGGGATATTCTGACCCTTGGGCTTTGTGAATGGTAGTGGCATATGCATGAACTAACTCATCTAAATCTGTAATATCATACTCAATGGTGCGCCCTTCAAACTCCACTTCTAAGAAGCGATTTTCCACACTAACCTTTGTAATCATGCCAATATCTCCATTAAATACTTCTTTGTCATAATTATTCTTAATCTGCATGACTTTATCCTCTACTCGATATACAAAGCCACTTCTACGCAAACATTCTTTTGGAACTTTGATGGCACCTCGCCCCCTAGCAAATACTTCGTGTTCTAATGGGTTCAATGCTTCTTGCAAAGATAAGTTTAGATTCGTTGCACCAATCACTCCTCTTTGCATAGGAGTTAATACCTGAATCTGAGAGGCTTCCACACCATAATATTGTGGTAATTTGGTCTGGACTAGATTCACAATTGCTTTCATAGCGTCTTCTGCTTCCTCCTCTTCTATAAAGAAGAAATCCGTATCTTTTCCATTGGATACATCAGGAAACTTTCCTTGGTTAATTCCATGTGCATTCATAACAATACGGCTACTTTGCGCTTGTCGAAAGATCCTAGTAAGCTTCACAATGGGACACACCTGGGAATCCATAATATCTCGTAATACATTACCTGGACCCACTGACGGAAGTTGGTCAATATCGCCTACTAGTATCAGTCGCATAGTAGATGGAATGGCTTTCAGTAGGGAATTCATCATTAAGATATCAATCATAGAACATTCATCTAGAATCAAAACATCGCCTTCTAAAGGATTCTCCTCATTCTTTCCATACCCTTCTGGCGGTTTACACTCTAATAGTCTATGAATTGTTTTCGCCTCTAATCCTGTGGCCTCTGTCATTCGCTTGGCTGCTCGCCCAGTAGGTGCTGCCAATAAAATACGTAATCCATAGGCAGCATAAGCTGTAATGACCCCTTGTGTCGTAGTTGTTTTCCCAGTTCCTGGACCGCCTGTAAGTACCATAACTTTTGCAGTGGCAGCCATACGTATGGCATCTGCTTGCATATCATCATATTCCATCCCAAACTTTTCTTCTATCTTCTCTACATTTATAGACAGACTGTCGTTTCCTGTATGTTTTCTAGCCTCAATCAGCTTGGCATATAACGTGTCAGAAGCTGGCGATGCGATTAATTTCTTTAATTTACTAGCCACTCCCACCTCTGCATAGTAAAATGGTGGCAGGTAAATAGCTACCACTAGGGTTCCATCCTCATCTTCCTTCTCTAGCTTCTTCTCTTCTATTAATTCATTTTGAAGAAGCATATGATCCATGGTCATAATAATCATTTCTTTTGTTGCTTCTAACAATTCAGATGCTTTATGAATTAATTGCTCTTTCTTTGCATAAATATGCCCTTCATTAGAAAGTTCTGACAAAGTATACATAAGACCGCTACGCAAGCGTACATAAGAATCTTTATCGAACCCTAATTTCTCTGCAATTTGGTCTGCTGTTTTAAAGCCAATCCCCCAGATATCATCTGCCAATTGATAGGGATTTTCTTTCATAATCCGAATACTATCATTGCCATATTGTTTGTATATTTTCGCTGCATAGGCAGAGCTTACTTGGTGTTCCTGCAAAAACACCATAATATTCTTTACCTCTTTTTGTCGCTCCCAAGATTCTGCGATTAGATCCACTCGTTTTCTGCCAATTCCCTCTACCTCAATAAGTGCATGAACATTTTCTTCTATTACCACAAAGGTATCTGCACCATATTTTTGCACAATTCGCTTTGCAAATTTAGGACCCACCCCTTTAATCAACCCTGAACCCAAGTACTTTTCCATACCATACACAGTTGCAGGCAAGGTTTCTTCCCAATTCTCCGCTAGAAATTGTCGCCCATACTTACCATCTATTTTCCAATTGCCTTCCACCAATAATACAGAGCCTACGTTGGCATCCAACAAACTCCCCACAACAGGCACTAATTCTCCATAACCTTTTACTCGACACTTTAATATGGTATATCCATTCTCTGGATTTTGATAAGTAATGCGTTCCACAATACATCGTATTTTCATACTCATCTGACATCTCCTACTTTGTGATATATTACATAGGCATCTACCATTTATAGACACTGTAAATACAATACCTCATAAGGCTTTAATTCCAGACCACCTTGTAGCTGCATCACTTCACCTGTCATAAGATTTTTTACTTGGCTACAACCTGGGTCGAAATGAGCAAAAAATGTTTCATTTTCAGCATTCACCGCCACAAGTACTCGTTCTTGATCGCTGCATCGTTCAAATACACATTGTTTATTTGCAAGGAATTTAGACGTAAATGCACCGTAATTTAATCCATGACTTGCTTTCTTAATCTTCGCAAGTTGCGAAACAAATTCAAATAATTCATTTTCAATTGGTGCATCATAATGAAGTCTTAGATTTGGATCGCCCTCTTCTTTACGGCCAGGTGCCCCCCACTCACTTCCATAATAAATACACGGAATTCCTGGCATACCAAATAACATTCCATAGACTGGTCGAATATGATTCTCATTCGCTAATGCACTGGCAATTCTTGATACATCATGATTATCTACAAAGCATAACATGTGTTTTCCACGATATAAACACCAATCTTCTGGGCCAAACTGTCTTAAAAGGGAGTGCACAATCTCAAACATGTTCATTGAATTCATACTAGAAAATAATCCCTTGTAACTTTCGTAATTTGTAGCAGAATGCAACATCTGGTCATTCACCAATTGATTGTAGTCGCCATGTACGATTTCTCCTAAGAGAAAGAAGTCTTCCTTCTTAGAATCGCAGTGAGAACGCAATCTCCTCATAAAATTATGATCCAGACAGTATGCCACATCTAAACGTATACCATCGATCTTAAAATATTCAATCCAATATGTTACTGCCTCTAATAAATATTGTATCACTTCTTCATTGTGTAGATTCAACTTAACTAAGTCGTAGTGACCTTCCCATCCTTCATACCACAGTCCATCATTATAGGAAGAGTTTCCATTTAAGTCTATCTGAAACCAGTGAAGATATTTGGAATGTTCCCGATTAACTAATACGTCTTGAAAACCAAAGAACCCTCTACCCACATGATTAAATACTCCATCTAATACAACACGAATTCCCGATTCATGTAAAGAATCACATACTTGCTTAAAGTCTTCGTTGGTACCCAATCGAGTATCAATCTTCTTATAATCTCTCGTGTTATAGCCATGAGTATCCGATTCAAAAATCGGTGAAAAATAAATTGCATTGGCACCTAATGCTAAGATATGCTCTTTCCACTTCTCCACCTCTCTTATTCTTGCTACTTCTACCCCATCGTTTTCAAACGGTGCCCCACAAAACCCTAATGGATAGATTTGATAAAATACACTTTCATTTGCCCACATATTGTTTCTCCTTTTGTTTAATTGTATATGTTATTTAATTCTTTAACAATCTTTTTAGTTTCCATAACTTTGTTTTACCCTTGAAAATTTTTGCAATACTTCTTGCAAAGGTAATATTTATCCACAGACACACGTGTCATGAATCTAACAATTTATGCGATTAATGCACACTTTCCACAAAGTTATGCACATTTGACACCATGTCACTTCCTATTTCGTGCATGATATGTGAATAATCATGTTTGTCATTCCTTCATTTTCCAATAAAATATGATGATTTTGGTCAACATATGCAATGCATAAAATCACTGTTATTTAATTGAATTGGCAGATAATTCAATCTGTAAAGCACCCTATTGTAACATCCGTTATTCTATTATGCTATTCTTCTTTCCTATTTCCGACTATTATCCCCCATCTTCTCACAAATTGCAAGACTATTACCCCTTGTATTTTGTATTCTTACTTGAAATATTCTTACAGTAGTGGTATTCTTATGAGGTAACATTATCCGCCTATGCGGACAACAAAGAAATGAGGTATCTTATGAAAAATTTTTTGAAAGTCGTTTTTGTAATATCTAGTATAGTTGCAATACTAGGAGCAGTGTACTATTTCTTCATGAAATTCCAAAGCCTACAGGCTGCTTCAGAAGAAGGCGAGTACAGTGATCTAGATGAATTCGGGGAAACAGATACAGATCGCTCCTATGTCTCTATTCCACCAACAGAAAGCGAAGAAACCGTAACGGAAGACTTTCTTGACGAGGAATAATTACACATTCCCATTTAACTCTTCGTACAGTATCTTTGCATAACTATCTGTCATGCCACATATAAAATCAGTAACAAGAAGAAGCCTTAGGTACAACTTCTCTTGCTCGGTTTTATCTTTGGCATAGACTTGATAGATTCTAATATAATTCTGAGATATTAACTTTACTAACTTCTCTTGTACTTTCGTCTGCACTTCCTCTGTATCATATGCCACAATTGCTCCCATAAATTGATCAAGTAACCCATATATAATCGTTGCTGCTGATATTTCTAACTTTAAAATTGCTTTCGATTGAAATACTTCACGGTATGCAAGTTCCCCTAATAACTCCATAATGTCTTCCATATAAGTTCCACTTAACAATGCCTTACCATAAGAACCCTCCATAATATCCGTGTAATGTTCTAAGAAGGAGTCTCCCGCCGCATATATAGCTCTTCCTTGAATCGCCACTAACCAATTCTGAACAGCGTATAGATCTGGTTCATCATTGTGTGCACTAATCGCTTTTGTATAACGCCGTTTTAATTCCGTTACAAAGAAGTGTTCCTCGCCAAACTTTTGTCCTAATGCATCTAATAGTTGAGCGTAACGAATGCACCCTTTCTTAATAGAATCTTCAATATCTGCAGTAGTATATGCAATATCATCTGCTGCTTCTAGAAGGAAGGTAAGTGGGTGGCGATGTCCGTCTGTTCCAATGGCAGTGATTACTGATTGAAATACTTCTCGGTCAGCATAATAGTACCCCATTTTCTTGTCTTTTACATTTCCCGACTTCTTATTGATCTCTGTGGAAGCAACTGGATACTTAATAATAGTACCAAGCAGTGCTTTATTTAGATTCATTCCATGCTCATCTACTAGATAATGCAGCTTAGTTACCACGCGTAATGCCTGTGTATTTCCTTCAAAGTTCAAGAAATCTTCCTTCATTTGTTCATCTAAAATAGACTCCAATGTATTCCCTTGAAAGGTAAGCTTCTGTAAATTCTCTGCAAACCATTGACGAATTAATTCTTCTCCAAAATGACCGAAGGGTGGATTCCCAATATCATGAAGTAATCCTGCACACTCTAAGATATCACATATGTGAATGCGGTCTGTTATAGTGAAATTAGCATCTACATTCTCTTCAATCATTTTAGTTCCCACATATTGCCCTAGGGATTTTGCAAAAGAAGATACCTCTAGAGAATGGGTTAATCTTGTTCGTATAAAGTCACTCTTATCAAGAGGAAAGACTTGTGTTTTATCTTGCAATCGCCGAAAAGATGCACTTCCTATAATACGGTGATAGTCTTTCTCAAATTCACTTCTCATATCTGCCGAAGCTTTCTTTGGCTTAACACTTCGTATACGATCACTACATAATAATTCATTCCAATTCATTTGTTTCTCCTATTCTGTCGTCCAATGGCATGCCATTGTGAAGCACTATTTACAATTCGATAAGCTCCACACTTGTAGCAAACGTGTCATTCCCTTTCGAATATCTTCTAACTCTACACTAGCGTACCCAATTAATATTTGTATACAAGCATTCTCATCTTGTTCCATTTTATTCCAATATGCACTCATTGGATATACCTTTACTTTTGCACTCTGTGCTTCTTCTAAAACCTGTTCCTGACTCTTGTCTCCATGATAGGTCAAGATCAGATGCAAACCAAGATTCTCTCCCTCCACCGTAATAAGTGGTTCATATTCCTTCAGTAGAGCAAGTAATAAGTCATGTTTTTCCTTGTAGCGTTTCCGCATTTTATTTAGGTGACGTTCAAAATACCCCTCTCTTATAAATAATTCTAGGGTAGTTTGGTCAATAATGGATACTGTAGAGGAATAAAAATAAGCTTGCTTTTCGTATTTTTCTAATAATCTCTTAGGTAATACCATGTAACTAATACGAATGGCAGGGGCAATGGCTTTAGAAAAGGTTCCCATATAAATTACACTTCCACACTCATCTAAGGATTGTAACGATTTCACAGGTCTGCCTTTATAGCGGAATTCACTATCATAATCATCTTCAATAATGTAACGATTTGTGCTGGAACCTGCCCACCCTAACAGTTCTAGTCGCCTGGCAATTGGCATAACTTGGCCGGTAGGGAATTGATGAGCTGGCGTTACATAGGCTATGGTAGCATTACTTTCGCATAGAGGTTTTATTTGAATACCTTGGCCATCTAATTCAATAGAATGAACCTTATAACCGAAACTGTGAAAAATATGATATACTCTCTGATACGTTGGATTTTCGATGGCAACCACTTGTTCCTCGCCAAGGATTTTTTCCAGTAACATGAGTAAATAATCATTCCCTGCACCAATAATAATCTGCTCTTTCTCACAAATCACCCCTCTAGAACCATGCAAATAGTGTGCAATGGCAGCTCTAAGTGCCTCTTCGCCCCTTGGTTCTCCTAAAGCAAATAATTTGTATTCATTTTCTGCAAGAGCCTCTTTCTGGATTTTCTTCCATACACTAAAGGGAAATCCTTGCATTTCTACCTTGTTTGGAGAAAAATCATATTCATATACAATATGATCTTCTTCCTTAGCAGGATTCGATTCACTATTTCGTCTAGGTAAATGGCTAATAGACTCCATTCGTGCTAAATGTTCAATATGATTCACATAGTAGCCTTTATAAGGTTTCGACTCAATATATCCTTCTGCTACTAACTGTTCATATGCTAGTTCTACTGTACTTCTAGACACTTGAAGATATTGTGCCAGAAAACGTGTTGAAGGAAGTTTCTCGCCAGCGAGTAACTTCCTCATTTTAATTTCATTTGTAATGTACTCATAGATCTGTAAGTACAAAAACTGTTCCTTATTTGGTTGTAAGACAATTGCTAATTCATTCACAATAATCTATCCTTTATGCATTCTTATTTTCAATAACAATCTCTTTTAAATCTCTTGCTTTTTCCTTGATTCGTGGCGGTGTTGTTGTACTAGCAAGTATAGTCGAGATTAATTTTGAAGCAATATCATAAGACTTACATTCGATTGCTAATGCTGCAATGAGATAATCTACTGTGTATTCGTCCATGCCACACATTGGATAAGCTTCTTTTTGTCTTGCTACTACAAAACCTTCCATGGCATTCTTAATATACTCTCCCTCTAGAACTGCATATTTCTTAGATAATTCTTCATAATTAGGATCTGTTAGCTCTAGATTTTCAGCCATTCCTCGTACAAGCCATCCACTTTTTAGACAAATATACGCTTTTTCACTTGCTTTTGCACCTTTTACAACAGCATTGGCAAGGGTAAGCTGGTAACGCTCCATTGCTTGCTCATATGTATAAATAGGACCATCATGATGTAATCCTTTAAAGTCTCCAGAAATCTTTTCACGAACTAATTTACGCTGAGTTGGCGTAACTGTTTTCAAATAACGTGATAAAATGGCAAAGCCACAATGTGGACAAGCTAGCACATCGTATTTCACCATGTCAATTCCCTCGTACTTAGCACGTAAATCAATATCGACACCTAAAGATTTCGCCTTTCCATTCTTAACTGTTTTCACTTTAAACTCTTCGTCACAAATAGGGCATTCATAGGTACGTTCAAAGAGTAATTCTTCTTCCTTGACTTCAGGTGGAGCACTTGCTGCTGCCTCCTGCTTTTGTTTTTCCTTCTCCGCTTCTTTGTCCTCAAACAAACTTGCTGACTCTGGGTTCACTCCAAACTTCTCTAATCCCGCAAAAATATTTACCATAATACTATCCGTCCCTTTCTTTTAGCATGTTGTGCATTAATCTACTTAGGTAGTTTATAAGAACTCTTTAATGAAACAATTCGATTAAATACTAGTTGGTCTTCTGTAGAATCCTTACTGTCAACACAGAAGAATCCTTGTCTTACGAATTGAAAACTATCGTATGCTTTGGCACCTTCTATACACGGTTCCACATAGCACTCTTCTAACACAGTAATTGAATTTGGATTCAAGTTTAAGGAGCCATCTTCGTTATGCACTCCCTTTTCTTCATCAATAATATTCTCATACAACCGTACTTTTGTTTTGATTGCATGGGATGCTGGCACCCAATGAATGGTCCCCTTTACCTTACGTGCACTAAAGCCTGACCCTGACCTTGTCTCTGGGTCATACGTACAGTGAATCTCTACTACTTTTCCATTTTCATCCTTAATAAAACTCTCACAAGTTACAAAATAGGCATGCATTAAACGTACTTCATTACCTGGATATAAACGAAAATATTTCTTCGGTGGTTCTTCCATAAAATCTTCACGATCAATATAAAGTACTTTTTCAAATGGAACTTGCCTCATACCAAGGGATTCATTTTCCATATTATTAGGTACATCAAAATACTCTACTTGATCTTCTGGATAATTGTCAATGACTAATTTAATTGGGTCTAGCACTGCCATAACACGAGACTTCTTCAGCTTTAAGTCTTCCCTAATACAGTACTCTAGCATGCCATAATCTACAGAAGAATTCGCCTTAGAGACTCCGCATAAATCTACGAATAACTTAAGAGATTCTTTGGTAAAGCCTCGTCTTCTTAATGCTGCAATGGATACTAGTCTTGGGTCATCCCACCCATCTACAACACCTTCTTCTACTAATTTTTTAATGTAACGCTTTCCGGTGACTACGTTGGTTACATATAACTTTGCAAATTCAATCTGCCTTGGCGGCATTTCGTATTCTACTTCTCGCACGACCCAATCGTATAATGGTCTGTGATCTGCAAATTCTAAAGTACAGATAGAGTGAGTAATTCCTTCATAGGCATCTTCAATAGGATGCGCAAAGTCATACATTGGATAAATACACCACTGATCCCCTGTGTTGTGATGGCTCATACGTGCTACGCGATAGATAATTGGGTCACGCATATTAATATTGCCTGATTCCATATCAATCTTGGCACGTAGTACCCGCTCTCCATCTTGGTACTCCCCACTCTTCATTGCTTCAAATAAAGCAAGATTCTCTTCTACACTTCTTTCACGATAGGGACTATTCTTACCTGGACTCTTTAACGTTCCGCGATATTCTCGAATCTCTTCTGCATTTAAGTCGCATACATAAGCTTTCCCCTTCTTAATCAACTTAATTGCCGCTTCATACATATGCTCAAAATAATCAGATGCAAAGAATAAGTTTTCTTTCCAATCTACGCCTAGCCATTTAATATCTTCTAGAATAGATTCCACAAATTCCACCTTTTCTTTGGTAGGATTTGTATCATCAAATCGCATATGAAATGTTCCATTATATTTTTGTGCCAATCCATAATTTAGTAAAATGGACTTTGCATGGCCAATATGGAGATAGCCGTTTGGTTCTGGCGGAAATCTCGTACATACTGTTGTATAAGTACCCTCTTCTAAATCTTTCTCTATTTCTTGTTCAATAAAATTCCTAGATACTACTTCTACCTTCTTCTCTTCACTCATACTAGTTATCTGCCTTTGCAGTCCTCCTAGGTTTATTTTCTTCTCTATGCACTATAGTATCACAAACCATGTAAATAGGAAAGTGGTCTAATGTTTAAAATGTCTCATACCTGTAAATACCATGGCAATACCATACTCATCTGCTTTATCAATGGACATTTGATCCTTCATGGCTCCGCCTGGTTGAATAATAGCAGTGATACCTGCACGGTGCGCTGCCTCTACTACATCATCAAATGGGAAGAATGCATCAGAAGCTAAAACTGCTCCTTGCGTTGCAGTTGGTCCAATTAACTCTTCCGCATGTTCAAAGCATTGGGTTGTTGCCCAGATTCGATTCACCTGTCCTGGTCCAATTCCTACACTTTGTCCATTTTTTACAACGCAGATTCCATTGGACTTAACAAATTTCACGACTTTCATACCAAATACCATATCATCGATTTGTGCCTGAGTCGGTTGTACTTTGGTCACTACTTTCCAATTCTCTTTCTCATATAATTGACTATCGATAGTCTGTACAATTAATCCACCATTTACCTTCTTCATATCTAACGCATAAGAAGGTTGTGGTGTGGCAATATTAGAAAGGGATAGTACTCGAATATTCTTCTTTGCCGATAGAATCGTAAGAGCCTCTTCTTCATAGCTTGGCGCTACAATCACTTCTAAGAAAATATTATGCATTTCATTTGCCATTTTAGCTGTAATCTCACCATTGGCTACTACGATTCCTCCAAAGATAGACATCTTATCTGCTTCGTAAGCTTTAGTCCATGCTTCGTCAATAGTTCCTGCACTTCCCACTCCACAAGGATTTCCGTGTTTACATCCCACTACAGTTGGCTCCGTAAATTCTTTTAATAATTCTAAAGCACCATTGGTATCATTAATATTATTAAAAGACAATTCTTTTCCATTTAATTGTATCGCATCTACTAAAGAACCTATTTGTTTTGGTACTTCTCTATAAAACGCTGCTGATTGATGTGGGTTTTCCCCATATCGCATATCTTGTACTTTTTCAAATGTCATGGTTAAAGTATCTGCAAAACCATGGTCTCCACGCTGACTCTTTAGATAATCTGCAATCATGGCATCGTAATGAGCGGTATGCATAAATACCTTCTGCATGAGATAAAACTTGGTCTCTAAAGATACACTTCCCGCTGCTTTCATCTCTGCCACTACAGTCTCATAATCACTTGGATCTGTAATCACTGCTACATCTTGGTAGTTCTTTGCCGCGCTACGAAGCATAGTTGGTCCACCAATATCAATATTCTCTACTGCCTCGCCTCTAGTCACGCCTTCTTTTAAAATAGTTGCTTTAAATGGATAGAGGTTTACAATTACAAAATCAATGGTGTCTACACCTAAATCTTCTAATTGCTTCATGTGCTCTTCCTTAGATCTCATGGCAAGAATTCCAGCGTGTACCATTGGATGCAATGTCTTAACACGCCCATCTAAGCACTCTGGAAATCCTGTTATTTGGGATATTTCCGTAGCTGCTACGCCTTCCTCTTGAAATTTTGCATAAGTGCCACCTGTTGATACAATTTCCACACCTAAATCAATTAATTCCTTTGCAAATTCTACGATCCCTGTTTTATCTGATACACTAATTAATGCTCTCATTTTTCCCTCCATATGGCCAGTTATTCATCCACACTATAATTTGGTGCTTCCTTTGTAATATGGATATCATGTGGATGACTTTCCTTAAGAGAAGCTGCGGAAATTTTAACAAACTTCCCTTCCTCCTGTAGTCTCTGTATAGAATCTGCTCCACAATACCCCATTCCAGAACGCAGACCACCCATTAATTGGAATACAGTATCTTCCACATATCCTTTATAAGCAACTCTTCCTTCCACACCCTCTGGTACTAATTTCTTAGAATTAGACTGGAAGTAACGATCTTTGCTACCATTTTCCATTGCTGCAATAGAGCCCATACCACGATATACCTTATATTTACGACCTTGGAATAATTCATAGGTACCTGGACTTTCATCACATCCAGCTAGTATACTACCCATCATACACACGCTACCACCTGCTGCAATAGCCTTTGTCATATCTCCCGAGTACTTAATACCACCATCTGCAATAATTGGAATTCCATATTCTTTGGCAACTGCATAAGCATTCATAACAGCAGAGATTTGTGGAACACCAATTCCTGCCACTACACGTGTGGTACAAATAGAACCCGGACCAATTCCAACCTTAACCGCATCTGCCCCAGCTTCAATTAATGCTTTCGTTGCTTCTCCTGTTGCCACATTACCAGCTATTACTTGCAACTGTGGATATGACTCTTTAATCATCTTAATACAACGAATTACATTGGCAGAATGTCCATGAGCAGAATCCAATACAACCACATCTACTTTTGCTTCTACTAATGCTTCTACACGTTCTAATACATTGGCCGTAATACCAATAGCAGCACCGCATAACAACCTTCCTTGGGCATCTTTGGCTGAATCCGGATACTTTATGGTCTTTTCAATATCTTTAATGGTAATCAATCCTTTTAGATGAAAATTATCATCAACAATTGGTAACTTTTCTTTTCTAGCATGTGCTAATATTTTCTTGGCTTCTTCTAAAGTAATTCCTTCCCTTGCAGTAATTAGTCCTTCCGAAGTCATGGACTCACTTATTTTCTTAGTGAAATCTTCTTCAAACTTTAAATCACGATTCGTAATGATTCCAACTAACTTTTTACCTTCTGTAATTGGAACACCTGAGATTCGAAACTTGCCCATTAACTCATCTGCATCTCCTAGTGTATGGTTTGGAGAAAGCGAGAATGGATCTGTAATAACACCATTTTCAGAGCGTTTTACCTTATCAACTTCATCTGCTTGTTGTTGAATGGACATATTCTTATGAATAATGCCAATTCCACCTTGTCTTGCCATGGCAATTGCCATTCTATGCTCTGTCACTGTGTCCATACCAGCACTCATCATTGGAATATTTAAGCATATTGTCTTGGTTAGATAAGTTGTAATGTCTACTTGATTCCCTAACACTTCTGAATAACTTGGTACGAGCAATACATCATCAAATGTAATTCCTTCACTAATAATTTGTCCCATTTCTTCCTCCTACTTGTACTTCTAATTCCTATTTATTACTTCCTTACTTCGTGTCAGTGAATACCCTTAGTTCACATGAACAATTCTCGGGGCACCCATATGCATTGCTTTCATAAAACTCTCGTCTGCTTCAATGAGAATTTTCTTAGAATTATTACAATAAATCACATAGACTTGCGCACCTGATTGTGAATTTTTAGATGTAAAATCATGTAATTTGTAAGAAGAGTCTTTATGCTTGAACCCATCTAAATGGTAAGACCCTATTGGAGCCACTACTTCCATCTGCTCTACTAGAAAGGTATCCACATGTTTTCTCTTAGACTTTGCCATAATTTTATCTACTGACAATTCTTTATCTACGTAGAGATATTCATATTCAATATCAGAATGTAGATGAATCACATAGGCTAAACCTACAAATACAACAACAAGAACAATACCTATAATAGAGCTAGAAAATAAGAGAAAAGACACTACCGCTAAGGCAATGCATACACCTTTCATTACTGTGCCCAATTTAGAGATTGATCGTTTTACCATATACTCTTTGTAAATATCACTCATTTTTCTTTCCTTTCGTGTATCTAGATACCTAATCATATTACAAATTCAGCCAAGAATCAAGGTATCTTATTCATATTTTCCAAGATATTTTCTTAAATTTTTATAACTTTTAGAAAGAAACTATTACTTAGATTTCTCCTAAGTAAACCTCCGTCGCTGGGCCAGTCATATAGATTTCATTTGTCTCTTCCATCCATTCGATTACTAAACTGCCACCTAATAACTCCACTACAATACTTCGCTCTGTAGCACCACTTAACACACAGGCAACTGCTGTGGCACAACATCCAGTTCCACAGGCAAGTGTTTCTCCACTCCCCCTCTCCCATACGCGCATCTTTACATGCTCTCGGTCCACAACTTCTACGAATTCTGTGTTGATTCGATTGGGAAATCGATTATGACACTCAAATTTAGGTC
>JAWXVE010000121.1:0-3036 GCA_044425575.1 Eubacteriales bacterium | reverse complement strand
GCTCCTCCATCCATACATAATAGAAAATGGCTTGCAAAAACAAACTCTCTGCCTTATCCCAGAATGGATCTGAAGAGGTTGCTCCTTTAGGTGTGGTATTGGACATCAAGTTGGTAATTAATTTGGTAATATCCGTTTCCTCACGAATGTAAGCAAATGGATTGTATCCATCAGATTGATCCATTTCTAATAGATTTAATACCTTTACGTTATAACCATTGTTTTTTAGCATTTCTCCACAACTCCGTAAAATTTATAGCGATAGGTAAGGCTTTGATGTTATCTCCACCTTTTCCCCCGCTCTACACCGTACGTGAAACTTTCGCTTCATACGGCGTGCCATCGTGCTTTTGTAAATCATAGATTATCTATATTGATTGGTAACCATAATTACGTCTGATTTTATTCAGTCTATTTCTTCTCGATTCTTCTAATTTCAACTTTGCTAATTGGATTTTTGCTTTATTGATATTGTCGTTGAATATCAAATTAAAAACTCTCGGCTCTACAAATGCAATATTTCCATGCTTATTCGTTCCACCTTGAATTAACGGTATTTTTCTTAGGCATTTCATATCATTAGCATTTAATTTCTGACCTGTTATATAACAGTTCCCTTGTTGAACTACAAATGCGGATATACGATTATCATTAAATTCAACGTATTCATTTGGGTCTCTGCCTCTTGCAAGTGCTTCGAATTCTAATTCTGTAACTTTTTCTAGATTGCTGTGTATTCTTTCTCTTCCTTTAGCTGTATAGTTCGTTGTGTCTTGTGAGAAATTCATAGGACTTTTATGACGTACTGCCGTAATCGGTAGTAATGTCTGCGAACCTATTTTAACAATCTTTGTTTCATCTCTAATTCCAGTAGCTCTTCGTTGAAATTCGATATCTGTTTCCCTAAGCGGGATTGTCTTACTGATATCTCTTAGACGTATTCTAATGGTCGGTAAGAGAGCGTAACTCACATCCGTTAAGTTGTTATAAACATTTGTTGCAATACTGTAATAATTCTGTATACCTCTTACCGCTGAGTTATAATTCTCAATGGCAATGTATGAGGTATGTTTTTGGATGTTAATAATCTTAGCTTTCAGGTTTGATTTTGTTTTCCTGATTGCCTTATCGCTCATATCTGTTTTTGCAATAAATCCATATCTTGTTTTCCCTTTTGGTACAACCTTAATCTTAAATCCTAGATATGTTGACGAATTTTTCTTCATATTAACCACTTTAGATTTTTCTGGACTAATTTCTAACTTCAACCTTGTTTTCAAAAAATCTTCCGTAGCATGATACCATCTTTGTGCTTCATCATACGTTCTACACATAATTTTAAAATCATCTGCGTATCTGACTATGAATCCATCTTTTAGATTAGTATATTTTCTTGCATAAGAATAAAAACTCTTCGTGTTTGTGAATCTTTTCGGTTGATATGTCTCCCATTGGTTACTTACCCACCAATCCAATTCATTCAACACAATCAATGAGAGTAGCGGACTGATAACTCCACCTTGGGGTGTTCCTTTTATTGGTATTCCCTCTCCCTCTATCTCTGACTTTAGAATTTTACTGATAATACAAATCAGCCTTTTATCTCTGATACCTAGTGTCCATATTTGTTTCAATAACTTGCCATGGTCAACATTGTCGAAAAATCCTTTTATATCAACATCAACACAATAGTAATGACGGAACATATTTACCATGCTAACTGTTCTGCTAATAGCATGGTCTGCCCCTCTATTGGCTCGGAATCCATAGGAATGATTATGGAACTTCGGTTCACATATTGGCTCTAACACTTGCAGAATGCATTGTTGAACTAGCCTATCCCATATACAAGGAATTCCTAGCGGTCGCTTTTTATCACTACCTGGCTTTGGAATGAACACTCTTCTTACTGATTTCGGTTTAAAATCATCTAACATTATTCTGATTGTCTCAATGACTTCTTTATCTGTAAGCGCTTTAATATCTTCAATGGTTTTCCCATCAGTTCCAGCAGTATTGCTACCACTGTTTGTTTTCAAATTACGGTATGCTAAACGTATATTTTCTTCTGAACCGATAATCTCTAGTAACTTGTAAAAATTGTTACCGTTTTTACTAGCTGCGTATAAGGAATCGAATACCTTTTGCATATCATAGTATTCGTTATAACGTAGCTTGGTTTTCTTTAGCATGGTCTGTATCCTCCAATCTAGGAGCGAGTACATCTCTTAGTCTTACACGAACCCATACCAATTCGATTTTGATTTACTAATTACACGACTAGAGGTCTTCCCTCCACCACTTATTATCATGGCTTCATAGGTACCATACCTCCGCTTTCACTGACATAATCTCCCTTATATCACTTACGTGATTTTCCCGTTTGATACGCTTCATAGAAAGTAAATTCTCCACGTTGTCAGCTTCGAACGTTCCGAACACATTATCTTTACATTTTACCCTTAGGTTTCTTCTATGAGCCTGCTAGCTTTCCATTGCCTATAACAATGCATGGACTTTCATAAAGGCGGAGTCTTACTCACCCACACTAGCGACACTATTTGTGTCACTATGCATTTCTACATAGTCCCGATATAGACCCGTACATTCGAAGATTCGTCAGAAGAGTTTGTCTACTCTCTTCATTCTAACCATAGGTAACTTATAGACCTCCGGCATATAAGATACACCACTCACCTCTGAGTAGCTTTCGTCAGCCTAACTGTTACGGTATCCCTCTGCCGACTTCACCGAGCTTCTTACATTTCAATGTTTACTCATATCCATGCAAGTCGGAGGATTAAGGATGCCTTTCAAGGCGTTACCCTGTCATTCGACAATTCATGTGTTCAGTTCTCCAGTTGAACTGAATTTATTTAATAATTCAACAGAACTGTGCCACTACTTTTCATAGCGGAACGTTCCGCGCCGCCTTTGGGGTCGGTGCAGATAAAAGAACACCCCGTAGGCAATTGCATAAGGTTTGGTTTTACTTCATAAAAAGTTTTTCCCGCACCTGAACCACCGATAATTAAT
>JAWXVE010000120.1:0-3053 GCA_044425575.1 Eubacteriales bacterium | reverse complement strand
TCCCCCCCCCCCCAGTTCTTCTAAGAAAGGAATTTCCACCCCACTTTTTATGGCTAATCTTCCAAATTTAGTTTGATCATCTGTAAGAATATAATGCATTTGCTCCTCATAAATTTCTCGTGATAAGTCATCTTCTAACCAACTATAGACTTCTTTTAATGCTTGAAAAAACGTTCCGACTTCTCTTTCTGATACTTTCATTCCTTCTCCTCCTAGCAACACTATAATATATTTTTATACCATTTCGTCTTAAATTTCTCAATATCTGCTTCACTATAGAAGTGTTTCACATACGGTTCATTGTAGCACTTGTCGAAATATTCCTGTGAAAATTTTAGTTCCTGCTGTGCTTGCTTATAGGAATCTGCAATCCACTTCTCTGAGGCTTCGTTCACTCTCACCCATTCGGTAAATGATGTTCCAACAAAATCCGATAGCGGCTTGACAACTTCATTCATCTTCTCTAATTGGTATATAAACACTTCTAGTCTTCCTTCTCGAATGATCGAATAGCCTTTGTCCTTATCAAACGGTACTTGCATAATGTCTAATACTTGTTCTTGGAACTCTGGAATAAAGCTTTGTATAAGGTCAGTCAGAATTCTATCTTGATTATTCGTGGCCTTATTATCTTGCATATACCCTAATGCTTCTAACCAATGCGTAAATATCTGTTGTACATCTCCTCCACCTTTGTACAGTAGCTTTCTATTCTGATGGCATGCCAATAGGGCAGTATAGACTAGGTTGCTCGTATTTGACAGAAATTGATATAGCAAGGATAAATTTTGACCAATTGGTTCACGGATACCAACAAGTACTTTTACTGTACGATATGTATCATCACTCAAAATGATATCCATCATACTAGGTATATGCCTAACATTTACACATTTTACTTCTTTCATATTCAATGTTCTGCTCAGTGTAACATTCCCTGTTTTGGGTGGAGCACATATAATTAAAGCATTGTCTCCTGATTCTTCACATAAATAGTTGTTTACTTGTTGCGACACTTGCCCACGCACTTGCATTTCTGCAGATTGCAATGTAACTAATTCATTACCTGAAGTTTGATAAGCGTGTTCTGTTCTTAATAATTCCAACATGCATCTTGCCTCTTGCAAAGAGATATAGTCTCCCCCCATTAATCCATGAATTTGCTCCATTAACCCATTATCTTGCGTCACACAACCTATTTGTACCACCACATTCTGACTTTCTCTGATAAGTTCTTTTAACTCCACGGGTGAAATAATTGGTACACCGCTGTTAGGTTCTATCGTTCCCCACAACACTTCCTTATTGTCACAATATGCGTAGATATCAATATTGAAATACTGCAATATTCCATAAATACGCTTGCCATACGTCCCACATCCCCATACCACTATTTTATTATTCCTGTAGATACTTAGAGTTTCGTCAATTCTATTGCTAATTCTAATCATAGTCCTTATCCTTTCCTTTCCTCACATATCCATACAGCTTCAAATTGCCTAATAGATGTACTTTCTCATGAGAAAAGTGCTCTAACTATAAAGGTTATATGTTGCTTCTCACTCCATTATATAGAGTTATCAACCTATCTATATTTGCCTCCATTGTAAAATTCTTAGTATTTTGAGATGCACTATATTTGTAGCATTCTTTGTTATCAACCAAATCTAAGAATTGCATATCCAACATTTGTAACGTACTGTAGATTAATGTGCTTTGCTTTTCTAAGCATCTTCCAACCATATCAAATGATGATGCAATAATTGGAATTCCTGCTTCCATTGGATCGAAAAATTTATTGGTACAACCATACTTGTATTTTACTCCAAAGTATCTACCATCATCATAATTTTCATCAACATAGACCTTATACTTTTCATCTACTGGTATAATTGCATAATCACACTCTGCTATTATTTTTCTCATACGAGAATATGGTACATTCTCGTAGAAATGAAAATACTGATGCGTCCTTTCTAGCTCTCTATAATCCTTTAATCTTTCTGTGTCCCTACAACGCGCACATAGATAAAAATCACATTTTTTTTCTTCTATCATAGTTATAAATTCCTTCATGCAAGCAAATGGAGATTCATTTTCTTCTCTTAAATCAGGGATTCCTCCACCATAAAAAAATGCTATTCTATTCTCTGCTTCTCCTTTTCTACCACCTTCTTTTAATTTAAACTCTATCTGACTATCATAATAATCCAAAAATAATATTCTCTCCCCCTTAAATTGATACCCCATATGCCTTTTGTTATACTGCGTCTCGAAACTTCGACATGTAAGTCCATCAGCATTTTCCAAGCAGTATCTCTCTTGTTTTGTTCTCCGGAGTGCATTTTCAGATTTATTCCACACTGATACAAACCCACCATATCCATCGTAATTATCCAAGATAACTTTTGCCACGTGCATTCGTATGATTAACTCTGCTTCATGATACTGATAACAACAAAAAATATGTACTAATTTCGGCTTGTATGTTTTCATTAAATGCTCTACTGCTTTAGAATGCGAGTATAGTATTACACTATCAGAATAATTTATTATATCTTCAAGGAAAAGCTCCTCATCTAAATGCCTTAAAAATACATGTACTCTAATTCCTCTATTCCGTAATGCCTTTAGCATTTTAACTACTCTAGAACTCTTAGATGCTATCACAAATACTATATCTTTTTCTTTAATAATCATTTTAGATTCTGATTTCACTGTAATGCCAAAACATTCAAGCTCCTCTCGATTGTAATTTTCACTACTTCTTTGCCTAGTTTCCATTCCTTTCCTTTCCATAAATACTTGATATGTATTATTCATCATATTGATTCTTGATTCCATACACTCTAACATTTAATCTTCTCTTCATTTCCTTCATTTGCATACTGTAAAAAGCTCTTTCGGACACCTACACATTCAACACGGTTCTGACAAACTTCAACAACTGTGTCTTACCAATAGCTGACGAATTCCCAATCATGTGGGTCTTAATAGCTCCGGATGCATTACTAAGTAAGGTGGCAATATCTAACGGAACTTTTGTAATAGCA
>JAWXVE010000040.1:0-19957 GCA_044425575.1 Eubacteriales bacterium | reverse complement strand
TCTTCATTAATCTCCTGCAATGCATCAAAATCAATAGTGCTAACTTCTTCTACTTCTTCCTCTACTCCCTCACCAGTTGTATCATCCATTCGATATTCATCTAGGAGTAGCTCAAGCTCTTCCCCTGTCATACCAGCAACTGCCTCTGTCTGCACTTCTTCCTCTGCTGCTGGTATCATGCTTTTACTATATAGACCAAGTGCGATGATTACTACAATGGCGCCAGCCAGTCCAATTCCTACTTTTATTAACTTTAATTTACCCTCTTCACTCATATTCTGCCTCCCTACCCTTTATCTAACCTAACTACAATTCTTCTTATTCTTCTACTTCTATATAGAATACCTCTAGAATTAATTCATACATGGCTTGGGTGTCTACGTAGAATTCTTCATACATTTCCCCCGTAATGGTTTCCCCTTCTAGGGAATGCATATTGTCCATGTTAAAATCATACATTGCTACTGTAGTTCCCATATATGCCATTTCATCTAGTGTAATATCCGTAACAATATATTCCATGGCTATTCCATAGACTTCACTTACAATAGATACATCGCTTTTAACTACTTCTATCATTTTGTTGATAAAAGAAGTAATATATAGTTTTTGGCGGCTCAATCTTTCACTAGCACTATCGAATACCGTAACATCTCGGTACTTTAGGAACCAAAATGCCATATCGCCTTCTAGTAAGATTGTTTCTCCCGCTTCATAGGTATAGTTCTTAGCAGTTCCCGATGCAATCGCACCATTACTGTTAAATTCGTACATGACGAATGACACATCCTCCGCCATAGTTACTTCTACGCCACCCACTGCATCGTTAATTGCAGTAATACCGCCCATATTAATGGAAGCATATCCATGAATCGGTAGTTGATAGAAGAGATTGGATACAGCTGCCACACTTCTTTCACAACTTTGTTCTAGTCCATCTCCATATCCATGTTGAACCGCTATCTGAGCCGTTTCCGTCCACATGAACTCTCCTGCTTCATTGTAGCGTTCTATTTCTGTCATGGTGTTACGATTCACAGCAATCACATCAATCTGACCTTCTACTGGATTGCACACTGCGAGGAAAATCGCATCCGATTGTCCACCGCTTATTCCATCTTCTGCTTCCTCCACTTCTCCTTGGTGATCAATTCCCAAGATTAGAAAGGTGAGGATTTCATCATTGTAGGTATAGAGCTTACCATCATAACCAACCATACCATCTTCCCAGATTCCATCCTCTTCATCCCCTAAGTTAATGACCATGCCAGAACTAGAAGCATTGGTGTACAGGCTATTCTTTCCTACTGTTTTAATAATTGCTATCATAACGAATATTATGGAACTTATGATTGCTATAATAAGAGCAATTATTAGTAAGATTTTTTTCTTATTTACTCTCCTATGTTGTGCTACAGCAGAATCCAGCTTGTCCTCTCTGTACATTTCTCTATCCCTCATCTCAACCGTTCTGAAAATTCATACAAAATACCACATAACAGTGATTATGTGGTATGCTGTACAAATAATAAATATTGCAATTATAGTTCTTAAAAAATTGCTAACTTATATAGGGGTTTTATGCAATAAGATTGTGAATTATGTAGAATTGTACATAGAATAGTCACATTTTGTAAGTTTTCTATTGTGGTCATACGCTATTTGTGTTATATTTGTGTAGAAATCATATTATAATTTCTATTACGGTTTCTGTTATATGAGTAGGATTACCTCATAATCACTGTTATGTGGTACAGAGCAATAATAGGTTCATTTTATCTAATTGCTTCCTATGATTACTCCCACTCTCCATGGTATAGATACGAGTTGTATTAATATTACAATGTCCTAGCAAATCTGCTAACTTTGCAATATCCTTACTGATTTCATAGAATGATTTAGCGAATAAGTGTCTTAAATTGTGGGGGAACACTTTACTTTCTGCTACTTTTGCCTCTTTACACAGCTGCTTCATCTTCTTCCATATATTAGAACGGTCCATGCATTTGCCACTCTTGGTCACAAAGACACTTCCCGTTTTTATTCCGTTTTTACTGCAATATTCTTTCAGTAATCTGCATAAATCTTTCGATAGATAAATCATTCGATTCTTTCCTTTACACTTTACGTCGCTTCGCCCACTCTTTGCAGCACTTACTGTAATATACTCTAATTCCGATACTCGAATCCCCGTACTACAAATCGTTTGCAGTATAAGCGCTGTTCTATCATCTCCCTTGGCTTTGGCACAAGATACTAATCTAAGATACTCTTTCCTACACAATTCCTTATCAGGATTCTCAAAGATTGCCTTTTGTATCTTCAAAGGCTTTACGCGATACATCATACATTCATCCCATGTAAGGTAGTGATTGACTGCAGCTAAGATGGAATTTACACTTGTTGGTTCATAATGTTTCTGCAAGTGTTCCTTAAACTCTAGTACAATTCGCTTTTCTAAGGTTCTCTCCCCCAGATATTCTAAGAATTTCTTCACATCTCGTAAATATTTACGAATTGTATTTTTACTCTTTTCTTCCTCTACTAGATATTGTTCAAAATCTTTTAGTTTTTCCATATTGCATATTTTCTTCGTACTCATATTGATTCCTTTCTTAGAACGATGATGCTACCAGATTCCAATCACTGGTATACACAATACATTTCTACTTTACTAATCATATGATAGTGTATTATTAACACAAACAGTTGTCAATACTTCCCTATAAAATCTATGTGCGACTTTTCGGCTAATTGTCTCACTTCTATGCTATTTGTTCCATTCTGTTCACCGTTTTCTCACTATCACTATTTTTTCCAGAAATCCCTTGCATATTAGAATGATATTTTATATAATAAATGAGCAGTTCACGTATACTCGCTGAAATAGCTCAGATGGTAGAGCACATCACTCGTAATGATGGGGTCGAGGGTTCAAGTCCCTTTTTCAGCTTAAATAAAAAAGCGTTTCTCCAAGTACAACCTAGAGAAACGCTTTTTCTTATATTCTATCCTGCTATTGTGATAAAGTTTCTTCTACAATCTCAACCATAATATCATAAGTTAACATTCCAGATACATATCCATATACATTGCCATTTTCATCAATCATAAATGTAGTTGGATAAGCGGAGATACTGTATTCAGATGTTAAGGTTCCATTCATATCCATAATGGTTGGATATGTATAACCATTCTCTGATAAGAAGCTTGTAACAGATGCTTTGCTTCCTTCACTTGTATAGCTGCTTTGATCATTGGGGTAGGCAACTCCAAGTACAATCACGTCTCCTTCATTGGATCCATATGCTTCATATAATTGTTGAATATCTGGTAATTCCGCAACACATGGTGGGCACCAAGTAGCCCAGAAGTTTAGAAAGATGACTTTTCCCTTATACTCGTCCAAGGTGTGGGTAACACCATATTGATCTTCTAATGTAAATGCTATAGCTGGTGTGGCATTGGGATCGATTTCTTCTGCCTCTTCGATTACCTCTTCTTCCACTATAGCCTCTTCTGCTACAGTCTCTTCTGCTACAGTTACATCAGGATCTTCTGTTTGTACTTCTTCTACTGCTGCTATGTCTTCCTCTATGACCTCTTCTATGACCTCGTCTATGGCAACTTCTTCTAGTTCCATCTCTGATGTATCTTCTAATGAATCTAACTCCTCTATGGCAATATCTAATATCATCTCAATATCATCTAAGGTGCTTTCATCGCAACTTATTAATAGAAAGGATGTTACAATTACCATGATTACTACTATACTTTTTTTCATCTGTTTTCCTCCTAGTACATTTCTCATTGTATTCTATATTGCATCTCTAAACTAGAGATAAGTATCCTGTTATCTTGTTCATAAATCCTGTGAAAATCATTACTCCCATAAAAATCATTAAGAGTGCACCTATTTTTACACTATATGCAATAATACGCGTATGCTTTTTGAAAAACCCTAAACACTTGGTGGTAAAGATTCCCACAAATAAAAATGGTAGGGTAAAGCCAATGGTATAGACTCCCATAAGACCTAATCCTGTTAAAGTTGTCTTAGCACTAGAAATCATAATTAATACCGTTGTTAGAGCTGGTCCTACGCATGGTGTCCATGCAAAGCTAAAGGTAAATCCCATTAGAAGTGCAGTAACTGGATTCATTTTTAATACGTTAATTTTAATGGGTAATTTGAATTCTTTTCCCTTAAAAGGCTTATCAAAGATTCCAAGTTGTACAAAGCCTAATAATATAATAAAAACACCGCCAATTCGTGCGAATAACATTTGGTTCGAGTTAAAAAATTGACCTAATGTAGAAAATCCAAGCCCTAGCAAGAAAAAAGCAAAACTCACTCCAATAATAAAAAATAGTGTGTTGAGCAGTACTACCTTTTGATTGTAATGAGGTTGTCCTGCATCATCATAAGTAAGGGTTCCTCCTGATAAGTATCCCATATAGAGTGGTATAATAGGTACCACACAAGGAGAGAAAAAGCTAAGAATCCCTTGTAAAAATACAGTAATTGTTGGTATGGATAATTCTAAATCAAACCCCATCTATTGTTGTCCTCCATGGCTACAGTTCTGTCACTTCTTCTGTCACTTCTACTTCATTTGGTTGTCATTTTCTTGTTTATTGAATTTTATTTTAGCACGAAACAAAGATTTAAACAAGATTTTACCATGAAATGGAATAAGGGGATACAAATAATTCCCATTAGAAAGTGTACCGTTTGTTACAAATGAGTAACATAAAATAGCAATACTTACCACATATCCACCAATTCCAAATAGCTGTGTGAAAACCAATGCAAGAATACGATAGAATTTAATTGCGTATCCTAATTCAAAACTAGGCTGAGTATAACTACCTAATGCTACAAATGCCATATATAACATGACTTCCGAATGAAACCAACCACTGTTTACCGAAAATTCTCCAAGAATTAAAGCCGCCATAATACTAAGAGGGGTGCTTAACATGGATGGTGTATTCACAGAGGCAAGGCGCAAACCATCAATAGCCAATTCTAGTAGGAGAAATTGTATCAGTATGGGAACGTTCGTCACTTCTTCCACTAGAATAAAAGAAAGCCACGGTGGTATGAATTGAGGATGATTCACGAGTAAGAGGAAGGTTGGTGTAATTAAGTAGGTCATAACCCCAATCATAAATCTAGAAAGGCGCAAATACGTACCTGTAATTGGTGGAAAGTAAAAATCATCTACTTCCTGTGTTAAATCAAACAAAGTAGTTGGCGTAATCATAACAGACGGAGAATTGTCCACCAAAATAATGAGTTTGCCCTCTAATACTTCACTAGCTGCGGTATCTGGTCTTTGGGTATATTTAAACTTAGGTAATGGATTAATCCAGCTCCCTTGGTAGAGGCATTCTGCCAAACTTTCTTGATTCATTGACAAGGCATCTACTTGAATGTGCTTCATTTTAGTACGTACTTCTTCCAAGAATTCATGGTTCACACGGTCATTCATATAACAGATTACCACGTCTGTCTTGGAACTTGTTCCTATGCTTACCATTTCCATTCGCAAATAGGGACTGCGGATTCTTCTACGAATCAATGCTGTATTCATTACAATAGTTTCTACAAATCCATCTTTCGAACCACGCAATGCCTTATCTTTTTCTGGCTCTTCTATCCCTCTGGCTGGATACGTTCTAGCATCAATTAGAATCCCTTGTTCATAACCATCTATTAGGAGTACAAGGACTCCCGACAATAGATTTTTCGTAATTTCCTCGTATTTCTTCTCTAAGGTCACTTCTATATAAGGTACATATTCTTCTGCAAATAACTCTGCACTGTTTGGCATTTGTTCTTCTTCTATACTTTGAAATCGCTCTAATAATTTCTCTGTTACTTCATCTTTGCAAAATCCATCAATAAAGTAATAGCACCCTTTACGACCACCAATTCTTATGATTCTGGCAATACAGTCAAAATTGCACTGGATGGATAGATGGGAATCTAAATATGTCATTGTCTGAGTAAGATTACTTGTAATGTTATTCTCATTCATGGAAAAGCTCCTTCCTTGACTTCTTATTATATTACATAAGCTTGCCAAAAAAGGAGTTCTTATTCATCAATATACTGCTATTTAGGACGTACTACCAATTCCACCATTCCGTTCCTGTTCTACTTCATCATCTTCCGTTATAAAGTACTCTGTAAAAATACCTTGTACAAAAGTTGAAAATTGGTCTACATATAGTACTTTTACACCTTTAGAATCATTAGTTACCTTAACGAAAATATGACCTTCATTATCTGAATGATAGTAATCACTGTCAATAATCCCTACTGTATTATCAAGTTGTAGGCGATACTTAAATCCTAGACTACTTCTTGGGTATAAGGATAATACATATCCTTCTTCCATCTTTATGCGAATTCCAGTTGGAACTTTTACCGTTTCGCCAGGTTTTAAAGTAAAAGTGGTTGGTGCATAGAAATCATATCCAGCACTTCCTTTCGTTGCTCTCTTAGGAAGCGGTAAATCATTATAAATCTGCTTAATTTCATCTTCCTTGTAATCCGAAAAACAACCACAAAAGCCCTCCATAAATTGTTCCATGCTAACTTTTTCAAATTTTGCTACTCTTTTCATACTGATAACCATGCCTTCCTTCAGTAATTCGCTTTTTATTTATTCTTCCTTATAGTCCATACAATGTAAGATTGGAACACTTGGATCATTTTGTTCTAGTGACTTTTGTACTGCTATCACACGTTGATTACTGCTCCCTTTCCAACACAATTTTGGATTTCTAAGCTCATATTGAAATTCTCCATCTACTAATACATCTACTCCTTTTAATAGCGGATAATAGATTAGATTCTCCCACCGTTCTCCTGTATATAGCCAAATGGTTTTGGTGGGATATAATTCTTTGATTTCAAGAATCAAATTCCTCACTTCTAGACGATTTGCTGCATGAAGTGGATCTCCCCCTGAAAATGTAATCCCGCTAATATAAGGTTTCTCAAGTTGCTCGTATAACTCCCTCTTGGTATCTTCCCCAAACAATATCCCACCATTTGGATCCCACGTAACTTGATTGTGACACTCTTTGCAACAATGAGAACACCCTGATACCCACAAAACTACTCGAAGACCATCCCCATTACTCATATCATCCTTCGTAATATTGTGATATCGCATACTTACATACTCTTCCTTTCCTTGATTTCATGCATTTTCGCTTCATTCAATCGTGTATCTCCATGTACTCTTGAATAAGACAAATAACCGTTCATACGATCAATTTTTGTTAGATTAGAGCTTCCACATTCTGGACACGTATCCATTTCTAACTCTTGGTGTCCACAATCATCACAATAAGCAAGTGATAAATTCACACCTTCATATAATCCCATATCCATAGCACGGCGAATTAATGTTTTTACTGCATCCACATTGTAATCAATTGGATACTTTACATATTGAATCTTTCCGCCATTAGATAATTCCCAGAAGCGATATTCAAAGTCTTGCTTCTGAATTGGTGTAATCTCTTCCGTCACGTGGCAATGGAATCCATTACTTACATATTCTCTATCTGATACACCTTCTACAATGCCATATTTCTTACGGAATTGTTGTACTTGAAGTCCACATAAATTCTCTGCTGGTGTTGCATAGATGGCATATAGATTTCCATCTTCATTTTTGAATTCTACTACTTTTTTGTTAATGTATTCAAGAACTTCAATGGCAAACGCTCCATCTTCTACTAAAGATTTTCCATTGTAAAGTTGCTGTAATTCATTAAATGCCGTAATTCCAAAAGAAGCTGTAGCTGCTTTTAAAAGTGGCTTAATCTTATCATGAAGTTCTAGATTCCCTCCTAAGAAACCACCTTCGCAATAAGCAAGTGGATTCGTAGATGCTCTCATCTCACCTAAATAAGCATACGTTCTAATATGTAACTTACGAATTAATTCTAAATAATAGTCTAATACTTCATAGAAGTCTCTACTCTCTTGTCTTGCTTTTGCAAGAATCATAGGTAGGTGTAGGGATACGGCACCTACATTAAATCTTCCTGTAAAGACTGGTATATCTTTCTCATTGGCCGGATACATACCACCTTCTGTGTACCAAGGTGATAGGAACGCACGACAACCCATTGGTGAAATAATCTGACCATATTGTTTGTACATACTTGCAATATAACCTTTTCCAGTTAAACTAAGCCAATCTGGGTACATGGTTTTGACAGAACATCGAACGCCTGCTTCGAATACATCTTCTAATTCTTTTCCCGGTCCATGTAGATTTTCATCATACAAGAAGACAATCTTAGGGAATAATACTGGCTTTTTCATGTCAGCCTTGCCTTGCCCACGCCTTCTAACATTTAACATGGCAATCGTTGCAAGCTTAGCAAATTTCCCCTTTTCTGTACCCGCTGTTACTGTAATAAATGGATAATCTCCTCGGCTAGATGCTACTGTATTAAACTTATATTCCCAACCTTGGAAGCCCTGTTCGTACTCTTTGACCACATCTGCGTAGGCCTCTGCTTCTGCTGTTTCTTGGTCAATACCTAAATGCAAAAAGCGGTCTAGGTATTTCTTATAAGATTTCTCTGCATATGGTTCTAAAATACGGTCTACACTTGGTACCGTAAACCCACCATATTGTTGACTTGCAGCACTAAGCACAATATCTCCAATTACATCAAATGCTACATCTAGTGTCTTTGGTTCATTATACCAAATATTACCCATTTCAAATCCACCAGATAATACATTCTGCACATCAAACAAACAACAATTCATAGTATCACGTCTTGCTGACATATCATGAACATAAAGATATCCATCCTTACAAGCTTGAATCTCTTCTGTTGTCATAAAGAACTTTTGATATAACGCTTGATTTAACTGATTAAAGATTAAGCTTCTCTTTGTAGATACAAGGGCACTATCTGTATTGGAATTTTCCTTATCTCCCACATACATAATGGATTGACTTTTCTTATAAACATCATCTAGCATACGTACAAAATCTTGCTTATAATTACGATAGTCTCTGTAGCTCTTTGCCACAACTGGTTTTACTTGTTCTAATGCACTTTCCACAATATTGTGCATAATAGGAATTGGAATTTGAGCTTGGTTTAATTCATCTACTTTCGTCACTACAAAGCAACAAATCTGCTCATTTTCTTCTTCTGTAAAATTCGTTAATGCACGGTATGCACTTTTGCTAACTGCATCAATAACTTTCTGTACATTAAACTCTTCCATACTACCATCCTTCTTAATTACCGTAACACTCTTGGAAGTTTGGTAGCGTTCACTTACTACTTCAGGTATTTCTTTTGTTTCATTCATGGTATTCTCCTCCTATATTTCTCTATCTTTTCTTAATCTATATAAAAGATGTGGTCGCCTGGCGCAAACCACAACATGTAGTGTCTGCTCCTAGTATAGACCATATAGGTAGTTGTGTCAATTCATTAATCTATGGAATAACTAACAATTATAGAATACTTTAATTGGTTAATATGCCACACTGGTCAGTTCTTTAAATTCCTTCCTCATATAGTTTCATGCCCTTGGCACACATATCATTCAGGAATACCTTCTGTTCCTACAACAGATTTTAAAGCGTTAAAAATGGCATTCACTATTGTAAATACCATTTTCACGTTTGTCCCTTATTCTGATAATTTCACTTGTGCATCTGCTAGTAGTGCATCTTTCTCATCTTTTCTCTTACGAAGTATAATTCCAATCTTTACTGCAACGATGGAAACAATGACAAAGATTAGTAGTAACAGCACATAAGACGCAAAACTATTAAAAAAATTAATAAAATTACTCATATCACTTCTCCATTTCTAAATTTAATATATGCCTATCATATCACTCTGCCACTATATCGTCAAGTAAACTTGTGCCATCGGCAGCAGTTGTAGCAAGTACATCGCATCGTTCATTTAATGGATGTCCATTATGACCCTTTACCCACGTAAAGGTTACTCTATGCATTTCTTTCGCATTTAGAAGGCGCATCCATAAATCTTTGTTCTTAACGGGTGCTTTCGTACTTGTCTTCCAATTCTTTACTTGCCAGTTCTCAATCCAATTTTTATTAAATGCATCTGTAACATATTTGGAATCGGATACTACATTTACCTCACAAGGTTTAGTTAATGCTTCCAAACCTATAATAACTGCCATTAATTCCATACGATTATTCGTAGTCTTTACGTAGCCTGCACTATATTCCCGTTCATGGAGCGTTCCTGCTGAATCTACGCAGTGAATAATGGTTCCATATCCACCTGGCCCATCCGGATTGCCTCTTGCAGCTCCATCTGTGTGTATTGATACTTTCATCTTTCTAACGTCTAATCCTTTCTACCTATTACTTGCTTCCATATGCCTTCTTCTATGAATCCATTTGCCATTTCATTGGCTTGTGTAATAATTTCTTCTTCATAACCCATAGTCTTTAGGAGAAAAATTGCATTTCGACTAGTTGCAGGTCCTGATTGTATGGTGTAATCAAAGAAAATATCATCTTCTTGTAATTCTTCTTGAAAATGATAATTATCATACCATTCTTTTAGTAACCAAGTTAATTCAATATCATGTGTTGCTGCAAAGCAAATCCCTCTTCCACCAGCAAGCATCTTTAATATCTGCGTAGAAGCTGCAATTCGCTCTACCGTATTCGTCCCCCGCAATACTTCATCAATAAAGCAATACACAGGCACCTTACTTGTTCTAGAAGCATCTAAAATACGCTTAATGGATTTGATTTCCGCTAAATAATAACTATCCGCTTCTAACACATTGTCCCGAATTGCAATGGAACTATAAATGTGTGCAAGTGGCATGGCTACTTTATGGGCGGCACAAGTTACAATGGTCTGTGCCATAATACAATTCACTGCTACGCCACGAAGAAATGTGGACTTACCAGAGGCATTAGAACCAGTGAGCAGAATCCCTTTTGAAGCAGTTATGGAATTGGGCACTGCCTCCTGTATGAGTGGAAAATACAACCCTTCTTGTTCTAATGCACCTTCTTCTAGAAAAGTTGGCACACACCAATAAGGAAGCCATGCACGATAGTACGTAATGGCAATTTCTGCTTCTATTTCCCCTACTAGGGATAATAAATGAAGAAATGTATGCTTTTCTCGTTGTACTAAAGCAAGCATCTGATGAAATCGTATTAGGTCTAAATGAAAAATCATTTTCACATAATCTAAAATGACTTCCTCTAAATTGCCTGAAAGCTTATTGGCAAATAAGAACATACCTCGTTCAAATCCTTTTAACCTATGAAAGCATTGGTTAAATTCATCCTCTACCTCTTTCAGTGGTTCTCCTTGCATCTTATTAATTGCCTTAGCCGCTTGTAATAAACGCACTAAATAACTAAAACTAATAAAATACGGTTCAATCTCTCTCTTACGCTTAAAATATCGTGCCATTTGTATGATAACACCTGTTACGATTATACTACATCCAATTACTGCCTTATAACAAGTAATAATACCCCCTAATAAAATCATACCATTTAATACATAAGATGCCATATTACTTGTGTGGGTAATGGTGTCGAGCAAATGAATGTAATCTACAATAGAAAACTTACCAGTAGAACCTAGTTCTTTGAATATTTGCATTAAATCAACGCGCAATGATTCATCCTGGCTATACCCATGGATTCTTCCATTTCGCTTTTCTAATTCTTCTCTACTTTCTAGCGGACGATGTAAGAGATAATACAAATACTCTTCCCCTGTGGAAGAAGCTGTATGATTCATAGCTTGAAACAATTGTTCCATTTCTAGGTCATTCCATGTAATCTCATCAATTAATTCTTCTGACTTTCCCCGCATAGTACAATAATGGGAAATACTTTCATACTGTTCTACCTTATACTGTTTGCTTGGATACTTCCCGTACTGATCACGAGATTGTTGTCTCATTATCTTACGTTGCTTCTTCTTCCTATATATTCCATAGAGAAATACAACGATAATATAGATGAGAATCCCTATGCCCAATAAATAATATTCCATGTTGTGTTCCTTTTCTTGTCTTACCCCTTGGTCTTACTCTTCTTATAATGTAAGGAAGCTTGATTATAGTAATGTTGCATAGAAGATTGGTTGGTTAACTGCTTCACATAGTTGGTACGTCTTGATACAAAATCATCTAACTTCTGCATATACTCTTTCGAAGTAATAGAGCCCTCAGACACCATGGTAAGCCCCTTCTCCCAACTTGCTGTTAAGGTAGGATCAAGTAATGGCTTAATGGACTGTTCTACCACATCATATATCATCTCTCCCATTAAAGTTGGTGTAATAACTTGTGTTTTTTTATGAATGGATAAGTATTCGATCACAGTTAGTTTCTTAAGTATTTCCGCCCTTGTAGCAGACGTTCCAATACCACTCCCCTTAATCTGGGCTCTTAATTCTTCCTCTTCAATCAGTTGTCCTGCATTTTCCATGGCAAGGATAATAGTTCCTGAATTATATCGTTTTGGCGGTGAAGTTTCCCCCTCTTTAATGATATATTGGGATTCGTCTAAGGTCATTCCTTTCTTCATGCTCATAAGAAGTGATGTTAACTTAGGATTATTCTTCTCTTCCGATTCATCCCCTTCTTGCTTCTTCTCCTCTCGCTTCTTCCAAAAGGAAAGCTTTGCTACCTCTAGATATCCAGGTTCTACTAACACTTTATTGGAAGTGATACAATGTTCTTTTGCCTTCCCATCAAGTGCTTCAATACCGATGGTTAACTGAATCTTCTGATATATAGCCGATGGGTAGAAAATAGCCAAGAAACGTTTTGCTACTAATTCATATACATGAAGGGAAGTAGGTGGAAGCGCTCTTAATGCACTCATTCCTTGTCCAGTTGGAATAATGGCATAATGGTCTGTAATTTGCTTATCATTGACATAACGTGATTTTACAAGATTGGTGTACTTCTTCTCTGATAAAATATGACTTGCATATTCCTTTGTCACCTCAAATTGCAATAAACCATTTAGGTTCTTGGTAATCTCTTTAGCAACTGCACTTGATAAAACTCTAGCATCTGTTCTTGGATATGTTAGTAACTTCTTCTCATACAATTCCTGTACAATCTTAAGGGTTGCATCTGGTGAGATTTTAAAATACTTAGAACAATCGTTTTGTAGTTCTGCTAAATTGTACAAAAGCGGTGGATTCTTCGTTTCTTTCTTCTTCTCGATTTTATCCACCACAGGTTCTTTGCTTTCCTCTACTAGTTGGTTACAAAGAAGTCTAGCACTTTCCTCTCGTAAGAATCCATTCTCCTTATACAAGAGGGGCGATTCATAGTAACGTGAACCTTCTAATGCCTTCCATTCCCCTTCAAAGGATTGGTCTGCCACAGTAAAGGTTCCAAGCACTCGATAAAATGGTGTTTTATCAAAGTTTCTTATCTCTCGTTCCCGTTTTACTACCATACCTAAGACACATGTCATAACACGACCCACTGAAATCACTGCATTTTGTATTTTCAAGTAATTCTTAATGGACTGGGAATATTTCAATGTGAGTACCCTTGAAAAGTTAATGCCCATTAAATAATCTTCCTTGGCACGTAAGTAAGCAGATGCACTTAACTGGTCATATTCGCTAGCATCTTTGGCTTCTTTAATTCCCCGTAAGATTTCATCTTCTGTCTGGGAATCAATCCAGATTCTCTTTAATGAGATACCTTTCTTATAACCAGCTTCTTGCAACACAAGTCGCTGTATATATTCTCCTTCACGCCCTGCATCTCCTGCATTGTAGATTGCAGTTAATTCTTCTCGGTGGAACAACTCTTTAATAATGCGAAATTGCTTCTTAGTACGTTCTAATACTTCGTACCGAAACTGGTCTGGAATAAAAGGAATTGTCTCTAAAGACCACCTTTTTAAACTTGCATCATAGGCATCTGGATAACTCATGGTTACTAAATGTCCAACACACCAGGTTATAATTGTCTTGTCTGATTCTAGATAACCATCTTTATTTGCAAAAGATTCTGAAAGAGCCTTTGCGAATTCTCTTGCAACACTTGGCTTTTCTGTAATAATTAATATTTTACCCATGTACCTACATTCCTCTATATCATTTCTCCAAAATAGTAAAATCCCTTGCATTCTGTTAATCGCACTGGAATAATCTGCCCAATTAATTCTGGTGTTCCTTTTAAGTGAACTGTCATATGATTCTCTGACTTCCCAGTAACTAAGGTATCGTCATGGTCATTGACTTCTTCAACTAATACTTCTTTCACTTGTCCTAAATAGCGGCTTGTTCGCATTTTAGCAGTCTCTTGTACAGCTGATAGTACTTGGTCAAACATTGGCTTAACATCTTCTTCCGATATTTGGCCTTCCATATTAGCAGCTGGTGTATCCGTGCGCTTCGAATAAATAAAGGTAAAGGCACTGTCATATCCTACTTGACGAACTACTTCCATGGTCTCCTCAATATCTGCCTGTGTTTCTGTAGGAAATCCTACAATAATATCTGTGGTGAGTGCTATATCTGGAATTGCTTCCTTGAGCTTACGAACCACTTCTAAATACTGCTCTTTTGTATAGTGGCGATTCATTAATTTAAGAATTCTAGAGCTTCCCGATTGCAATGGTAAATGTAAATGATTGCAGATTGCATCTGAATTCTTCATAACCTCAATTAATTCATCTGATAAATCTTTGGGATGAGATGTCATAAAACGAATTCGTCGAAGTCCTTTGATCTGTTCTATTCTCTGGAGTAACTGAGCAAATGTAATGGACTCTTCTAGGTTCTTCCCATAAGAATTCACATTTTGACCAAGAAGCATAACCTCAACAACACCGTCTGCTACTAAGTCTGTAATTTCTTGTATAATATCTTCTGGTAAGCGACTTCTCTCTCTTCCGCGTACATAAGGAACAATGCAATAGCTACAGAAGTTATTGCATCCAAACATAATATTTACCCCTGATTTAAAGGAATATTTACGTTCTACTGGAAGATTTTCTACAATTTGATTAGTTTCCTTCCACACATCAATGACCATGGCGTTACTTGTCATCATGGTATCGTATAATTCTGCAAATTTAAAGATATTATGGGTTCCAAATACTAAATCCACATGGCGATAACTTCTTTTAATCTTCTCAATTACAGCTGGTTCTTGCATCATACAACCGCACAAAGCAATTTTCATATGAGGGTTTTTCTTCTTCTTACTATTGAGAGCACCTAATCTGCCATAGACCCGTTGGTTGGCATTATCTCGAACCGTACACGTATTATATAAGACAAAATCTGCATTTTCATCTTCTGCTTCTAGATAACCAATCATCTTAAGAATTCCAAGAATTTTCTCAGAATCTCTGGCATTCATCTGGCATCCGAATGTCTCTACTCTAGCATACAAAGGACGTCTCAATTCAGCCATTTTATCTGCTACCAACTGTCTTGCTCGTTCTATTTCTTCATACTGATGTTGCACTTCTTCTTCACTAGAGCGCACCACCAATTCTTCTTGTTTCATTTCTTTTACTAATTTAGCCAAATACCTTCTCCTTATCGAACTTGTCCATTTCCTTCTATTATATATTTATAAGAGGTAATCTCTTTTAACCCCATAGGTCCTCTTGCATGAATCTTCTGGGTACTAATACCAATCTCTGCTCCTAATCCAAACTCAAATCCATCTGAGAAACGTGAAGAAGCGTTATGGTAAACACAAGCCGAATCAATCTGTTGTAAAAATAATGCTGCTGATTGTGAGTTTTCCGTAATAATCACATCAGAATGTTTCGTATGATGGTGATTAATATGGTAAATAGCCTCCTGAAGAGAATCCACTACTTTACTAGAAATACAAAGTGCTAAGTACTCAGCACTATAGTCTTCTTCCATGGCCTTCTTGGCTTCGGGAATCTTATTACATGTTACTTCATCTCCACGAATCTCTACTCCTCGTTCTACAAGAGCCCTTCCTACAAGTGGTAGGAATTCCTCTGCAATGTCCTTATGAATCACAAGAGATTCACATGCATTACATACCCCTACACGTTGTGTCTTTGCATTTAATATAATAGGAATTGCCTTTTCATAATCTGCCTCTTTGTCCACGTATATGTGACAATTTCCAGTACCTGTTTCAATGACTGGAATGGTACTTCCTGTTACTACAGCTTGAATTAATCCTGCTCCACCACGGGGAATAAGCACATCTATGTATTCATTCATTTTCATGAATTCCTTGGTTACTTCACGATTAGTATCTTCAATTAATTGAATGACATTAGGAGAAATACCTACTATTTCTAAAGAAGTACGAATACAATTTGCAATGGCAATGTTAGAATGAATGGCATCGCTACCACCCTTTAAAATCACAACATTACCAGCTTTAAAGCATAAAGCAAAGGCATCTAATGTTACATTTGGTCTTGATTCATAGATCATTCCAATGACTCCAATGGGAACTCGTATCTTACGAATACGCAACCCATTATCACGTACTACCTCGTCAAGAATTTCCCCAATGGGGTCTTCTAATGCAATAATCTGTGTCATTCCTTCTGCCATACCCACAATGCGTTCCTTGGTGAGGCGAAGTCGATCCAATAGTCCCTCACTCATACCTGCTTGTATACCTGCTTGTATATCAAGTTCATTTGACTTAAGTATGGTATTGGTTGCATCTACTAAATCCTTAGCAACTTGTGCCAAAGCTTGATTCTTACTTACAGTATCTAAGCCTTGTAATTCATAGGTGGCTGCAACTGCTTGTTCTCCAATTTGCTCTAATATCTTATGTTCCATTGTTCTCACCATACCTTTCTCTGTCACCACATAATCTAGTGGCACATCATTCTCATCACACGGCACTTGTTCCATTATTTGCACCTGAAACCCCACGCCAATTGTGGTTATATTAGGATTGCATGTGAGAAATCGGTCATAAAACCCTTTCCCATATCCCATACGATTACAAGCACCGTCAAAGGACACCCCTGGTACAATGCAACAAGACGAATGCTTTTGCGTATAGGAAGGAAGTCCCTCTCTTGGTTCACAAATCCCACAATAACCTCTTTCCAATTCCCCTACATAAGTAATCTCATAAAATGCAATGTTCTCGCCTTCTACTCTTGGATAATATACCTTCTTGCCAAGTTCATAGGCAATCTTTGCCAACTCACTCACATCTACTTCCTGATCATAGGGCGCATAGAGTAGGATCTGTTTCGCTTCAAGAAAAGAATCCATTTTACTGATTTCCCTTACAATCAATTGGCTCTTTAATGACCACTCTTCTTTCTTTAAGCTTCTTCGCTTCAAGAGAGATTCTTTTCGTATTTTACTTTTTCGTTCCATACTTTTTCCCAAGATCTGTAATACTACCGTCTGCTTCCTTAATCTTAATTTGCTCTAATTGTCCTCTAAGATTCTTACGCATAGCAGTCATATATTCTTCTCGAATTTCCTTTTGCTCTGCTAATTCTGCTTCTGTTAATCCTTCTTCTGTTTTGGATTTATGCCATAACTCATTCATTCTTCCAATTCGCTCTTCTGTCATAATGACCTCCATTCCATTCTTGTGGCTATGTTCTTGCCTAGTTACCCCTCCAATTCTAGGAATGGGACTTTCGTAACTGTTCTAATATATCATTTAATTGAAACGAATTGTCTCGTTGTGCCTTGAATAACGTTCCATATGGTTGCCCATCTATCATCTTATGAATAATCTTTACATCTTTAGCATTGGCAATAATCATATCTGTTCCACAACTTGTTGCAATTTTGGCTGCAATTAATTTCGTATTCATTCCACCAGTTCCTACGCTACTACCTGTGGTAGATTTTCCCATACGCATGAGCGATTCATCTACATGGTCCACTTGTTCAATAAACGTAGCATCTTCATTCTGTCTTGGGTCATCCGTATACAAGCCATCAATATCGGATAATAGAATGAGTAAGTCTGCGCCTACTAGGCGTGCTACTACTGCAGACAGTGTATCGTTATCCCCAATTTCAATCTCATCTGTTGAAACTGTATCATTTTCATTTACAATAGGAATTACACCCATCTTAAATAATTCTGAAAAAGTATTATGAGCATTTAACCTGCTAATATCATTGGTAATGGTATGCTTTGTCATAAGAATCTGTGCTACTACTTGATTATACTCTGAAAATATCTTCTGATACGTCATCATAAGCCTTGCTTGCCCTACTGCAGCACAAGCTTGTTTTACAGACGTATCTGTAGGATTACCAGAGCATGTAACTGCTTTTCTCCCTACTGCAATTGCACCAGAACTAACTAGTATTACGTCTTTTCCTTGGTTTCTAAGATTGCATAATTCTCGAACTAAGACTTCCATTTTAATAAAATCTAAGTCTCCTGTCTGTTCATGTTGTAGGGAAGAAGATCCAATTTTAATTACAATTCGTTTCTTATCTTTTAAATATTCTCTCATATTGCCCTCTATTTTTCATCCTATGATATGGAAAGTTTGCTAGTAGTATTATAGTCAATCTACAGAAAGATTACAATACGAATTACGAAATGGTGCATAAGTTTTGGCAATTTGTTCTGCCACCTTAATACCATCTATAGCAGCTGATGTAATTCCGCCTGCATATCCTGCTCCTTCTCCACAAGGATATAAGCCTAGCACTTGGCTTTGGAATGATTCATCTCGACTAATACGAACGGGTGAGGACGTTCGACTTTCAATAGCAGATAATAGTGCATCTTCCTCATCAAATCCTTTTATCTTACGACCAAATTGTTCCATTCCTTCCATTAAAGCATGGTTACACGAATCACTTAAAAGAGAACGAAGATTACTCCCTTCATAAGCCCCCTTCATACAAGTCTTATGGTGTATAGCGGAACTTTCTGTACTGATATTTCTCTTAAAATCTCCCCATGTTTGTACTGGAATTTTACCTTTTGCTAGTTCATAAGTCCGTTCTTCTAACTGTTCTTGAAAGTGCATCCCAGCTAATGGATCACTACCTTCATAATCGTCTTGGGATACACTAATCACAACTGCACTATTGGCATTCTGACTATCTCTCTTATGATAACTCATACCATTAACAGCTAGTCTTCCTTCTTGGGAAGAAGCATTGACTACATATCCACCTGGGCACATACAGAAGGAATAGACACCTCTACCTTGAGTTGTTTGGGCGGTAAGTTTATAAGAAGCTGGTGGAAGATATTCTCCCTGCTCTATTCCATATTGGGATTCATTAATCATAGATTGCTTATGTTCAATACGAAAACCTACTGCAAAAGACTTAGCAAGCATGGGTACTTGCCTATGTGCAAGTACGGAAAAAGTATCTCTTGCACTATGACCAACAGCTAAGACTACTGCCTGAGTTTCTAGAAATTCTTGATCATTAATATAGATACCAACTAGAGTGTTTCTCCCATTCTCTTTTATGATTTTAAAATCTGTAACCTGAGACTCAAATCTTACACTCCCACCTAAATCAATAATGTTCTGACGCATAGTTTTAATAACAAAAATCAAAAGATCCGTTCCAATGTGAGGTTTGCTATCCCACAAAATATCACTTGGTGCACCAAATTCTACAAATCGATTTAATACTTCACTGCTTCTAGCAAATTTATCTTTTACAAGGGTATTGAGCTTACCATCGGAGAATGTACCTGCACCACCTTCTCCAAATTGCACATTAGACTTGGGATTCAACACACCTGTTGCCCAAAAGTCTTCCACATGGTGTTGTCGCTTCTCTACCTGATAACCTCGTTCTAATAAAATTGGCTCATATCCATGAAGTGCTAATTCATAGGCACAAAATAGTCCAGCCGGACCACTTCCAATGACAACAGGCCTACTGGTCAGTTTTGTATCTCCACTAC
>JAWXVE010000039.1:0-20057 GCA_044425575.1 Eubacteriales bacterium | reverse complement strand
GTCCATATTGATTAAAATAATCTCTGAATGACCGCCCGATGGTGTCTGGTATATTCCATCTGCCACCAGATTATCCACACTAAGCAGAATCTGAGAACTACTTAGTAATGTCATAAGCAATGCTCCAATTAAGGCAATGGATAGTGCTTGAACAATTCCTACTTTCTCTTTTCCCATCTATTCTCTATGCTCCTTATGTTAATACTCCTAGATTAAGTTTGACAATATGGTAGAAAAATCTTCTCTTCCTTTCGCATTCCACGGCTCACTAGCCTGAAACAAATCGAGAATGGTCTTGTCTAGCTTCTTCTCATCCGCCATAGATTCTAGAATTTCCAAGGACTTCTTCAAGGAAAATCCTGCCTTGTATGGTCGGTCTGTGGAAGAAAGTCCATCGTAAATATCTAAAATAGTTAATAGACGAACTTCCCGCTCAATTTCATGATCCGTTAATTTCTTCGGATATCCCGAACCATCTAAAAGTTCGTGGTGACTACGGGCCCAAAGAGGCACGTTCTGATAACGACCATTGAATTTCATCTTGGCAAGTAACTGTTCTGTGAGAATAACGTGTTCTTGCATGGTAACACGTTCTTCCTCTGTTAAAGTACCTTTACGAATGGACAAGCAAGCAATTTCCTCTTCTAAGAACCATTTCTGCACTTTTCCTTTTCCATCACGATAGGTCTTATGTGCCAGCTCTTGTACACGAGCATAATTATCATCTTCTAGGTATCCTATGGTATTCATATGCTCAATGAATTCCAAGGTTTCTTGTTGCTCCTTCTGCAAAGCAACGGTATCCGTTCCTTCCTTTATGGCATGTAATTCTTCGCACAAGAGAATGAGTTCAAAACGCTCTATAATCTTCTCATAATGTGCTCCCAAGCGTGTAGCTTTGTTCATGATTTCTAATGGTGTAATTAATTTACCAATATCATGAAGCCAGATAGTCATCTCCAATAAAGATTGGTCAAATTCAGAAAACTTCCACTCACAATCTTCCTTTTGATTCGCCCACTCCATAAAATGTTTGGCATAAAATACCATATTATTGGTATGGGTCACATTATAAGGTGAACGAAGATTAATTGCCGTAGAAATAGTCTTTACCATAGATTGCATTAATTCTTCTAACTGCTTCGTGTAATTCATATTGGTAAGACAAACTGCCGCCTGGGCGCCTAGTGATAATGCTACTAATTCGCTATCCTCTGAAAAAGGAATAATCTCTCCCGCCTCATCTTGAGAGTTAATTAATTGCATCACTCCAATGATTTCACCAAAATTATTCTCCATTGGCACGGTTAACATGGAAATCGTCTTATAACCTGTTAAGCGATCATAACGAATGGGGCCTTCAAAATTAAATAAATCACTATGATATACATCTGGAATGTTGGTAATCTTCTTCTCTAACACAGTATAAGCACATACATTTTCCTTAGAAATCGGAATAGGAGGTAAGTTAATTGGTTCATGTCTAGCCCCTTTTAGAATCCCTAATGACTTGGTAATCATCACTTTAAAGATAAGCTCTTCGTCTGTAGCAATGTAGAGCGTACCTGCATCGCAATTGGTCATTTCCATGGTGGCTGATAAAATATGTTCTAACAGTGCTTCCCTATCTTTTTCCGCTGTTAACGCATAATTAATCTCTAGTATTTTTTTGCTTTCTTCACTAATCACAGTCTTATAATACCTCCTTTTCTGGCTAAAAGTGCATTGGTCATCTGTTCTTGTACTTTACGTTCCATCTCATTGAGTTCTATGTCATGATGCATAGGATCGTGATGAAATATTGCTAATTGTTCACACCCTACTTTCCTAGCAAAGGCAATGGTATCTTCATAATTACTATGTCCGAAATCATTGCGTACTTTATATTCAGCTGGAGTATATTGTCCATCGCAAATGAGTAAGGTGGCATGGTGCGCAATCTCTTCCATGGCTTTTCTTGTATCTTCGCTAAACTCATGATCCGTCATGTAGACTAAACTACGCCCCTGATATTCTAAGCGGTATACGGTGGAACCTCCTGGATGATTGGCCTGTGCCGTTTTCACAAGAACATCTCCCATGTAAAATGTGTCTTCCACATTATGGTACGTGCGCTTTATGGCAAAAGAGCTTTGTCTAATGGGCCAAATGGGCGGTTGTAGTAGGCAATCAATCTGGTCTTGAATCGTAAGACTTCTTCTGGTTATTCCATATATGTGTACCTCATAGGTGGGATCAAACATAATAGGCTCGCACAATAAACCTCCAAGGTGGTCAATATGTGTGTGGGAGAATAATAGGGCAAATTCTTTTTGGTTCTCATGAAAGTAGCCTTCCATTCCGTGAAATCCACTTCCAGCATCTAGTACAATCATCTGGTTTCCCATATGCACCACCACGCATGCGGTGGTACCACCGAACTCTCTATATTCTACTCCCTCTACGGAAACAGACCCCCTCGTCCCCAAAAATTCTACTGTTATGTCGCCCATTGCTTCCTCCGTAATATGCAGACTCTCTATTCTGCTATTTTTCATCCTCTTTCTCTGTTGGTTCTTGTATGGTAGCTTGTGTTACTATTAATTCTTGGTTCGTATCTCCTTGTATCTCACTATCATCCATAAGTACATCTGATATAGGCAACCATATTGTCAATGTCGTATTACTCCATAATGACGTACTCATCACTATTTGGATACTTAATGCTTCGTCATCACCAGAACCACTCTTGTATCCACCTTCTTCATTCGCACCCACTATTAAGTTAGTGCCATTCCACTTAGTATCTGAATCCGTATTAGACTGTACACTTAAGCTAATATCGCTCTCGTCTACCTCTGGTTGATAAGATCCACTAGGCACACCATATAGCACAGTAAATGCATACGATGATCCCGGTACTAACTCATATTCGTCATCCACTACCTCATTTCCTTCTGCGTCTACTAAATATATGCTGCTAATGTGGTAACAGGTAATTGTAGCAGTTGAAACCAACGAGCTATCTTCTTCTGATCTTAGTGTAACTGTATATGTTCCATTTGTCCCCCCTATTACAGCATTATTAGTACTAGATACTGTTACAGTACTCTGAGTAGTATTGTCTCCATTAATGAGACTAATACCACTAGTATCACTTTCACTAAACTCCCAATAAAGAGACTCTTCTGAAACTCCTTCAAAGGAAGCAGTAAAGACTTGGCTCGTATTACCAGATCCAAGGTATACCTCTGTCGGACTAATGGAAATGCTCTTTACTACTGTATCGGTTGATGAATCTGTGTTGCCCGAAGAATCACTCACTCCCGAATCTGCACTTGTATCTTCCCAGACTTCCTCTTGCTCTGCTACTGGTTCCTCTATGATTGCTTCTTCTACAATTGGCTCTTCTACGATTGGTTCCTCTACAATTGGCTCCTCTACTACTTCTTCTTGTGGCTCTTCCACTGGCGGTATCTCTTCCTCTATTTCCTCCTCTAACTGTTCTCCCTCGTCCTCTATTTCTTCTATTTCTTCTATCTCTTCTTCTATCTCTTCTTCCATTTCCGCTATTTCTTCTATTTTATCTTCTAAGTATGGGCGAATGTCTACCCCTATTTGCTCTTCTATTAGAGTGAGTAATTCTTCATTGTCGCGTAAATACTCTTTTACCACATCTGGCAAATCCTCAAAATCTGTTGGTGCGATAGTGACTTCTGTCATCTCCCCACTTGTATCTACTAAGGTTGTATTGCCTGGCTCAATTATGACTTCTTCTACTTCCCCTGTTTCTGAATTAATAGTTTGAATACTAACTTCGCCTGTTAATAAAGTAATCAGTGATAAAGTATCGCTAATCGTTGTTACATAGCCCGATGTACCACGAATTCCCGTTACCATATTAGACGTGCGAATATTAAAAGTCTCATCATCTTCTAGCTTTTGTGATACTTCAAAGAACAACTCTCCTTGAGTTAACACAAGTTCTAGGTGCTTCCCTGAGGAAACAAAAGTCAAATCAGAATTACCATTTAATTGCACTGCCTTGGAATCATCGAGACTGATTAATGCATAACTATCATCACCTGTACTTAGAGTATGTCCATCAAACATACGCATTCCTTCACTTGGATCCACTTCTTCCTGATTGGAATTACGCAACACGACACTACCTTCCATGGATTCAATTCGCATAACATAAGCAGAAATCGTTTCTTTCGAACCTAGCACCATTAATAAAATAGCTCCTAGTATTACCACGCAAGCAGCTACCGCAATTATAATATTTCGCTTCGTAATCCATTCACTCACTCTCATATGTAATTTCCTTCTGTAATGATGCTCTGTTAATCAATTTCCCCACTTACCCTATTGTTATCATAGCATAGCTTTACGCGAGTGATAACTATCCTTTTGGGTAGGTTTTACCCCCCGTTTTTACGAAAAAACCACAATAGACTATTGCTTAAGTCCATTGTGGTTACTCTTTCTTATATTCTGCACTTGATTGTATTGCAACATGGATACATTGCATCTTTCTCACAACACACTACACTAGTTCCATGTACTGTTTACGTTCCTCCTGTGGAATTTTTAAAACATCCATAGCTTCATTTGTTGATACATCCAGACTGTCCCTTATATTTTGTATATCCTCCCATCTCATTTCCCTTCGACCACGGTTCATTCCATCATCCATACGAATTTGAAATAATTTACACATATCGACTCCCTGCTAAATATCCCACCGCCACACCACCAACTGGTGTAAGCACAGTAGAGCCTGCTGCACTAACTGCCACTGTTGTCGCAACCTTGGTGGTGGTCTTTGTAGCTACCTTCGTGGTGATCTTTGCGACGTTCTTTGTTTATCTCTTAACTTGCTTCTTCGCTGCTTTTTTAGAAACAGATTTCATAGTTCCCTTATTAGACTTCTTAGATACTTGCTTTCTTCTATCCTCTTGAAACTTCTGCTTGCCTCGTTGCTTTGTCACATTAATTTTCTCACTATCCTCTGGTTTCTTTTTCACATGGATATCCATATTTTTTTCGTATGGATTACTCTGGGACTTTGTTCTTTCACTTTAAATTCCACGCATTCACCTCCTGTCTTCTTAATTTGGGGTACAAAAAAAGACCAACAACGTTGGCCTTTTACTTAACATTTATTAATCTGTTGATAACATACTATTAATATTAAATGGTTGTAATATTACACAATCAACATTAGGTTGTGCTGTAATCAAAGAAACTTGACTGCGTAAATATGGCATCATGATAGCAACAGCATTTTTTTCAATCAACTCACTTTTTGGAATATCCCCGATAACATCTTCTCCTCCGTTGAATGAGAAAAATCCTGTCAGTGCAATATTCAACCTATATTCCTCACTTTTTTCTCCTAGCATCTTAATTGTAACTTTATAAGTTCCCAATTTAGTATTAAATCCTATAAGCACTTCTATATTAAAGTCAAATTCTGATGAATCCTTTTTGAAACCAATTCGTTCAAAGTTGATTTCATCAAATATTAATTTATCCATTGATAAAACACTATTAATATTTTTTTCCATAATTTTCACCTCTTATGTAGCAATCAAATGATTGTTTTCCAATATAGTTGTTCCATTTCGTCCTTCATAGTATTTGCTATCAGAAATTTGTTCATTGCATTCTAAAATAGCATTCACCATAATTGACTTAATAACGTCGGTTTTTAAATTTTTAATTTCCACATATTCACTTATATTTGTTCTGTCATAGCTAATTTGAATATCAAGTTCATTGATTACTTTATTAGGAGCCTCTAGTATTTCCCATTCTGTATCATTAGACATTATAACATCTTTTAAATACTCAAAATATTCTTGGTGCTCTTTTGACAATACTATAAAATACGAATTATTATAAGGCAAATCATCCATATTAATTTGTTCAATATCCAACTGAGTACATATGTCATCTGACAAATTATCTCCCGCAATAATTTCCCAGTATTTCAATTCAGTAAGAATAATATCCCTCATAGTAATTTTTTTTCTAAATAGATTCACTAATCTCTCTATCTCTGTTTCTACTACGATATATTTTTCATCATCTATATCTACACACAATACAACATAATACACCTCGTTATTATCTTTGCAAACAAAATATACAGGTGTTTTGTGATATTCTACTAACACTTGCTCTAAAAATAATTCTTTGGAATCAATTTTAAAACACATTTCATTATTCATCATTCTCTCCCTTTTCAATTGTAAACCTACTTACATCAGCATCTTCATAAAGCCACCAATTTACATGCTGATCGTCTGTAGCCTGTGGTCCACCGTCCATAAATACATATCCACAACATATTTTTTTAGTTGGCCTTGGTAAATGCATTATATTGACAAGCTTTTCTTTATTTTTAAATAAAGACACCCCATAATAATTAATATCATCTTCTGGTTCAGTTGTTTGCCCACGTCTTTTTTTGATTTTCTTCCCTTTTTGTATAAAATCTTCTATATTAGATAAAAAATCATTTCTACCTACAACAGTATTATCATCTTGTTCTCTTTCTATACATCTATACCCCCATATGGGTTCATACTCAAACTCTGTTTGTGTCGGAAAATCAAACACATGTTCTTCCATTTTTTTTCTAAGTACACAAGGAAATTTCAAATATATACCTTCATCCTTATTCATCATATGCTTGCTTTCTCCATTAAATGTTTCTACTATACAATAATATCATTTATATTACAATTTTTCAATACACTAACACACTACTGATAGGGTCACATATCTTATGCTTGTGTTGATTACTGCTTATAAACAGCTTCATCTAATAGCCCTTCTGATTGTGCAACTACTGTAGTCACGGATACGTCACCTAGTACATTGCTCATGGTACGCAACATCCCGCCTAAACGGTCGATTCCCACTACTAATCCAATTGCATCTGGTGGCAAACCTAACTGTACTGCTGCCATAGAGATTGCAATCAATCCTGATCCTGGCATACCAGGCATTCCTACTGATAGTGCTAGAACAACTCCACATAAAGATACTAACATTGGTACCGTTACTTCAATTCCATATACATTTGCTAAAAATAGGGATGCCACCATGGTATAAATACACGTTCCATCCATATTCATAGTTGCTCCCAATGCTAAGGTAAATGAACTAACTTTGGAGTCGATTCCTAATTTATGTTCACAAGTATCCATTGTAGTCGGTAAAGTTGCATTGGAACTACTAAGTGCAAACGCAGTCACAAGAAGAGATGGAATTTTACGAAAGAGGGGTAAGGGATTCTTCTTGGCCAACACAACAATAAGCAGAGAATATACCACTGCTATAAGACATAGCCCAAGGACAAAACAAGCAATCAGTCCCATTAGGGAAATCATAATACCAATTCCCAAGCTCCATACTACACTTGCCACTGTTGCAAATGTAGCAAACGGCATAAATTTAATAAATACACCCATTATTTTAATAAATAATTCATTTAATAATTCTATGAAATTGGACAAAGGTTTTCCCTGTTCACCAAGCATGGTCGTACCCACTCCAATTAATAACCCTAGAAAAATCAATTGTAGCATGTCTGCATTCACAAATGGATCCATAATATTAGAAGGTACAATCCCCACAATGGTGTCCACTAAAGATAACTCCACTGTTGAGACTTCTGTAACCACTGCACTCCCCACATCAATGCCGTCTACAATAGGTGGTAAAATAAAATAGGCCAGTAAGGCGCTCCCAATTGCCATTACACTAGTAAACATATATAGTGCAATGGATTTTCCACCAATTCTTCCTAAATCAGATAGATTACTAAAGCTTCCCACACAACTTGCTATGGAGAAAAAGACAACGGGAACAACAATTAAATTCAACATATTCATAAAAATATCTTTGACTGGTGTAAACAGATTTGTATTAATAAACGTTCCAATGCTATCTGGTAAATACATGCGGAACAATTGTCCTACAATCACTGCCAAAACCAATGCTCCTAGATTCAAATAGAGTGACTTTGTCGCTTTACTATGTACTTTAATAGAAACTACATTGGCACGCCCTTTCCGAGAATAGGAAATACCTTCTTCAAAGCTTTGCAACAATAATTTACGAATCTTCTGTCAACATAGTTGCATGCATTGCAACCTTAGGCGGTGCATCTTGCAGCTCCTGTTGGAGATTACCAAAAACATCGTCTTGCGTTCCATTTAATGTATACGTTGTCTTATATTTCACCATCTTTAATCCCTCATCCTTCTGATTTGGTTCTATCTTATACCAATTGTCATACTTTTTCAAGGAATGCTGATTATTTATCTGCAATAACACCTGCGAGAATTGCAAATGCCTACTCTATTTTTTTCATGTTGCTCGGAAACATCACCCAGATGTATTTTATTTCATTTGTTATGATTAGAAGGGCTATATAGATAACTCCAAGCACAATCCCCTTTACCACCACCGACCATAGAACGTTGTTTAAACTTGGTACAAAATACATGACTAAAAACAAAATCATATAAAGAATGCTTGGCACTTTATATGGTTGGAACATGCGTTTTACAGGTATGTGAAAGCAATCTTTTGCTAATCTATATTGGCAATGTAGAAAATAAAATAGAAATCCAATCAAATAACAAATAGATAATTGTTCAATATTTCTAGTTGCTACTCCAATACAAATTGCCACAACAATTAGGAAGGATTCTATGATTCCAGCAGAACTTAATTTCTTAGTTTCCCCAAAGATTTGATACATACTTCCTCGTACATCTACAATCAATTGTAGGATGATACCTGCGGAAAACCAATGAAAAGCACCTGTTGCACCTTCCCACTGTTCACCAAACATGATTAAAATAATTTCCTCCGATGCATAAAAGCAAAACACACTGACGTAGATCCCAAGTATCATTAAGATTCTTACTATTTTGTTATATTGACGAAAAACAAATTCTCGTTCCGATTGTCTATCATTAAGCATGGGAAGAAGTGTTGGAGTAATTACCGTTGATAATATGCTCACAGGGTATCTCATTAATTGGTACGATTTATTATAAAGACCTAGTTGATTATCTCCCATAACATATCCCACTAGTAAATTATCTAAGTTTCTAGCAAAATAGGTGACAAAATTAAATAGGGACTGAAATACCGTGAAATTCAACACGAGCTTTACGCTATCCACCATTCCTTGCTTTGAAATTTTTAAGTTCGACTTTTTCCAATTCCATAGAAATACAATTGCAATATTTACAATCATTTGGGCAAGAATTGCATAATATTTACCTCCTAAAAATGCCACTACAATTGCGACTCCATAACTAAGGCAACAAGTAATAATGGAGCGAACTGCAATGACCTGAAACAATCGTTCTTTTAACAAGATTGCCTGTGGTACAATATTAAAAATGCTAAGCATCAAATAGATTGCAAGTAACACTCCTACGAAATAATAAGCTTGATTCTCATAGAGTCGTACAAAGACAAATGAGCACAGGGCAAATAAAACACCAAAGAGAACACCTAAATAAAGGGTTGCCGTATAGATTCCATCTTCATTACCCGAAGATAACTCTTTATTTTGAATGACAGCGGCCCCCAAACCCATTTCTGCTACCATCATGAAAAAAGTAGAGAATACCATTACAACAGCAACGATGCCATAATCTTGCGGTGATAAGACTCGCGCCAATATGGACGTAAAGAATAAGTTCAAAATTACTACAGAATATTTTGAAAATGCATTCATATAAGTTGCCTTCTTAATGGTCATGTTCGATTTTTCTTTTTGTAACTTTCTCATCACTATTACTCTCCCAAACTGCTGTATCTTTCTTATGTTAAATCAATTGTTAAATCAATTTATTCTTTTTTAATTTTATATAACTTTTTACAAACTGCTTACAGCCAAGTTTGTGACGAATGCAATTTGTTAAAACAAATTTTACACTTCTCGATAAGGTTCTATATTCTTCTTTGGATAAACGCTCCTTTAAAAATAAATAATACTCGATTATTACATTGGTTCTCGCATCATGAATTTCTTTCGTAAAGGTTTTGGTCAAGGATTCATCCGAATCAACCACGCAGTAAATCACTTCTGTACTTGAACTGATTTTTCTTGCATAAAAACCAACTTTTGTGGAGAACATTACATCATTAGATGCAATCACTTCATCAAATCTTATGTGATGTATTTGAACCAATGTATGACGAATCATCTTAGACCAAGGAACCATAAACTGGTATCTAAGTAAACGCTCATTTATTTCCTGTGGATCATTATAATAATCCACAACATACTTCTCATAACTTAGATGTCTTGTCGCTAATGTTCCTGAATTTTTATGAACACTTGTGGGCCTAAAATAAATGACATCCGTGTCACTATCAATATACTTTTCTACGATTTCCCAAAAACCTTCCACAAAATAATCATCTGCATCTGCAAATAGTAACCAATCTCCTGTTGCATGATCTAACCCTATATTGCGACTGCTTCCTGCACCCTTTACCCCAGAGGTATTCTCAAGAAATATCACATTAGAATATGTATTCATTAACTGGTTATATTCCGCTCTCTCTTTCCTACTATTGTCATCCACCACAATAATTTCCACTTCATCCCTTACTGGTATGGTCTCTAACAATTGTTGTAAAGTCATAGGTGAATTATAATGTGGCACAATGATGGATAATTTCATAAGTATAACCTTTCCTTTCTTATAATCTAATTGTAAATGGTAATTGTCCGTATCCATTATTTTTCATGGTTAACCAATATATTAATATTGCAAATACAATTACTGACACGGAATACACACTCTGTTTTCTGCTAAATATATGGTAATTTCCACACATACTAGATAGGGCCAATAGGTAGAAAATTGCAAAATATAATGTGATTCTTGAAAGTGATGCAACTGCATAGGACAATATAATATGAATCATTTGATAAAAGTAACTTTTGTTAAATAAAAATTGCATTTCACTTAAGGTATTTTTATGGGTATTGATATATAATATGTACATACCATAAATGACTACTTGGACACAAAATCCCATATTAAGAGGGGTGGTATATTGGTAGGCACTGTACGCCTCTGTATATTTTGATAGAAACGGTAAATATGCTGTCATTTGAATAAATAACTGCACAAAAATCACCATGGTTATGGGTATTGCATAATCTAATAGAAACCAAATTCCCTTTCCATATTTTCTCTTGCTAAAATAAACTGGCAATATAACTGCCACAATTGCAGAGTTATGGAATAATATAGCCACGGCTAACATTCCAAAATATTTCATTAAATTTCTTTGTAATACAATATATTTAATTGCATAAAATACAATTGCAATTGCTAGTGATTGTCTAAAAATATTAAAACTGCTCCAATATAAAGCAGAGAGGTAAAGGAGTAAGCTAATAGATGGTTGCACATATTTTCTGAAATTCCATATTCCCAATACCATTAAAATCTGGGTGGCAAATGCATAGATTGAAAACCCTATTTGTGATGTTCCAAATATTTTATTGGAATAAAACATCAGAATAATAAATGTATCTTCCACTTTTCGATAATCTAATGCATCGCGTAATCTTTGAAATTCTCCAATATTATCTGCATAATATAAGTATCCACTGTAATCAATTCCTACATCATATCGAAATAGAGCTGGAATCAACAAAAAGATAGTGGATAAGATTAAGAAGGTATGTTGGTCCCTTCGCAACTTTTTATGTTCCGCAATGTACATACAGCAAATAGCTAAAATACATACGATTGTGTAAAATAATATGGAGAAAGCCATGGAAAATTCATATTTCACTTGTTAGTACCGCAACCTTTCCCCAGTGATTTTCTAGCAATATGGCTGTAGAAGAATTCACTTCTATTTCCACTGATTGCAATGTTCTTCATGCTTTCATATTCTTCTGGCTTACTGATTAATAACTCAATGATTTCTTGTGTTTCCTCCACTGTATCGTTCCTTAGAAACTTTACATTCCCACCTATATCCACATGTGTTGCCCCTTCCCAATACTTACACAACATGGGAATTCCTTGCGCCACTACTTGTTCCCAGAATACCGAATGACCACAAGGGAATACCACTAAATCACTTGCTGCAAAGTACGGATACGTATCTTCTGATTGCACCCAGCCTATGTATTGAACTAGCGTACCATCTGCTCGTCTATTTACCTCTTCTTGCATATGCTCCACAACAGAACCAAACACAATTAACTTTATCTTATCATTGTTCATGTTTTGGACCGCTTCCATTAAACATAATATTTGTTTTTTATAGGTATCGATTTTCCCTCCCGTTACAATCAAAAAATCATCCTTGCGAATATGATGCTTTTCTCGAATCATCTCACTTACTTCTGGTTTGGCTGCTGTTCGAACACTTTCATCGTCTGCACCCATAACAAGAAGTTCACATTTCTTCCTAGGTAATCCATACATATTGATTAAGAATTCTACTCTTGCCGGAAGTACTCCATAAAATTTCCTTATATATGGTTCCATTAATTGTACTTGTCTCTTCCATATAACTTTATGTAATATATTCTTCGATAGCCAATTCGTTGCACTATTTGCAGGGTCTGTATGATTATCAAGAAAGACTTGCACAGTCTTATGTTTTCTCAAATATTTTCTCATAACCATTAAATCCAAAAATTGGCATCCATGTATAAATAAAACATCTGGTGTTGCACCTTCTAATGCGTCATAGGTTCCCACGTATTGTTTGAATTTCTTGTTGAATATTACAGGATTTCTATACTTTAATCGCGTAACTTTTATCCCATATTCATTCTTATATACCTTCGCATTTGCTAGATAAGAATGCCTTCCATTCTCATCAAACGTTTCAAGGGATGCGATTATCTCCACACTATGTCCTTGCATCTTGTGAAATTTGGGCAACATATTTTCCTGGTAGGAATAATTGTCTACATAGAAATTCGCTAGACATATATGTACAATTTTCACTATAATATCCATCCCTTTCTTCTAAGCTTAATCTTGTAAAGCCCCTTGGCTCTCCATCACTATTTGTTTCACTTCACATTCATACATCTTGGCATCCACTAGAAAGCGATACCAGTATGCTTGCAAGAAGTGGAAGATCTTTCCTTCCGTTCCATCTAGAAATCCTAACCTTATATAATATCGATATAGGAAATAGATATGAGCCCTTAAGAAGATTGGCATTCTATAATAACCACCATTCTTAATTATTCGCTTCCTTGCGGCCTGATTGCTAGAAGCACCTTTTTCTTTTATAGAACTCTCTAGCTCATTTCTTAATACCATTTGGTAATCTAGTACTTCTCGATTGCTATACCAATTGTGTTTAACGGTCCACCATTCTAGATTTTTCTGGTTATTGTCAATGAAATCATTTTGAAATTCTATTGTTTTGCCATCCGTTAGAATCAGATGTTCATCCATGACCTTCTGTTCACAACGTCCGGTTCCCGTTCGAAAGATCCGAAGCAATAATTCTGGATAGCGACCGCCATGTTTGATCCATTTTCCCATAAAATAAACTCTTCTTCGAAGAATAATACCATTAATGGGCTTTGCAATTCCTGATAATTTATCTTGTACCTCTTCCACTAATTCTGGCATTACTTCCTCGTCAGCATCCATTCGCATCACCCATTCTGTTTCAATGTTAGTGTGATCCAACGCCCAGTTAAATTGCGTTGCTTGATCCACGAATCTATTTTCATAAAAATCCAAGGAAGACCCTTGTTCTTGTAATGTTAAGCCAATTTCTCCACATAACTTTTTCGTAGAATCTGTACTGTAACTGTCCACAACAACGAATCTTTTTGCCATACCTTGAAAAGAGTGAACGCATTTTTTCATGTTCTTTTCTTCGTTCTTTGTTAGAACAACAACTGTTAAATCAACCATACTTACCCCATTCTAAGTTCTTTCACTACTCTCCCTGGATTGCCAGCTATGACACTTCCATTCCCATATTGTCCGCTTACAACAGCACCAGCTCCTACGATACATCCATCCCCTAGTACTGTTCCTTTGAGAATAATGGTATTGCACCCAATGAAACAATTTTTCCCGATTATAATAGGTCTTGCTTCTATTTTAGCCTTCTCATCTTGATTCCTTGCTTCCACCTCTAAGGGGTGAAAGTCATTGTCTAATATCTTCACATTGCCACCTACCATGGTATGATCGCCTATGCGAATGGATTCTCTGGCATAGATAGTAGCTCCTGATATTCCCACGTGATTACCTATGATAATTTCTGCTTCTGGTGTTCGCGTAACAATTATAGTTCTAGCATATAATCCCACTAGATTAGATAAGAAGCTACTCTTTATGGTAACACCATCACCAATCCAAATCTTTGCTCCTTTTTTGTTGAAAATAACTGGTATACCTTTTAGCAATAGTTTTTTGCCATAGATTACTTTCGTGAATTTTAATGCTGGTTTAAACCAATTGCTATCCATCGCTTTACGCTCTCCAATCCCTGTATTTCTTTCCTATATTTATGCAGCGAAACATCTTTAGTTAGATGTTCTTCTAGATACCTTCGACACTTCATTCCACTTTCTTCCATTTGTTCCGTTATACCTAACTGAATATAATGTTCAATCTGATTCTTAATCTCCTCATAATCTTCTGGTTCACAACATACTCCATGGCCAATTGTTTCTAGTAATAATCTACACTCTGAGCCATGTTCTAGAACGGCTAAGATTGGTTTGCCAACAGCCATGACACCGTAGCATTTGCTAGGACAAGATACGCCTTTGATTCCTTTGGCATTAACTACCCAGTGAACATCCCCTGCATTAAGACTATAGATAAGATTAGATTTTTCTTGATAGGGAAGAAAGAGTACATTGTGTAATTCATGTTCTTCTTTATACATCATAAGTTTATTCAAGATACTACCTCCACCTACAAATACAAAGATTACTTCTTTTCCTTCCCTCGTCTTCGTGCCTGGTTTAAATGTTTCAATTACCTTTACAATATTTTCCAAGTCGTAATACAATCCTATATTCCCTGAATACATCATAATAAATTTATCTTCTAGTCCATACTGTTTACGAAATGCAAGCACTTTTTCATGATCTCTTGGTAACGGATATATTTCCGTTTCATTCATCCAATTATTAATCATAACAGTCTGTGGCACTTTCTTCCCAGCAAAACGATTTTTCATGGTTTCCACTAAATCTCTACCCACTGTAATCACTGGATTGCTTTGTAAACAACTGAATTTGTCAAGCATCATCATAAGCTTTAACACTATTTGATTCTTGCTATACCCCACCGCCATAATTTGCTCTGGGTTAAAATCTTGAATATTATAGATGAACTTCCCTCGCTTCATCCATTTTCCCCAGACACCTAATAATCCACCTAAAATAGGTGGTTGAGAAATAGAGAATATGTAATCTTGCTTTCCTACTTGAAAGGTTGCCACCATAGCTCCAAAGAAATAGGAAAGAATATTGTTCACTCTGCTCCACTTATTTGCTTTCGTAAATTCTGGAACTCGAATTCGTAGAACCTTTACCTCATTTTCGTACTCTTGATAGAATTTTTTCCCTTTATATTGTTCCTCAATAGTCCCAAGATAGCTAGGTACTACGCATATTACTGTAACATCAAATGTATCTGACAAGCCCTCTGCAAGTTCTTGAAGAATCTGCCCTGTTGATGCCTGATCAGGCACATAGTAATGTGCATATATTAATAATCTACTCTTGTTCACACGATCCACCATACCTTTCCCAAAGTCTGCTACTATCCCCACCATTTCCCGAATACCTGTTTCGGTCTACACATTTCATCTATGGTTACTACTTCTCCTTGGTAGATACAATTTGCTCGTTCTTCCATCTTCTTATAACAATTTCTCCCACACTTTTTCATTAGAACTTCAACTGCTGCGTCCATATGGGGTGCTCTGTGCCCTAGTGAATGTGCATCACTTGATACAATATGAATGAGTCCATATTTTATAAAGGCAAACACCCATTCTACTGACTTATCATTACGCAGTAAGGTGGACGCATTCACTTGAATGACGCACCCCATTTGTATGAGCTCTATGATAAAAGCAACATGTTCCACTGCAAATGGATACCGTTCAATATGAGCAATAATAGGGATGACACCTTGCAATTGCACCGCATATAAGAGCTCTAGTAAGCCCTTTTCGCTGTAACGTATGGGAAATTCAACTAATAAATAATCCGTGCCCTCTATTCTTAGTGGTAATAGATCTAAGTCAGGTGTTCCTTCTGTTAAGTACACTTCTGCACCTAGCTTAAAGGTACTGGTTATTCCTTGGTCCCTCATAGCTTCTTCCAGTAATTGCTTACTTTCCAATCGATGGTTTAAAAAGTCTGTAACACTGGTTCTATCTTCCTTAAAATGAGGTGTACATACAATTTGTTTGACCCCTTGTGCTTGCTCTCGTTTTAATAGTTCCATTGCTATCTCAATATTTTTCGCACCATCATCTATCCCCGGCAAAATATGTGTATGTAAATCTGTCACGATTCATATTCATAAGCATAAGATTTATAATAATCATATGCTCTGTTTGCATGTTTTATTTCAAACATATTCATAATTACACCAAGGACATTTACTCCAGCGGACTCTATGTTTTTCTTTGCTGCTTTTACAACATCTACTTTGGTGTATTTATGACGTACCACTAATAGAACACCATCAATTGAATTGCTTAAGGTTACTGCATCTGCTACAACGGAAACTGGTGGAGTATCAATTAGCACATAGTCAAATTCCCCTCTTACGGTTGCAATCAATTGTTCCATACTACTACTTCCTACCAATTCCGTTGGGTTTGGTGGTATAGGACCACTTGGAAGAACATACAATGGTAATTCTTTGAATCTGACCGCAACAGTATTCCATTCATACGTTCTAGATAATACATTAGATAACCCTCTACTTGCATTGGGAATTTCTAGATACTTATGAATCATTGGCTTTCTCATATCTCCATCAATGAGTAATACTTTCTTCCCCATCTCCGCTAAAGTAATCGCTAGATTAATAATTACATTCGTTTTCCCTTCCATTGGAATCGCACTTGTAACTGCCATTACTTTTGCATTATTAGCACCTGTAATAAACTTCAAATTGGTTCGCAACATTTTATACGCTTCTATGTATGGAAAAGAATGACTATTAGAGATTATTTGTAAGGAACGCTTTTCTTTGGATATTTTACGTTTGGTTCTCATCTATTTCTCCTCCGTCTTAGGTATGACGCCAATTACTGTAAGTCCTAGTTTCTTCCTAATATCCTCTTCCGTTTGAAAGGTGTTATTCAATAATTCTCGTAGAACCATAATGCCCACTGATAAAACTACCCCTAGCAAAGCACTAATCACTATGTTCTTTGCTAAATGAGGAGTCACTGGTTCCTCAGAACCTCGTGCATTGGATATGATCTTAACTGATCCAGCTTCTACTGCTTCCATAATAATCTCTGGTGCCACATTGGTGATTTCATGAAGAATGGTCACTGCAACTGTTACGTCTGGATGGATGATTGCCGCTTCCAGAATCTGAGTATCATCCACACTAGTTGTGGTAATCAATTCTTGCAATTCCACATAGGTAATCTCTAAGTTGAGATTTTCGATTACTTGCTCTAATACCGTATCACTTTTCATAATAATTCCATATGTATCTGCTAACTTGGCGGCTGTTACGATTTGATCATTTGTTATGGCAGACGATGTTTGATCTGTTCTTGCATTTACAATTAAGGTAGCAGTTGCTTTATATTGAGGTGTCATGAGAAAGTATGTAACACTCCCACCTATAATTGCCGCTACCAACATGCAGACAATTATAATCCACAGATTGTGTCTTAGAATCATTGCAATTTCTTTCAAATCAATGGTGATTTCTTCCTCTATTTGCTCTTTTGTTTCCATTTTCATATCCGTCTCTTTCTCCACTTACAGACTTCACTCCCACCAAACTTCCCCTAGGGAAAGTTCTTTGGTAGGAGTGTTATCAATGTTTAGTTACCAGTCTTTGGTGCTGTAACAGTCGATGTTACACTAGCTGTATCCACAAGCATAATGGCAACAGGCGAGAAACTTGTAAATGTTCCTACTACTGTACGGTCTGCACCCAGTACACCTTCTCCAACTTTTTCCCATTGACCAGCCAAATTGTAGTGCAAGATATAGGCGTAATCACCTACATTTCCTGTTATTACGGTAATTGGAATTTGCACTCCACCTTCTGGTATGGTTCCGGAGTAGGTAAGATCAAAGGATGAAGCAAGCTTTGCACCTGTACTAACACCTAGTGTACTTAACACTTCTGTGTTAGAAGTTGCTACCGCTACTGAACTTTTCAGTTCTGTTGTTAATACTGCTACGTTACTTCCTTCTACACTCACGCTAACTGCGCTTGCTGGTGCTGTTTCATCTACTACAACAGTAGATGTTGTGGTGGTAATTACAGGGGAATCTGCCGTGGTCGTTTCTGTTGTGGTCGTCTCCGTTGTTGAAGTAGATGGAGAACCAGATGCCATAACTGGAACTGCTACCATGGTAACTGCAACTACAGTTACTACCAACCATGCATATAACTTTCTTATCATGATGGTTTCCTCCTTTCTCATTTATTCTATATTAATGCCCTTCGAAAGATCCGAATGAGCAATAATAGCATATAATTCCTTGCTATTAATCTAGCAATACCCCTTGCACTAAATAGCGGTTATTTGGTTGGTTAGAAATACAGGTGGTCAAGGTAATCACTTTATCTTCACTGGTTATCTCAATGGAAGTATTTAAGTTATCACTCATGCTTCTTCGTTCAAAGATCCCTTCTAAGTAATCTGCATACACCTTCTCATCTGCAAAATCAAAACTGTACAGAATGTGTCTGTCATCGTATACGTAAGCTGCAAAGATTTCATATGTTAGAACTTTCTCTGGTGTATCAATATAGATGAATCTATTCTCTTCAAAGAATGTACCATCTTGAAAATCATGTAATCCTGCAAACATGGTTCCATCTTTCATATTGTGTCCGTACAACACCGTATTGTTATCTTGGAAATCCTTGTTGTTCACGGACTCTGTATAGATGCATCCTGGATATCCATAGGTGCCATCTATATTGTAATTGAGATAATAACTATCATCGTAATCATGTTGTAATACTGGATATTCAATATTGGTTCCCGGGATAGAAATCCAAGCATACACATCTTCGTTAATCTCTTGCAAAGATTGAAAATCAATCAGATGAATTGCTTCTTCCACTTCGCCATCTATTGTCTGATCCATTCGATATTCCTCTAACAATACTTCAATTTCTTCTCCCGTCATGGCTGGAACGGCCTGAGTATGTGCTTCTGTAGATACAAAACTATTCCTATATAGACCAAGTATGCTGATTACTAGAATGACACCAAATAGTCCAATTCCCACCTTCACTAACTTTAACTTCTGCTCTTCGCTCATATTGTACCTTCTCCTTATTCCTGACTAAGTGTATTCACGAATGAAATCACGTTACTCTTTCACTTCTACATAAAATACATCTAGTATCAATTCATACATGGCTTGGGTATCCACATAGAATTCTTCATACAATTCTCCCGTTATAGTTTCACCTTCTAGGGAGTACATATCCTCCATATGAAACTCATACACTCCTAATGTAGTGGCCATATATGCCATTTCCTCTAAGGAAATATCAGTAACCATATATTCCTTGGCAATTTCATATACATGATTCACAATGGATACATCATGCTTTACCACTTCTATCATTTTGTATAACAACGAATTCAGATATAATTTCTGGCGATTCAATCTATCACTGGCACTATCAAATATGGTAACGTCTCTATATTTTAAAAACCAATAGGCCATCTCTCCTTCTAGCAATACCGTCTCCCCTGCCTTGAAGAAATATTTACCTAGTTCCACATCTTCCTCCATGGTTACTTCCACGCCTCCCACTGCA
>JAWXVE010000119.1:0-3148 GCA_044425575.1 Eubacteriales bacterium | reverse complement strand
GCTATATTTTAGCTGGTGTAATCCTAGTTGGTTCAGCCGTTAGGCTGAACTGTTACATAATTCTTAAGAAAAATTGGACATATGATTGACATAAACTAGAACGTATGCTAGAATTGATTTATAAAAATCATAAACTAGTAGAGACAAAGACGTTTCGAGAAAAATTCTCGGAGTGTCTTTTTTTGCGTTATTGCAGATGTTAGATTCTATTAAGTAGATGAAATAGTAAAAAGGGAATGTGAGGAAATAAGTAATGAGTAATGAGGCAAAGAAATCAGAATTTGACAAGGTATTGAATATGTTTGATATTCTTGTAATTGCATTTGGAGCGATGATTGGCTGGGGCTGGGTAGTATCAAGTGGTAGCTGGATTATGAGTGGTGGTATTGTTGGAGCGATGTTGGGATTTGCAGCAGGTGGTGTAATGATCTTTTTTGTAGGTCTTACTTACGCGGAATTAACAGCAGCTATGCCACAGAGTGGTGGAGAGCATGTGTTTAGTTTCAAGGCAATGGGTCCTTTGGGATCGTTTATTTGTACATGGGCAATTATTTTAGGTTATGTAGGTGTTGTGTGTTTTGAAGCATGTGCATTCCCAACAATTATTGCATATATCTTACCTTCATTTAATCAGTTTTATTTATATTCTGTAGCAGGATTTGATATTTATGCAACGTGGTTAGTGGTAGGTGTAGTTATGTCATTTCTTATTATGATGATTAATATTAAAGGTGCTAAGAAAGCTGCACAACTTCAGACAGCATTAACAGTGATCATCGGTGGAGTAGGTATTGTGCTTATTGTCGCATCAGTAGTTACAGGAGATATTGCTAATGTACAAACTCAAGTTTGGTCGAGCGATGCATCGGTAGGTATTTTTAAGAGTATCCTTTCCGTAGCACTGGTAACACCTTTCTTCTTCTTGGGATTTGATGTTATACCACAGGCAGCAGAAGAAATTAATGTACCACTAAAACAAGTAGGTAAGATTATGATTCTGTCCATTGTATTAGCTGTTTCATTCTATGCACTTATCATCTTAGCAGTAGGTTTGGTTATGAATGTAGATATGATCACAGAATCAATGAATAATGGCCAGGCGCTTGTTACAGCAGATGCTATGGCAGCAGCGTTTAACAGTGCAATAATGGCGAAGGTATTAATCCTTGGTGGTCTTTGTGGTATCGTTACAAGTTGGAATTCATTCTTAATTGGTGGTAGTAGAGCAATGTATTCTATGGCGGATGCTTGTATGATTCCAAGAATATTTGCTAAAGTACACAAGACAAATAAAACACCAGTAACCGCATTGTGGTTAATTGGTATCTTATCAATGATAGCACCATTTTTCGGAAGACAAATGTTAGTATGGTTAGTGGATGCTGGTAACTTTGGATGTTGTGTAGCATACTGTATGGTAGCAATTTCATTCGTTATCTTACGTTACAAAGAACCAGATATGCCTAGACCATATGTTGTAAAGCACTTTAAGTTTGTAGGGGCAGCAGCCATCATATTAACATTCTTCATGGTAATGATGTATGTGATTCCAAATTCAGGTGCTACGCTAGTTGCACAAGAATGGATAATGGTAGGCGGATGGATTATCATTGGTGTAATCTTTTATATCGGTTGTAAGATGAAATATAAAGAAGAATTTGCATCCCATGTAGATGTTGAAAATGAAGAATTATCACAAATGAAAAAGAATTAGAATCTACGGGGCTCACAGAAATGTGAGCCCTATATTTATGTACGGAAATTATGAGGAAGAAGAGTGTAATAAATTGACATCTTTTGATGTATAAGTTAAAATTTAGTAGATAATAAATAAAAAATTAGTTGTTATCGGCAGAAGGAGAAAAGGGAAATGACAATGAGAAGATTAAGAGCTGCATTAGTAGCAACAATGATGATGGCAATGGCAGTTTCAAGTGTAGCAACGGCAGGTGATGGAGAGGGTGGCGGTGATAGTGCCCTAAGTGTGGAAGTAGTTAATTTTGAAGACGAAGGAAATATTGCAGTGGGAGAATCACTTGAATTTGAGGCAAGTAATAATATCTGTAATAGCAGCGTTAAGGATAATAATTACACATGTATTTCAGTGACTGATGCAGATGGTGGTGCTGTAGATTATGAAGTTGTATTGTACGATGATCAGTTAGAAGCGGAAAGAAAAGCAGACATTACAGTAAACATCACTGGTGCAGTAGAAGGAACTACATATAAAGTGATTTTTTCAGAGGATTTAACTTCTAAAAATGGGAATTCACTTGGATCAGAACAAGTATTTACTGTAACAGTAGGGAATCCATCATCTAGTATGACAATGGTAATAGTTGCAGTAATAGCTATCATTGTTATTGTAGGTGTAGGAATCGTTGCAACAAAAAAGAAAAAAGCGTAATCTAGCGGTGAGTTAGGTTTATTATAATACGGAAAGGGGAATAGGAGGCGCTTGGAAAAGTGCCTCCTATAAGAATATAATGAAATTAATAATTGGAATAGATGATACAGACAACTTGACATCAAAAGGAACAGGGACTATAGCTGGGGAGATTCAAGATATTATCCATGAAAATAAATGGGGAGAAACAGATTTTATTAGCAGACATCAGCTGTTTTTGCATGAAGATATTCAGTATACTTCCCACAATAGTTCGATGATATTTATCGCCAATATCTTAGAAGAGAAGTATGAAGAGATGAAGCAAGTGCTGACAGATTATGTTCAGAATGAAAGTGCAGAAGGATCAGATCCGGGAATCTGTATTGTGAAGCTAGAAGAATTAACGAATAAGAAGGAACTGATTGCGTATGGATATGATGCGAAATGTCGCGTTATTTCTCAAAAAGAGGCTTATGCACTAGCAGAAAAGAGCGGGATTTATTTGCGCGCTTTAGGTGGAACGGGAGATGGAATCATAGGAGCGTTAGCTGGATGTGGTCTTCGCATAGGCGGTAATGATGGAGAGATTAAAGGTGGTGTGGAACAATATAATGCGGGAGAAAGTTATTTCGTACAGGACTTGTTACAAGGTGGCAAGATTGTAAAAGTTTGTGATGCAAAAGGGAATCTGATTCCGACTGCACATAAAGTGGAGGTGAAGTGGAAGGCGAAGCCGTTAATTAAGGATGGAGTACCGAC
>JAWXVE010000038.1:0-20460 GCA_044425575.1 Eubacteriales bacterium | reverse complement strand
GTTTTAGCCATATATTCTCATCTTCATATCGCATTTCCACACTATCCGAACTGTCTCCAGTAGCCGCAACGAATGTCAAATACTCAGCACCCGTAGACACCTCTTCCTTACAATCTCCTAACACTTCCAAATGTATTAAAGAGGTCCAATTTCCATACCCCTCTTGTGTCAACTAGTTGTCACATACTTTTTTACCTTTTTATACAGAGAAGCCCTACGAAATCCATTGTTTTCGTAAGGCTTGTGTTGTATTAATGTTAAGTAGACGAAAATAGGTATTAGGTAATTGCTAAGTGTATTTACCACATTTCGAAATACTCTTTCATATCTGCTTGAAAAGAAGAATGCCTTGGAAATTTTTTCTTGTAAATTGCAAAGATGCTTTTATCTGCATTTACTTCACCCATTTGTAATTTAATCTGAGAAAGCATTGCAAGTAAAACCGCTACACTTCCATAATGTCTTCGGAATTGCCCGCTAACAATAGCATCAGCTCTACTATATATTATTTTCTCTAACCACTTCAAATACCGCATTTTTTCTTCTCGCTCCATCGGGAAATATTGCTTCCACCTTTGAAAATAATTCCAAAATATGTTGACTTGATATTTTTCAGATTCATCCATTATTACCTTTTCAAAACTCAAAGTATGGATATTTATGCTGCTTTCAGAAAACCCTATTTGATTTGCAACTGCTTTTGCCGCTTTAGATGGCAAGGGCTGATCATACAGATATAATAGAAATAAATGAACGCCCTCTCTCACATATTTACCTGTCCATCCTAATGATCCCGTCGGATTTTTCGTTGCATGGTACGGTGTTTTAAAATCTCCCATATAAAAACATAAAGTGTTATATTGCATTCTGTCTATTGTATTCTGGCGCATTTCCATATTTCGTGTAAAATCAGCTACTGCACCTTTTCCCTTTAATACAATCTCTGCTCGATTACTAACTTCTGTCATTTGATAAGTTGTATACAATGTTAATAATGCAAGTTGCTCCATATCTTCTTTTATCAAGTCCTCATTAAACAATGTTTCCAAATCCACTGCATCATCATATTCCTCATCTGTTCTTATTAGCATTTCCCATACCATGCATAAATAACAATTCTTGTGACATTCTAACAGGGAGGGCTGTACTAAGCCCCTCACTGATATCATCTATTCCTTGTACAGACTTATGAATCAACGATTCTAGTTCTACTCTTTGTTCTTCTGTAAGAACAGTATACAGATTTTTAATTATATCTTGAAGTCTTTCTGCATCTAATTTCTTCAAATAGCTTTCTAGCATATCTACTCCTATCTTTTCAGAATATATTCCACCGATTCAATTAATTCTTCACTAAATCCGTCTAGGTCATCTATTGTTATAGCTCCATCATGAATTAGTCTTGCAATATCCCATATCATATTAGATTTACTCATTTCAATCACAACACCCGGTTTCTTTTTATCTGTCTTAATCCGCTTCTCCATCTCCCAGAATTTTGTCGAGGCAGGTATATCTTTCTGTAAATATTCTATATATTCTTGCACAAGTCGTTCCATATATTTTTCTTGCCATCCACCTATTTTCTCTCTGTACATCTTCCAATCTTTTTTCGTTGGTTCCATATTCTATTCCCCCTCCTTCATTTCATAATATTATTTATCTAATAATTTCAACATAACCTCTTGATAATACGCTATCACTTCTTGATACCCCAATGGTTCACTAATTAATTTCATTGTTGATCCTTGATAATCATTGTAATAAAACTCGCTTTTCACTATTTCCTCTACAAGTTGTAATAAATTCACTGCTTCACGCGCAGACGGAGTTAGCCTAACATCCATATTAGAACGATGTTTTCGAACTTCCACTAATAATATATTAAATTTATCATCCATGTGCACATGCGTCCCCAACTTATATATATCATATAGATGCCGTGAATTTCTCGTTGGTTTATCTTGCATATAATAATCGCAAACAGCAAATAATTTATCTATAAATGTTCTTTCAATACTTTGAACTTTCATCTTAAAAGGCACTAAACTATATTTTTCCAAGATCTCGAAATCCGTTTCTTTTAGTTGCTCATAAATAATACTTGTTATCTTACATTCTTCTGTTGGATATGCATACGACATAAGCGCTGTTTCTAATTTAACATATGGTCGCAAAAGATTCGTAGGCATCTCATTAATACAATGATATACGAAATCGTAATGATTATAATCTTTCTCTATAATACTTTCTTCTAAACCTGTCATTTCTGATACTGTTACAACAACATCTCTAAATAACTCTTTATCCTCTATGTGCAAATACATCATCTAACCTCATTTCATAGTAGTATTTATAAACACTTGAAGAATAGTTTCTAATATATCTATCTACCATCTCTTTTGTAATTCCATAAGTTTCAATATACTTTTTTATCTTAATTCTAGACACACTATAATCGTCATCAAGATATGCATCTAAATTTTTCAATAAATCGAGTAATTGTAATACATGCACATTCTCCTCATTCACCACAACACATGATTTTCTAACTGTAAATATTCTCTTTCCAATTGGAATATCTCTAACCTTAGCACCTATATTATTACTGACGATTTCTACCTTATTAGGCACTTGATTAGATATTCCAATTTGATTAGCGAATAGATTCCCACTATAAAATCCATCCACTTTTCCATTCCTCGTAATATATTTATATCTAGCAACCATATCTGCATTAATGCCACTAGACTTACTAAGTTTAGATTTCTTTGGTAAATAGTAAATGTTATTGTCATATTTAATTATTTTGCTCTCGTCACATAATCGTTTCATTTGCTGACTTATTGCTGATCTTGTAATACCATAAATTTTAATATCAGAAAAAAAGATGGGTTCATTTTCTTTATAATTCTCCAAAATATATTCGTATAACAAATAGTCACCTCCATCTTATTATTTGTAAAAATAACTTTTACTTTCATTTACTTCATTATATTCTTCTTTATAGTTTTTGTCAATAAAACAACACTTATACTAATAGTCTTCGGCAATCCATAAATTATACACCACAAATAAAGGTGCCCACACTCGCAGACACCTCTCTCCTATAATCTCCTAATATTCTCAAATGTATTAAAAAGGTCTAATTTCCCATATCCAACTTCCGAATTGGGATAGCTCTCATATCCCCTTAAAGGCCTTGCACCACGTTGCAAATACGCCTTTAACTTTTCTCCATATAGATAAGGATCATTGCCTTGTACTATCCCCCACTCCATTAACAAAGTACAACTTCCTGTTACGAAAGGTGTGGCATAAGATGTTCCACTATAGCTTAGCGTACCCATAGAATCACTCGGAATGGGTATGCCCACCCCTGGTGCCACAAGATCAGGTTTCGTTGCGTAAGTTCCTTGCGTTCCATCTTCTTCTGTTAAAGTAACACCTCTTCCAGAAAAATAGGCATACGCATCAACCTTTGTATCATATGCCCCCACTGTTATCACCCGAGATGCCGTTGAAGGGATGGTCAGGGTTTTTTCAGGGGTTGCTAGATAAAAGCGAGTGTTGCTATTTCGTACTGCCAAACTAGGAAGATACATATCATATCTTCCATTTACAACCCGCTTTGGTACCACTTTAATTGTCCAAATACCTTCTGTCACATAATTTCTAATAGGAATCATATCAAAAAATACTTCTTGTTTTACCGAATAGGGCGTAGGCATTCCTGTATAGATTAATAATTCCACATCTTCTAGATTTGTCCTTACAATACCTAGTTGATTCCATATAATTCCATAGGTGGCTCCATTGGGAGATATGACCTGTAACTCTAAGTCATCCACATAATGTAACCATACTTGCACATTTAAACTCAAGGAATAAGAGCCAACAGAAAATTCCTCAGCAACTACTTTATTTTGTGACAAAATCCCAGCTACATGCCCTCCTGAAGAAGCTTCATTTCCACTCCCTACACAAATACTGATTGTTCCCATGGCACTAATTGCATCTACATAGCGCTCTAGCAAAGAAGTTCCATCATGTGCTCCGTAAGTATTACCAAAGCTAATATTAATTACCATAGGTTGCTTGTACTCTATGGCACAGCTCACCACATAAGATAATGCTCTCATAAGCTGCGTTGTCTGGGGAAAATCACTAGTTGATGGACTTGCTAATTTCACAATTAGTAAGTCACTTTGAGGCGCCACTCCTGTAAACCCACCTTGTGTGCCTTCACTTCCACTTGATAATAGTGCTATTGCTGTTCCGTGTCCTGTAAGGTCAACAGTTGGTACGATTTTCTTTTGCTCTATAATAGAATCTTGAACAAGGGCTTCATTAATCTCTTCTTGCTTAAATTCGCTTCCCACTCCATATCCACTTGGAGGCTTATATCCATTGTCTGGCGTTGCTTGAATACTTTGATCCCAAATACGCAGAATTCGTGTAGTACCATCTCTATGGCGAAATTCTCTTCGCGCATAAGTAATACCTGAATCAATGACTGCCACAATTACTCCTCTTCCTGTTAAAGAATTGGGTGTAAAAGCAGCAGGCACAATACCCGATTGAATAAGTTCTTCTGTAATTTGCGTATAAAGTCGCTTTGGTTTTTCAATATATTCCACTGCTTCTTGAACACTAAATTCTTTAATTTGAGATTCTAGGAGTGTTACAATTGCATATCCACACAATAAATATTCGATTTCCATAGTAGAATCACCAAGATTCCAGAGCGTACCGTGGTATTTCACAATTAATTCCCATCGCTTTGTTTCTGGTTCATATCCTACTGTGAGAATTTCTGATTTCTCACGCTCACCTTCCGTTGCGTTTAAGGATAGATTTAATAGATTTTCAATTTTTTCATTATACATATGAGCAGAAGCCTTTTTGCAATTTTATGCAAAGTAAAGGCCTGCTAGAATCTAGCAAGCCTTTGTTTTGTAATTCTCTTATTGGGTATCAAAAGATTTGATGATAGTTATATTTACTTTATCACCTCTTGCACCCACTAGTACATCATCTGCAAGTTTTAATAAAATAGAACGCTCTAATCCATCCCACTCTTCTGTATCTTCCTTGGTGATTTCGTAGAATTGACTTAATGACCATGAAGTCCCATACACTGGGGTGTAGCCACCCATTTGCGCTTGCATGGATGCCATTGTCATGGCTTCGCATGCTTCTTGGGTAAAGAAAGAATCAATCACACGGAAAATCTTTCCTGATACACCTTCATACGATTTATTCTTACCATCGCTAGAAGATTCTACTAACATCGTTTGTGTTGCTTCATCTAAATTAGCCTTTCCAGTTAATTGAATATGATAGTCGTCTCCATCTTTTTCTATAAAGAAACACCCCTCTTGCACATACACAATTGAATTTAGCAAACCAAGTACTTCTTCTGCTAACAGAGTCAAGGTTCGCTGCTCTTTTGGACTCGCCTCCATTTTTTCTCCAAATGCTTCCACAGCTGCTATGAGAACACCTACGTTTCCTCGATTTGCTTCTACTGGATACACCAATGATTTTTCTAACATACATTTACTCCTTTCAAGATCAGGCCTTACACTTCTCTTCTAATTGTTGCATATTGTGGAATAATATGCAAGAGCTATTAAGAAGTTTCTGTTTACTTTTTCATAAAAAAAAGAAGTCCTCACGGGACTTCTCTAATTTCTTACTCTTTTGTAAGCTTTTGCGTAATCATATTATCTTGAACGCCAATATAACTACTCTTTCCAAATCCTATACAGATAAAACCGATTAGCGGAAAAATCGTATAAAGGATTGCTGTTCCACCTGTGCAATTATACGCTTTAAATAAATAGTACCAAGTATACACCCAAAAAATCATACTAGCTAAAGTTCCAATTACTGGAATATAAGCAATTAGAATACCTACAATACCTATATATCCCAGCTTTTCACCATATACGATTTTAGCAATTACATAATTATTATAAATTGGGATAATAGATGCCCATCCACTTTGACCTGCTTTTGTGTAGGTTTTCCATACTCCGATAATTGGTACAAGGCATACAATCAAGATAACGCAAAACCCAATCAATCCCCCAATCAATCCTACAATTAATTCTACTTGTCCTTCCATCTCTCAATTCTCCTCTTTTCTTTTGTTTTTTTCATTTTAATTCAAACCGCTTTCACTGTCAATCATTTTGCAGAAACATAATATGAGTTCTATTATTTTTTCCTTGTTACCACACCTTTTTCTTGTAAAAAACAAGGATAATACGATAGTTTCGCTTTTCTTAAACCCTCTGCACCAGTATCCTCTTCTCGGTTCACATACTGGTAATGCTCTGCATGGTGCAATAGAAATTGCTGATTAATCATAGGGTATGCACCTTGTACATCTGAAAATGCTTTTTCAATGTGAACCACAAAAGTATCTTCATTGCATGCTTCTCCTACGGTAACTGCAACTACTTTCCCACCAGCTCGTAATAATCCCCCAACTAAACCCAGTTCCTTTAGGCGAATGATTGCATTCCGACTTACACACAATTCCTTTGATTTCTCTGGATCACCATCGCATAAGTTCATCACGCGCCACCCTTCTAACATTTGAAGACATTCTTGTGTATTGTCCTTGGTAATATCTTCATAACACCAATCAGGGTTCATTGCTTTGAATTTATTAATATGATTTCTTTTTCCATGTAATTTTTTACCTGACAAAGTTGTCATTTTATCAATTTCATAGATATAATCAGCGAAAACTCTATCATACTCAATCTGAAATTCATCTGGATAAAGTTCATTTAATCGTTGAAATTGTTCTTCTGTCACCATTGTCATACGAAATGGCTTATCTATTTTCTGAAAATAACTCATCATCCATTCCATTGCTTCTTGTAGGTGTTCTCGTCCTGCTGGAAAAGAAAAAGCAACTTGGTCTCCCCCTAATCGAAAGATTAACATATTAGAGACAATGGTATAATCAATCTCGTAATGAGGCGACCACAAGAAGTTATTAGCAAATGTTGCTTCACAACTTCTAGATTGTTCCTTTGCGTAGTAGGATTCTATGATCTCTTTCTCTTGTAATGTGATTTCCTTAAATTCCATATTCATTTTAATTCGTTCCATTCATTTTTGCTAATTTAGCAGCTTGGTCAGCAGCGATACAGGCATCAATAATGTCTTGAATATCTCCATTCATAATCTTGTCTAATTTATACAAAGTTAAATTAATACGGTGATCCGTTACACGCCCTTGCGGAAAGTTATAAGTTCGAATCTTTTCCGAGCGATCTCCTGTTCCTACTTGGCTTCTGCGTAACTCTGCTTCTGCATCGTGTTGCTTTTGTTGTTCTAGGTCATATAATTTAGCACGTAGCAAAGCGTAGGCTTTTGCCTTATTCTGAATCTGAGACTTCTCTGTTTGACTATAGATCACGATACCTGTTGGATTATGGGTAAGTCGAACTGCTGAATCTGTAGTATTGACACATTGACCACCGCTTCCAGAAGCACGCATAACATCAATACGAATATCTTTCTCATCAATAACCACATCTACTTCTTCTACTTCTGGCATAACTGCCACCGTTATGGTCGAAGTATGAATTCTTCCACCTGATTCTGTTTCAGGTACTCGTTGTACGCGATGCACTCCACTTTCATACTTGAGCTTAGAATATGCACCCTGTCCTGTGATCATAAAGGTAACATCCTTCATACCACCAATACCAATTTCATCCATATTCATTGTCTCTACTTTCCAACGTTGACTTTCTGCATAATGAACATAGAGACGATATACCTCTGCTGCAAATAAAGCAGCCTCGTCACCACCTGCACCTCCTCGAATTTCCACTATGACATTCTTGTCATCATTAGGATCTTTCGGTAATAATAGAATCCGAAGTTCTTGCTCTAACTCTTCCACACGCTTCTTGGCTGCTGCCAGCTCTTCCTTTAGCATATCCCGCATTTCTTCATCTGACTCTTCATCTAACATGATTAAGCTATCTTCAATATCTTGGTTACACTTTTTATATTCTTGATACGCCTCTACAATAGGTGTTAAATCACTTTGCTCTTTCATTAAGGAGCGAAAACGCTCTTGATTATTGGCAACAGTTGGCTCATGTAATTCCCCCATAATTTCCTCGAATCGTATTAATAAATCTTCCAAACGGTCAAACATCTTACAAACATCCTTTCTATTCTATGTACATCTATTCTATGTACATCTATTCTATGTACATCCCTTTTACTACTCTATCATTGCCAGCATAATCTTTCTGTACCTCTACATGAGTAAATCCTGCTTTCTCCATCAGATGAGATACCGAAACACTTTGATCATGACCTATTTCCAATAACAGATAGCCACCTCGGTTCATATGTTGTCTCACCCCATCCACAATCCTTCGGTAGAAGAATAATCCATCTTCCAACCCATCTAAAGCAAGTCTTGGTTCATGGTCTCGGACCTCTTCCATTAACGTATCAATTAATTCACTTCTAATATAGGGTGGATTAGAAAATACAACATCAAACTTCCCTTGTACTTTCTCTAATAAATCACTTTCCATAAATTCAGCTTGGATACCTAGGTTCTTCGCATTCGTTCTTGCTACTTCTAAGGCCATCTTAGAAATATCTACTCCTACACCACTGCAATCATTCTTATAATGCATAGCACTTAATAAGATACACCCCGAACCCGTGCAAATATCTAAGAGTTTCATGCCATCATATATATGTAAGAGTCCCTCTTCTACTAGAAATTCTGTGTCTTGCCTAGGGATTAGTACGTGTTTATTTACAACAAAGGAAAGTCCCATAAATTCCTGCTCTCCTGTTAAATACTGTAAAGGCACATGGGTTCCACGTTCATGGAGTAATCCTTCATAGGATTTCCATAATTCCTCACTCAATTCACGTTCTCCGTGAGCAAATATATCATGCAGTGACAACTGCCCTACATATTCTAATAATAGTCGCGCGTCTAGCTTTGCATTACAAATTCCATATTCTGACAGTATTATCATTCCATTTGTATAAGCTTCTTGGTATGTCATATTCTTATTTCAACCTATTCCTCTGTCTAATCTCTTTGGAACTCCTGTTTCAAATATTCCTTCCAATCAAAGACTGCTTCTACAGAAGCAATTGCAACTTCCACCATGGAAGCATCCGGTTCTTTTGTGGTTAAATGTTGCAACCACATGCCTGGCTTTGATATAAGTCTTACGAGTACATGATTGCTTCTTCCTGCTAACCGTATAATTTCATAGGATATTCCTGCAATTACTGGCAACAAGGCAATACGTAGTAAGACGCGATACACAGGATTACTTACTGTAATAAAGAAAAATACGAAAATACTAATCACCATAACAATGAGCATAAAGCTCGTTCCACATCGCTTATGTTCTTTAGAACTCTTCATCACATTCTCTACCGTTAAGTCAAGTCCACTTTCAATGCAATTAATACACTTATGTTCTGCTCCGTGATATTGATACAACCTATGAATATCTTTCATCAATGATATTAAGGATACATATCCCACAAAAATACCAATGCGAACAAATCCCTCTACTACTCCTAGAAGAATTGTACTATCTATTACATTACGAAATAAACTAGATATTCCATATGGCAATACCATAAAAATGCCAATAGCCAATGCAAAGGATAGAATCATGGTAAACCCCATAATAACTGATTCTGCTTTATCCCCTAATATCTTACTAATAAAGCGTTCAAACTTAGAAGGTTCCTGTTCTTCTTCATAAAAGGACGTGGAATACGTAAGTGCTTTCATACCTAATACCATGGAATCAACAAACTGAAACACACCTCGAATAAATGGAACTTTCTTAATCACAGAACTCCCAAAGATTCCTTTGTATTCTTCCACCTTGGTTTCGATTTCTTTCGATTCTTTCCGAACTGCAACTGCATATTGATCTTTGCATTTCATCATAACGCCTTCTAGTACTGCTTGACCCCCAATTCCAGAAAAGCACTGCTTTGCATGTTTCATATTAATATTAATCTCCAATCAATGCCATAAAGTAAAAATAAGGTTGAGATATAGTAACCTCAACCTTGTTTGCATAACTTATTTGCTTGCCACACCGTATTTCTTATTGAACTTATCAATACGTCCGTCAGCTCTAGCAGTTTTCTGTTGACCTGTGTAAAATGAATGACACTTTGAACAAACTTCAACGTGAATACTATCTTTAGTCGACCCTGTGACAAATGTGTTCCCACAGTTACAAGTTACAGTTGCTTGATGGTAATTTGGATGGATTCCTTCTCTCATATGATTCACCTCTCTATATTATGAATTCTTAGTTATCTTGCTCTCATCTCTTAAACAGCTTGGTTATTGTACCATATAATTATAGAAATGACAAGCATTATTTGTAAATATTTATATTTTAATCTTAAAAATTATATTTTAATTTTTTTAACTTGCCCAATAAATTCCTTGTTATCCTTAGTCTTTGAAAACATATCAATAAAACGATCTGCCGCATCTTCTGATTTCATACCATTCAATGCCTTTCTCATAATATTAATTGCTTCTGCTTCTTCTTTGGTAAGTAGGAGATCTTCTCGCCTTGTGCTAGATTTTTGAATGTCAATAGCAGGGAAAATTCGTCTCTCTGATAATTTACGGTCTAGTACTAATTCCATATTACCAGTTCCCTTAAATTCTTCAAATACCACATCATCCATTTTAGAACCTGTTTCTACTAATGCAGTTGCAAGTACTGTTAAACTTCCACCATTTCTCATATTTCTAGCCGCTCCAAAAAATCGCTTTGGCATATGAAGTGCTGCTGGATCCAAACCACCTGATAAGGTTCGTCCAGAAGATGGAATAGTAAGGTTATATGCTCTTGTTAATCTTGTAATACTATCCAGAAGAATTACTACATCTTTCCCATGTTCTACAAGACGTTTTCCACGTTCAATTACCATCTCTGCCACTCTCTTGTGATGTTCTGGCAATTCGTCAAAAGTGGAATAGATTACTTCCACATTAGGTCCCTCAATGGCTTCTCGAATATCTGTAACTTCCTCTGGTCGCTCATCAATTAATAAGATAATCAAATGTAAGTCTCCATGATTTACCTTAATTGACTTAGCCACTTCTTTTAACAAAGTTGTTTTACCAGCTTTTGGAGGCGATACAATCATACCTCTTTGTCCTTTTCCTACTGGACTAAGTAAATCTGTAATTCTCATAGCTACTGAAGCACCTGGACGTTCTAGATGAATTCTCTCATTTGGGAAAATTGGTGTTAATTCCTCAAAGTTTTTTCTTTGAGAAGCAATTTCTGGATCAATTCCATTTACTGTGCTCACATATAATAATGCGCTAAATTTCTCGCCTTGATTCTTAATTCTTGTATTGCCTGATAAGATATCTCCTGTCTTAAGACTAAATCGTCTAATTTGACTAGGTGCCACATACACATCGTTATCTCCTGGCATAAAATTCTCACAACGAATAAATCCATATCCGTCAGGCATTACTTCTAGGATTCCTTCTGCTGCAATACCACTGTCTAATTCTGACATGGTCACACTATCTTTTTCCTTTGAACGAGCCTTTCCATCTTCTGAGGCATCTGCTTTTTCTTGCTTGTCCCCACCATCTGTCTTTTGCTTCTCTTCGTCTGCTTGATCAGCCTCTAGCATTAATTCGATAATATCCGCTTTCTTGGAATTCCCCCTAATACGAATACCCCGAACCTTTGCAATCTCCTTTAACTCACCAAGTGCAATTGTTTCATACTGTTCTCTTGTCATGTATATCCTCCTCTTTTCTATGCTTATTCGCTCTATATGACTACACGATTGCTAATTTACTTCATTATATTTCCTAACCGCGACTAGTTCTCCAGGGTGCTTATAACGAATTGTTCTGACTACATCAAAGATGTGCTTACGATACTTCTGTTGATTCCTAATCTATCATACACCTTTTTCATGAAAAACGAAAGACTTTTTTCTTGAATAGTGAAGATAAATGCTATATGATGATATAGAAACACCGATTTCATACACAATACACACGAATCATTCTGTAGAAAAGAGGTTATATCACATGAATACAAATCAAAAAGCACTACAACTTCACGAGGAATGGAATGGCAAGTTAGAAACCACTTCTAAAATCTCCATTAAAACAAGAGAAGATCTTGCACTGGCTTATACTCCAGGCGTGGCAGAACCTTGTAAAGTCATTGCCGAGAATCAAGATGCTGCTTATACCTATACGGTAAAAGCTAATACAGTTGCTGTTGTTTCAGATGGAAGTGCTGTTCTTGGTCTAGGTAATATTGGTCCTTATGCTGCACTGCCTGTAATGGAAGGAAAAGCAGTCTTATTCAAGGAATTTGGCAATGTAAATGCTGTACCAATTTGCTTAGATACACAAGATACTGAAGAACTAATCCAGACAATCACTCACCTTGCACCTGCTTTTGGTGGAATTAATCTAGAAGATATTAGCGCACCTCGTTGCTTTGAAATTGAGGAACGACTGCAGAATACTCTTTCTATTCCTGTGTTCCATGATGATCAGCATGGTACTGCCATTGTGGTACTAGCTGGTATTATTAATGCTTTAAAAGTAGTCGGCAAGGATAAGACATCATGTAAAGTAGTGGTAAATGGAGCAGGCAGTGCTGGAATTGCTATTACAAAATTATTACTCACCTATGGATTTACCAATATCATTCTTTGCGATCGACCTGGCATCTTGAATGCTCATATGGAGGGATTGAACTGGATGCAAGAGAAGATGTTAACCCTTACCAATCCGAATCAAGAAGCTGGAACGCTAGCGGATGCCTTACAAAATGCTGATATTTTCGTAGGTGTTTCAGCCCCTAATATTGTAACTGGAGAAATGGTTGCTTCTATGAATAAGGATTCTATTTTATTTGCTATGGCTAATCCTGTGCCCGAAATCATGCCAGATATTGCCAAAGCCCATGGTGCCAGAGTCGTAGGAACTGGACGTTCTGATTTTCCTAACCAGATTAACAATGTAATAGCTTTTCCAGGGATTTTTAAAGGTGCTTTGGAGGGACGTGCCACACAGATTACAGAATCCATGAAGTTGGCTGCTGCCACAGCTCTTGCTAAGCTTATTCCAGATGAGGAACTAACAGAAGATAATATCATTCCTTCTGCTTTTAACCCCAATGTGGCAAGTGTTGTAGCAGATGCTGTGAAATCCCATATAACGCCCTAAACAGCGAGAAAGCAGATCACTATGACAACTACCCCAATGTGGGGGCAGAAGCCCTATTATTCCCTTGACTACTACTTAAAGCAACGCTTTGGCGAGAAAATCTACAAAATCGCTCTAGATGTGAATATGACTTGTCCTAATCGTGATGGAACCTTAGATACACGAGGTTGTATCTTCTGTAGTTCAGGTGGTAGCGGAGAATATGCCTCTCAGTATCAACCTAATATACAAGCACAAATTGAGCAAGGAATTGCTTCCTATACACGCAAGCAGATTGGTAATCGTTACATTGCATACTTTCAATCCTATACGAATACCTATGCATCTGTGGAACGGCTACGCTTCCTATATACTCAAGCTCTGTCTCATCCACTAGTAGTTGGGATTTCCATTGCTACTCGCCCCGATTGTCTAGGTCCAGAGGTATTAGGTTTGCTAGAAAGCCTACGAGAAGAATTTCCACACCAAATGATTTGGGTAGAGCTTGGACTTCAGACCATACACGAGAGAACTGCTACTTACATTAGACGTGGCTATTCCTTACCAGTCTTTGAAGAAGCAGTTTCACACTTAACACAAATACAGATTCCCATTGTGGTACATACGATTCTAGGCCTTCCTTGTGAAACAACTGAAGATATTCTAGCTACTATGAACTACTTAAATCAATTCCCTATTATGGGAATCAAGCTTCAACTTCTACACGTCCTGCGAGATACAGACCTTGCTCTAGCATATGAACATGGAGACTTTACCTGTATGTCCTTGGAAGAATACGCCTCACTAGTCATTACTTGTATAGAGCAGCTTTCCCCAGACATTGTAATTCATCGCATTACTGGTGATGGCCCAAAGGATCTATTAATTGCTCCACTATGGAGTCTTGGCAAGCGAAATATTTTAAATGCAATTCATAACACAATGAAACGCGAACAACGCTATCAAGGAAGAACCTTATGAGAAGAAAGGTAGTTTATTGTTATGCATCAAGAATCACACACTCTTTATAAATTAATTATATTATATATGCTTGAAAAAGTATCTTTTTCTATGACGAAATCGCAGATTAGCAATTTCATATTAGAACAAGAGTATACCGACTTTATTACTTTACAAAATACTATTGGTGAATTAGAAGATGCTGACTTACTCGTAAGTGAGACCATTGGAAATCGCACTTATCTTACCATTAGCGAAGATGGTATTTCCACGCTCTCCTTCTTTAAAAATCGCCTTAGCACTGCTATTCGGAATGATATTGATATTTACCTACTAGAAAATGAATTTCAGCTGCGTAACGAAGTATCCATTCTAGCCAATTACTATAAATCCTCTACTTCTGGAGAGTATGAAGCACATTTATTGGCAAAAGAGCGAGATACTATTATTGTAGATATGAAGCTATCCGTTCCTTTAGAAGAAATGGCGGCTTCTATTTGTGAGAATTGGAATAAAAAGAATGAACAAATCTACAAATACTTAACGGAGCAATTATTCTAAGAATCTTTGCTCCGCAATGTTTTCATATGTTCTTTAATCTTCTGCTCGTATCCCATGCCACTTGGATGATAGAACTCTCTACCACTCAATTCATATGGCATGTATTGCTGTGTAACATAGTGATTATTATAGTCATGAGGATACTCATAACCCACTCCATGTCCTAACTTAGAAGCCCCCTTATAGTGAGCATCTTGTAAATGAGATGGAATTGGTAAGTTACCAGAGACTTGCACTTCTTTCATAGCCTCAAATATTCCAAGTGCTGCATTGCTCTTTGGGGCAGTGGCAATATAAGTCACTGCCTGTGCTAAGATGATTTGTGCCTCTGGCATTCCAATACGTTCTACTGCTAAAGAGGCATTCGTAGCAAGAATGAGTGCCGTTGGGTCTGCATTACCCACATCTTCTGATGCACATATGATGATACGTCTGGCAATAAAAGCTACACTTTCTCCAGCCGTTAACATTTTAGCAAGATAGTAAAGTGCCGCATCTGGGTCTGACCCCCGCATACTTTTAATAAAAGCAGATATGGTGTCGTAATGGTTATCTCCATTCTTATCATATCGTATAATCTTTTTCTGAATACACTCGCTGGCAATTTCTATCGTAATGTGAAGCTTGCCTTCTATAGGACGTTCTGACGTTAACACTGCAAGTTCCACAGCATTGAGCACATATCTTGCATCACCGCCACAAGCGTTGGCCAAGAATGTAATGGCATCATCTGCAATAGTTGCTCCATACATGCCAAGTCCCTTCTTCTCATCATATACTGCTCTTCGTATTAATTCTTCTAAATCTTCTACCTCCAATGGCTTTAGTTCGAAGATACTAGAACGTGAAAGCAATGCTGTATTGACTTCAAAATAAGGATTTTCAGTAGTTGCTCCAATCAGAATAAGTGTGCCATCTTCTACAAAAGGTAGTAAATAATCTTGTTGTGCTTTATTAAATCGATGAATTTCATCAATAAATAAAATTGTTTTCCGTTGATACATACCAAGGGTGTCTTTGGCTTCCTTTACTACTTGTTCCATATCTTTTTTTCCTGCTACGGTAGCATTAATTTGGCAAAAAGATGCGCTTGTAGTATTTGCAATTACTTTTGCCAATGTAGTCTTACCAGTTCCAGGTGGTCCATAGAAGATAATAGATGTAATTTTATCTGCCTGGATAGCACGATATAATAATTTCCCTTTTCCAATAATATGTTGCTGTCCCACCACTTCCTCTAAAGTAGTTGGGCGCATTCTAGCTGCAAGTGGTGATTCTTTCTCCCTGGTATTTTCTCTCATATATGTAAATAAATCCATTTATACTCCTACTCCATTATAATATCCTCAACAGTTACAAGGTTGTATCCCCTTGCTAACAACTCATCTATAATAATAAGTGCTGCTTCTACACTACTTTCAAAAGAATCGTGTAATAGAATAATATCACCATCTTCCACTTCTTTTAACACTGTTTGAGCAATTGCTACTGGGTCATCACTGCACCAATCAAGGGGGTCTATTGTCCAAAATACTGGAATCATATCAAGCTCTTCTTCTATAGACTCATCCCATACTCCATAAGGTGGGCGTACATATTGTGTAGTCGTTCCAGTGATTTCATAAATCACTTGGCTCGTTGCAAGTAATTCTTGTTTAAATTCCTCCAGATTACTATCCGTTAATTGCATATGGCTATAGGTATGATTGCCAATAAGATGACTATCCTCTGTCATTTTTGCAATTAAGTCTTTTGCCTCTGCAGCATGCTCTCCCGTTACAAAAAAGGTGACCACTACATCTCTTTTTGCAAGTTCTTCTAATAGAAATGACGTATAACTTGCATGTGGCCCATCATCAAAAGTAATAGCAACTTCCTTAGCCTCTTCTACTTCCATATTCCACGTTTGAATCACTTCGATTCTTGTGCCTAACATACAAAGTAGAAAAACATCTAAATAGAATGCAATGAGTACATATTCTTTTATTCTTTTCAAACAGAATTCCTCGCAAGCTTTTTCTTACAATATATGCGAGTTCCTATGAGAAAATCAATGACTCACTTAAATTGATTGTGCTCTTGGTCATAAGAATAATCAATTTGGCACATAGCCTTCACTATCTCTTGTTCTTCTATCTGCAAATCTTCACATAATTGCCCAAGCGAATCGTATTCATCTCGTAATTTTACATTCAGATAACTTAATAACATGACAGGGTCTTTTGGAATCATATACGTCTCCTTATAGTTCAATTCCATTTTCTTGCAACAATATACGTGCCGTTACAATAGAATCCTTACCTTCTTTATTTTTAATCGGTGCAAATTCCTTGTTCCGTTCCACTTCAAATGGTAGGCAACTATGAGCTAAGTGAATCATATCAAGGGCTAAGGTTTCATATTTACACCCGTTCTCCTCCACTGGTTGTATGTACTCACCTACTTCATTCATGTACGGAATTTTTTTCTTCACTACATGAAGCGGCATCTGCATAGATAACATATTCTTTAGTTCATCCACTTGAAATAAATAATTCAATATCACTCCAAAGTTATATAATGGGTTGCCTTGCTCGTCTACTGCATCCATCAATTCATCTGTTAATTCATAATATTCCACAATAGAAGGCTTTCCATCTTCTAAACATATGACCCCTACTGCTTCGTCACGGGAGGCTTTACGAACTACCTTAGCACCTACTGTACTATTGGCATGAAGCGTTGCTCCAATAAAATATGGGTCAGCAATATGTTGTAATACATTATCTACTGCAAATACATTAATCCATTCAATGCCTTTCTCATAAAGATCTTCTAGCAAATTACAATGGTCCATGGATGCAAACCATCCACCATTTCCATTAGGTGATGAAGCAATAATACCTTTCGCCTCTAACAATACCTTTCCTTGCAAATCAGTTGTAGGTGCCATCTCTTGAACGAAAAATATGACCGATTCTTTCTCATATCCAAAATAATCATGCTCTTGAAAAAAAGCTACCGTCTCCTTATGATTGGTATGGCTGGTCATAATATACAAAGGTATAAACACACCTGCTTCTTGTACCACTTCTAATAAATTACTAATTTGGCATTCAAATATAAATCGATGCTTCTTAATTCCTATGTTATACATGCCTTTTGGTTGCACGGACCCCAATCTAGTACCCATACCACCGGCCAACATAAGAGCTGCTATTTTTCCTGCCTGAATTGCTTCGATTCCTATTCCATAATAAAGTTCTCTCTTCTCATCTATTTCTTCTAATTCCATGGCTCGTAGTGGGCTAATTTCTCCTTTACCTGACTCCTTCTGTTCCAGCGCTAACGGAATTAATGAAAAATCCAATTCCTCGATTTGCTTACACAATTGCACTTGCTCACATTCTGTCAATTCCTGATAATAAGTTAAAATATGTTCTTGTCTAAATTCTTTTGCCTTTTCATATGCCCTCTCATATGTCATACGCTTCAACCATACCTTTCTTCCTATTTTCATCGTGTTTGTTTCATCTTACCTAGCTTAATATTCATATCTGTGCGTAATGTTACAATGCGTATTCCTTGCAAGTGTGTGCCACACGCTCGCTGCATAATACTTGCAACACTATCCCCTCTGCCTCGTAACTAGTATTCAATATAGTAGCATGTTCATTTAAGTATGATACCATTTGCCCCTTTGGGTAGGGAATTAGAAATGTATGTTCTTGCTCCTCCCCAAACAATGCCATGTTAATCATTTCCATGAGCTCACATAGACCAATGCCTTCTTTGGCCGACATGTAAATCCGTTCCTCTTGAACACGTGGTAGATGAAACATCTTACCTTCTGCCTTATTATATACTAGAATCGTTGGTATTTCATGTGCGTGTAGCATGGACAAAGTATCTCTTGTCACCTCCACTTGATATTCCACATCATCATTGGAATAATCTGCCACGTGAATCAGTAAGTCGGCCTCCTGTACTTCTTCTAAAGTAGCATGAAATGCCTTAATTAGATTATGAGGAAGATTACTAACAAACCCTACTGTATCTGATAGAAGAAACTCCCTATTATTAGGCATTTTCACTTTTCTGACAGTTGTGTCAAGTGTGGCAAACAACATATCTTCTACATAAACCTTTTTCCCGTCTTGTTTTTCACTGCTCTTGGTAATCACATTCATTAAAGTAGATTTTCCAACGTTTGTATAGCCTACTAGGGCAACACGTTTCATGCCAGATGTGGCTCTCTTTTTCCTCTGAGTCATTCGCTCCTTTTCTACCTGTTCAAGTTCCTTTTCTAACTCATAGATTCGCATTTGAATACGCTTCCGGTCAAGATCAATCTTCTTCTCTCCTGTTCCCTTGTTATGCAATCCACTGCCTCCACCTTGGCGTCCTAATGAAGCATGGAGTCCAACAAGTCTTGGCAATAGGTACTGCAATCTTGCTACTTCTACTTGAATCTTAGCTTCTCTCGTTCTAGCACGTTTATGGAATATTTCTAGGATTAAGCTAGTTCGATCTAGAATAGGCATCTCTAATTCCTTCTGCAAGTTGCGCATTTGCATAGGTGATAAACTATGATTGAATAAGACCATAGTTACCTCTAAATCCTCCAATAACTCCTTAATCTCTTGCACTTTACCTTTTCCAATATAATGGGACTGTATTGGAGCTGGTAAATTCTGAGTTACCTGTTCCACAACTTCCATATGACAAGCCCTAGCAAGCTCTCTCAACTCGATCATCGAATCTTCAAAACCATCATCTCGATTACAATTCAGTCCTACTAGAATCACTGTTTCAGCAATATCTTCCCTTTGATCATCCATATACTTTTACACATTCTCCAACATTCTACTATACAAGAAATCGGTACCAATTTCTGATACCGACTCCTTATGTGATTCTTTATTCTACCATATGTATGCTCTGTTTAGATATCTGCATATCTCTTAAAGATTTTATCTGCGCCGCACACATGCTTCGTTCCATCATCTTCTATAATTATATAATCATTCTCACCAATAAAAGTTCTACCTCTACGGTGCTTAATGTACGGACACACAATACTTCCATCTTCTCTTGTTACTTTAATCAAAAAATCCGTTACAATCCAACCATCTGTTAAAATATCTGCCCATAATTCAAATCCATCTTCAAGACCTTCGCTTAACTTGTACTTATAGACATTTGCCTCTAATCCAACCCTTTTACACCTCATATCAGCCTCCTATCCCGATGCAATGCTACTCATCTGATTCAAGTTACTATTCCTTGTACTACGTAACTATATTGTATCACAATAACTGCTCTATGAATAGGGAAAGTTTTTGATGACGCGAATCTTATGTGGGTTGATAACCCTAACTATACGGATTCCTAGTCTACTGTGGCATAAGAAAAGCACCATCCTTTCGGATGATGCTTTTCTTATGCCGGCGACCGGAATCGAACCGGTACGGGAGTATAAGTCCCGCAGGATTTTAAGTCCTGTGCGTCTGCCAGTTCCGCCACGCCGGCGTTTTATCCATAACTGGTAATGGATGATGGGACCTACAGGGCTCGAACCTGTGACCCTCTGCTTGTAAGGCAGATGCTCTCCCAGCTGAGCTAAGATCCCTTGGGAATAAATAAATATTCATTTTGATAGCTATTACGACCCAGAAGGGACTCGAACCCTCGAC
>JAWXVE010000118.1:0-3165 GCA_044425575.1 Eubacteriales bacterium | reverse complement strand
AATCTCCGCAAATTAAATATTATTGAAAGAGTTGGCTCAAATAAAACAGGCCATTGGATTATAAAATAGTCAAATCTGCATGACCCACTTGCAGATTTTAAAATAAATTTTTAGTCCTTACTTGACACACGCTGGTACGGGAGGCCTTGTTCGTGCCTATATGGATGCCACAAAAGCAGGACTAGCACAGTGCCAGACTGCCAGTATGAGCCTTGGAAAGAAAGTGAAGATACACACGGATTACAATACAATTGGAAAGGTATTATATGAACTTGGTCAGCGAGGATTAAACCAAGAGGATAGTGAGTATACGGATGTGATTGTGTTAACTGTAATCGTACCGATTGAAGATATGGACGGATTTGAGAAGAAGATTACGGAGATTAGTGCAGGGAAGACAACAGTAGAAGTGTTGGAAGAAGTATATTTTGAAGAAGTGGTGCAGAGAAGAGAGGAGAGCATATGAATAAAAGACTCTTTTTCATTATAATAGCATTCGTACTACTCATTACCGAAGTGGTTATTGCACTCTATGTTCGTGATGACTTTATTCGACCTTATGTGGGAGATGTTCTGGTGGTGATTGTACTATACTTTTTCGCAAGAATTATTTTGTTGAATTCGCTGAAATTATTGCCACTTTTTCTCTTTGCTTTTGCAACTGCAATAGAAGTGCTGCAATATTTTGATTATGTGACACTCTTAGGACTAGGCGATAGCAAATTCTTTCGCATTTTGTTGGGGACTACTTTTTCCATGGAGGACATTCTATGCTATGGAGTGGGGTGCATGGTGTGTTCCAATGGATGGAAGTCAGAAGAAATATGCAATGCTCCGAGTAGAACGTAGCAAGCTTAACGTGATATGGCCAGATAGATGAAGCGGTAAAGAGATTAGAAAGGAACAGAGGGAGAGAACATGAAGTATATACATTCAGCATTATATTATATTGGAGATATGCTGCCATATATGATTGCGGTATTGCCAGCCATTTTCATATTTAGAGCTTTGCGTGTATATTTCATGAGGAAAAAGGGCATACATACCAACCTGTTTCATGAAAGTGGAGTAGTACTATTTATGGTGTTCCTAGTAGGACTTACTTCACAAACAATACTTACAGATTTAGAATTGGTCATGGATACCAATCTATTTAGTCGTGTTAATTTAATACCATTTAAAGTAATAAAAGAAACTTAATGACCTATGGTTAAATACACTGGGGACTGTTATAGGATATTTGGTGTATTGGCTTCTGGAAAAATGGTGTTCGCAAATCTGTATAAAATTCAAGGTGGAATTGAGTAGAAATAAAGGGGCATGAAATGATCAAATAGCTTAGAATAATAAGAAATATCAACGGAATCCCTCGAATAGTAAGATGGAAGAAAAGAATACTACAACACATAGCCTGCTAGGAGAAATCTTAGCAGGTTATTTCTATTCACAAGAGGAAATTCCTGGACTCCATAATAACTCTCATATATGGAGAAACAACTTACCCCAATTATTCAGGAATTAATGATGAAATAGAAGAAAATATTCAGATAGAAACACGAGAAAACAAGAAGTTGACAAACAAAGGGGGTGATATGATAATTGCGTAAAAGCTAAGATACGAATACAAAAGTGTGGGAAGAAAACACTAGAAAGAAGTGAAAACATGAAGATGATCAGTAAATGGACAAGTGTTAAGATTCTATTAACCATGTGTTGTGCAGTAGGTGTAATCCTATTGACCAATGGTATGACAGCACAGGCAGCACCAGCAGCACCAGCGGTTACGGAAACAATTAATACCTATGTGCCACCTGCATGGGTGCCAACAGAACCAGCAGATATCTACCGTTATTCTCTTGTAGGAGGAGAAGATCCATTCTATCAAGTTGTAACTAGTATGGATACCATTCGTATGGTAATAGATGTACAAGGGCCGTTGTTCTTCGATGCAGTAGCACTAATCCAAGGAGATTACACCCTTGGTAGAACGTACAACATCTTCGTAAATAATATCTTAACCTATTACAATGGAAATAACGTGAAGATTGAATTGCAGATTCCAGAATCTTTACAAGAAGAAGGACGTACGTTCCGCATGTTTGGTGTATCAGAAGATGGAGCAGTTGCATTCTATTCGGACTTAGATAATGACCCGACAACCATTACTTTTGAGACAAATAAGTTCTATGCATTTGTTCTTGGGTATGTAGATTAAGTATAAGAGATTACCCTATTAATAATAAGAATACAGCCAGTTAATCCGACGACAGGAGTTTTGCCTGTGAAAATATAGGATAGAACTGGCTGTTTTTGTCTGTAATGAGGGTTGTCCAAATCTAATGAGTGTCACCATACCAGAAAGTGTCACTTCTATTGGAGAAACGATTTTTCTGAGTTGTGATAATCTTACCATAACTACCCCTAGTCCTACCGTTGCTACTTATTGTGTGGAACAAGGAATTGACCACATGTTAATCGAGGAGTAATTTTGGTAGAAGGCACTAGACCAATGATGTATATATTTTTTATCAAAGGCATGCTTGACAATTAGTTCTACTTAGAATAGTATGTTAGAAAGTACTACGATATGTAGAATTGAATGCATAAGGGAGTAAAGGGTGATAAAATGTATAAAATTAAAATTGGAACTGCAGAGGCAAAGTTTGCCGATATCATATGGGAGAATGAACCAATTGCTTCTGGTGAATTAGCAAAGCTTGCAAATGAAGAATTTGAGTGGAAAAAAACAACAGCCTATACTGTATTGAAAAGATTATGCGAAAGAGGCTTATTTATAAATGAAAATAGAGTAGTTACTTCTGTTATCAGTAGAGAAGAATTTTATGCTCGTAATAGTGAACATTATGTAGAAGAAGCATTTGGCGGTTCTTTACCAGCTTTTTTAGCTGCCTTTGGAACAAGAAAAAAACTTTCGAAACAGGAAATTGCTGAAATACAAAGTATTATTGATAAAATGAGAGGGTAGAAAATCAAAAGTAGTAATTGAAAAATCAGATAAATAATAGTCAAAAAGCAAAATATTAAAATCTCAACTTCCTGAAATTTTGACACTAAATAAAAATAAAACCAAATAAAGTCCAGTAAAATCAACAAATCTATTGATTTTTCTGGGCTTTTAGTGTATACTATTCTTAGTGGGTATAC
>JAWXVE010000037.1:0-20835 GCA_044425575.1 Eubacteriales bacterium | reverse complement strand
GCCGCTTCATTCACTAAGAGAATCTCGAAGGCTTCACACCTTCCACTACCATCTGATAATGGCACTAATGTCTGTGTAACCACCCCTCTCAGCACTGCTGCCAATTGTGTCCGGATTTGCGCTTTGGCCCCTTCCGGGAAGGCATCAATAATTCTGTCAATGGTGTTGGCCGCACCTGTTGTATGTAATGTGGATAATACTAAATGGCCCGTTTCCGCCGCTGTTACTGCTGCCGCAATGGTCTCTGGGTCGCGCATTTCTCCCACAAGGATAACATCTGGGTCCTCACGTAGAGCACTCTTTAATGCCAAGTCGAAAGATTGTACATCTATCCCCACTTCTCTTTGGTGAATAATACATTTCTTATGTTCATGGACATACTCAATGGGATCTTCAAATGTTAGAATATGTCCTTTTCTTGTTAGATTAATGTGGTCAATCATTGCTGCTAAGGTAGTAGACTTACCACTACCAGTAGGTCCTGTAATCAATACAAGCCCACTTGGCTTATTGGCCAACTCTTGTATGGCTGCCGGCAGACTAAGACTCTTCAATGTAGGAATCTCATCGTTGAGAATACGAATCGCCGCACAAAGATGTCCTTGCTGATGGTACACATTAACCCTTTGTCGATATCCAGGTCCCATGGTGTAACAGAAGTCTGCATCTTCTCCATTTCGCAGCTTCTCTACATGTTCCTTAGACATCATGCTATAGATTGCTTGCTCAACATCTTCCTTACCACAAGCTACGTCTAATTCAAAGATTCGTCCATTCTTGCGAAGAACAGGCTGTAATTCGTGTGTTAAGTGAACATCTGAGCACGTGTTCTCACGTGCATACATAATAATATCATCAATTAAGCTCATTGGATTCCCTTTCGCCTATTGGCACCTCGTTCCTTCTCTATACTTCGAAGGAACTGTGTTTCGCATATTCTTCTACTGTAGTAACACCTTCTTTAACTAATTCATATACGTGTTCACTAACGAAGGTCATCTTATTGTTATCTTTCACATAGCGGTATAACTCTTCCGTTGGCGCATTGTTGGCAACCATTGAACGAACATCTTTATCAATCTCTAGAATCTCATGAACAGCAATACGTCCCTTATAGCCGGTGTGGTTACAAGCACTACATCCTTTTCCTCTATATAAGATGTCCACTCCTTGAATGAATTCCTTATCTTGCTCTGTAGCTTCATAACTCTCCTTACACAGTGGGCACACCTTCTTAATCAGTCTCTGTGCAACAATACCGACAACAGAGTTGGCGATTAAGTATGGCTTAATTCCCATATCCGACAAACGCACTACCGAACTAATGGCATCATTGGTATGGAGCGTGGAGAATACTAAATGGCCTGTGATCGCTGCACTTACAGCAATCTGAGCTGTTTCGTTATCACGGGTCTCTCCTACGAGAATTACGTCTGGATCTTGTCGAAGCATAGAACGAAGTCCTGCGCCAAAGGTGATTCCCGCTTTTACATTTACTTGCACTTGCGAAATTCCCTCCAAGTGGCGTTCCACTGGATCTTCAATGGTACTAATGTTAATGGCTTTCTCTGCCAGCGTCTGAAGCATCATATATAATGTAGTAGTCTTACCACTACCAGTCGGCCCTGTAATATAGATGATTCCATGCGGATGACGCATAATACGGGACATCATCTTGTAACTAGCCTCATTCATGCCGAAGTGTTCTGCATGGTCTAATTTCACCGTTTGCGACAAGAAACGAAGCACTAGTTTCTCTCCGAATACCGTAGGAATAACTGATACACGAATTCCTACATCTTTCCCGTCAATTGCTACGGTAAAGTTACCGTCTTGCGGGCATCTACGTTCTGCAATATCAAGTTCTGATAGAATCTTAATACGAGTTGAAATCTGAGTGGATAATTCGCTTTCTAACTTACGGTAAGAGGTTAATTGACCATCTACACGGAAGCGAATGTTGACAAATTCTTCAAATGGTTCAATATGGATATCGGAAGCTGCCTCTGCGTATCCCTTTAAGATAATAGTGTTAACTAAGGCAACAATTGGTGATTCCTCATCTTCTGAATTCACTTCTAACTCTACAGTAGAGCTCTTCTTCACAGTACCAAAAGCCGTTTCATCTGCACGGTCTGACACTCTTCTAGCATCAATCTCTGCATAAGACTTGGTAATCATCTGGCGAAGCTCTTCACGCTTACATAGCACTACTTCTGTCTGCTCTTGAATGAAAGACTTTACATCTTCAATGGCATAAAAGTCAAGAGGGTCATTTACCGCAATTAAGATACGGTTGTTCTCATTGGCAAAGGCCAACATACAATGCTTGGCACTTACTAATCTCGGAACAAGGGCAACTACCTTTATATCTACTTTAACAGTTTTCAAGTCAACTACCTTTAATCGAAGCCTCTTAGCTAATGCAACCAGTAATTGATCTTCTCGAATTACACCTGTATCTAAGAGAATCTCTCCTAGGCGCTTCTTACTTTCCTTCTGCAATAAAATTGCATTATCAAGTTGCTTCTCCGAAATATATCCATAATCTAATAGAACTTGTCCTAACTTAATATTTACCTTTGGATTTGTCTGCATTACTGTCCCTCACTTTTGGTGTATTTTCAACACCCAATCACATTCTCATCATCAATATGTCCGAAAATTTTATATTCTTGTGTGTAATTTTATCACACTTTCACAAAATGTGCTAGTATTTTTACAGTTTTCTTCATAAAATTTATAAATACGACAAAATATGCAACTATACACAATATAATCCAATTAGCACATTAGCACGTTAACAGAAAGGCTTTACTTTTCCCAATATGCTTAGTATACTAAGCTCATATCAGCACTATATGCAGAGTAGGAACGAACTAGAAAGGCGAGATTATATCATGAAAGAAAGAGAAAAATTCGGCTCCAGACTTGGCTTCATTTTAATATCGGCAGGATGTGCCATTGGACTAGGAAATGTATGGAAATTCCCCTATGTAGTGGGACAATATGGTGGTTCTATGTTTGTCCTTGTGTATCTAATATTTCTTGGGATTCTTGGCCTTCCTATTATGGTCATGGAATTTGCTGTTGGGCGCGGAAGTAAGAAGAGCATTGCTCGTTCCTTCCATGAATTAGAACCAGCCGGAAGCAAGTGGCATCTATTTAGTCTATTTGGAATTGCAGGGAATTACTTGCTTATGATGTTCTATACGACTGTTGCCGGATGGATGTTTATTTATTTCATAAAGATGGCATCTGGAGACTTTGTTGGATTAGACGCCGAAGCGGTTGGTGGGCAATTTGATCTAGTTCTATCACAACCACTTTTAATGGGGTCCTTTATGATGTTAGTTGTCATCCTAGGTATGGTAGTATGTTCACAAGGCTTACAAAATGGTGTAGAGAAGATTATGAAACCAATTATGCTAGGGTTGCTTGGTCTCTTAGTTCTTCTTGCCATTCGTTCCGTTACTTTGGACGGAGCAGAAGAAGGGCTTAGATTCTACCTAATACCTAATCTGGATATCTTAGAGACTATTTCCCTTGGTGAATTTATCTTCGCTGCTATGGGGCAAGCATTCTTTACCTTATCTCTTGGTATTGGTGCTATGGCGATTTTTGGTAGTTATATTGATAATTCCAACACCCTAACTAGTGCCGCTATTCACGTCACTTTATTAGATACTAGTGTAGCCTTTATCTCCGGACTTATTATTTTCCCAGCCTGTTTTGCCTTTGGCATTCAACCAAACGCAGGTACCTCGCTGATTTTCATTACTTTACCTAACGTATTCAATCATATGCCAGGGGGCAGATTATGGGGAAGTTTATTCTTTCTATTTATGGTATGTGCCGCTATGTCCACAGTAATCGGTGTATTCGAGAATATTATTGCTTGCACCGTTGACCGTTTCCATATTAGTAGACAAAAAGCCTCTCTTTACAATTGCCTAATCATCGCACTATTGTCCATTCCTTGTGTTCTAGGCTTTAACATTTGGTCTGGTTTGGAACCACTTGGTGCTAATACAGGAATCTTAGATTTAGAAGATTTTATCGTATCCAATAACTTGTTACCACTTGGTTCTTTATTCTATTTACTCTTCTGTACTTCTAGGTATGGATGGGGATTCGATTCTTTACTAGCAGAAGCGAATAAGGGAAAAGGCGTTAAGTTCCCTAGATGGATACGACCTTACGTAACTTATATCATTCCAATCCTTATACTCTACATATTTATTATGGGTTATAAGAACTTGTTCTTCTAATGATATGAGAATCTCATAGGCACTAGGTTAGATCATGAATCCATTTGCCATGATTGACCTTCAGGTATCCTGGTATTACCTTAATAAATTGATCCACATTCAAGCACATGACCACAACTACTGGAGATGCTTCTATTACAAATGCCATAAAGAAGGACAGTGGCAATACAATTAAGCAAATGCAAGTAGTATCTAGGTACATCATATATTTGGTGTCTCCCGCTCCTCGAATAATCCCAATATTAGTAGGCATTTGATAAGACATGAATACTAAGGTTACACTAAGAATCATAAGGAACTGCTTGGCTAGGACACTTGTTTCTTCTGATATATTATAGAGAGAAAGTACTGGATTAATTAAGCACAGTAAGATCACACTTCCAACCACTCCTATGATAACAAACATCTTCTGGAAAGTATTGGCATACCCTTGCAATTCATTGCTGCGCCCTTCTCCAATGGCTTTTCCAATCATAATGGTTGTAGTTCCTGCTGCTCCAATGGCTCCTGTTTTCACTAATAAGAAGAGGTTCCCTGCAACACTATTGGCTGCTATAGCATTACTAGACATATGACCTAATATGGCAGTTTGCATAGCAGTATTCACACCCCACAATGCTGCTGCAAATAACACTGGTCCTAATAATCTGTAATAAGTCTTTGCCAGCTCTTTATCAAATACCAAGTAATCCCGAATGCGCAGCTTCAGAACTTTATCTTTGTGTGCAATGTAAATCAACAGAATAATCAGTTCTATTATTCTTGCGGTAATGGTACCAATGGCAGCTCCCACTATGCCTAGTTCTGGAAACCCATATCTTCCTGCAATTAATACCCAGTTAATTCCACAATTAATAATCAAGGTGGAAACCGATAATACAAAGGCAATCTTAACAACCTCTACTGTTCTTAGGGTAGCTAGTAGAATTAGCACAATGCCCAGGAAGATATAGGTGAATCTTGTAATAGAAAGGTATTGCACTCCTTGTGCAATAATCTGTGTATCGTCGGTAAATAAAGTCAGCAAAAAGGTAGGTGCTACTGTTGCCGCTAGGAAGAAGGTTGCGACAATCACAAGTCCTGTCACCATGGCAATGGATGCAATCTTCTTAATCTCTTTGGTCTGTCCTCTCCCCCAATATTGGCTTGCAAATATGACTAGTGCATCGCCTACTCCCATAAGGAGTTGTTGGTAGACGAACTGGATTTGATTCACGGCTGTTGCACCTGACAGGGCAGCCTCATTATAATTACCAAGCATTACGTTATCTGCTAAATTTACACTTAGGGTGAGTACATTTTGGAGTACTAGCACAATGCATATGCGAAAAAATTGTCTATAAAATTCCTTATTCTTAATCACGATTTCTACTATCCTTCTCTCTTGTATCTTATTAATTCGAACACGATAACACGTTTTCCTTTACCGTACTAAGGCATTACGCTCCCATTTCCCACGTTTGTAGCGAACTGTGAAGCAAATCGCTCTTGCTACCCAATCCAAGGTCATGGATACCCAGATTCCAAATAGCCCCATATTCCATACCACTCCTAAGAGATAGCTGAATCCAATTCTACAAATCCACATGGATAGCATGCTAATCACCATGGGATACACGGCATCTCCCGTTGCTCGCAACACATTTGGCACAAGAAAGGAAGTAGGCCATACAATCATACAGAAGATTCCGTAGTAAATAACCACTTCTCTGGTCATACTTGCTGTTTCTTCCGATAAATGGTAGATTCGCAGAATAAAAGGCAATGCAATCATAACTAGTAGATTCATGCCAATCATTCCAGCATGAGTATACTTCATAAGAAGCTTTTTATAATATTTTACTTCCTCTATATTCCCCGCACCCATGCATCTAGAGATTACTGTTATGGTTGCAATTCCAATGGCCATACCTGGCATAATCTGGAACATAGCAATATTGCCTGCCACTGCATTGGCTGTAATAGAGGCTGTTCCAAAGGAAGCTACCATACTTAACACCATGATTTTACCCAATTGAAACAGTCCATTTTCCACACCCGTTGGAATGCCAATGGAACATATTCTACGAATCACGCCTAGATCTATGCGCCAGCTCTTAATAGACCCAAGATATACGGTGAGTTTCGGATTGCATAACAATGTTGTAATAATCACTGCCACTACAATACGTGATACAAGGGTAGGAATAGCTGCACCTTCCACTCCACATCTAAATCCATAGATGAGAATAGCATTGCCAATTACATTAATTCCATTCATAAGAAAAGAAAGCTTCATAGGCAATTTGGAATTCCCCGTGCTACGAAACACTGCTGCTCCAGCATTGTAAATAGCAATAAAGGGAACGGCAAAGGAAGTAATAATTAAGTAAGTTTGTGCGTTGCTCATAACATCTGCGGCAATATCACCAAATACTACGGTTAGAATAAATCCACGCCCTAATAGCAAGCAACCCATAATTACAACTGATAATACTATGGTAACTAAGTATAGCTGCTCCGCCACTTGATTGGTACCATCCTGATCATTCCCGCCTAGACGGTATCCAATGACCACTGCACCTCCAGTCGCAAGGGCCGCAAATATATTAATCAAGAGTACATTAATGTTATCCACCAAAGAAATACTCGATACCGCCGCTTCTCCTACGCTAGATATCATGATGGTATCTGCCATTCCAACTGCAACCGCTAGTAATTGCTCTAACACTAAGGGTACAATTAATCTTCGTAATTCAACTTTTGTGAACATCTACTTCTCCCTCTTGGTCAAGCGGTCTCATTCCTTGCTCGCACCATAACGAATTGCCTCGTATTCTTCATGCAGTTCTTGAATGTCTAGTTGTGCCATTGTTTCCATTTCTGCTGGAGTCTGCCAATGCTTCGGCTCATATGGTTTCAACTTCTTCTTATACTTTCTACGGACTGCCATACGATGGCTTCTACTAAATCGCTCTTTTATATGGCGCTTCACTTGTTCTATGGCTAGAGTTGCTTCTTCTTGGCGAAATGTAGATTCAATGAGATCTCGTTCCTCCACCTGTGTCTGGGCAAGATTTCGAATCAATCGGTAGAGACTTCTTATTAGGAAGTAAGCCACAAAGCACCACACAATGACCATCGCCATTCGTTCTAATACTTGCCACAAGATCACGAGATACGGGTTTGGTTCTCCTTGGTATAGGCTATCGTAGTCCATACCACCCCCTTCACTCTGGTTATTATCTTCTTCCACCACTTCCTCTTCTTCTAGTGTGATTTCCAGCTCTGGAACGGTAAAGGATACAAACTCTAATTTCATATATAGAAGAGGTAGGGCTATTAGTAACGCAACTCCTATGAAAAGCACAAGGTTAAGAACACTCGTATGAAAAATCCGCCCTTCAGGCATGTATGATTTGTTTTTGTGAATTGCAATGTATTCTTCTACTCGCAACAGTCCATTGTAGGTATGAATACATAATATGGTAAAAACCAAGTGATAAACAGTCATTTTTTGAATGGTTTCATATCCAGCAAAGCCTGTAATTACAAAGTAAACCCCATACAATAACAAGGTTGCATAGGTCATGGGATATCTTGTTGTATTACGCTGAAACCTGCGCTTAATCTTGGCAATCACCATAAATGGCAGTAGAAGAAGCCACCCTTGTACATAAGCCGTTTCTTGCAATAGGATATATTCCACATCATAGGTGCTAATCTTTAATCGGAGCAAGGCATAGGCAATGCACAAAACCATGGTCCACACCATAACCGGGATGATATTGGGTATATTTTTCCGTATATAGTTCATACCTACTCCTTTCCCTCTACAGATTCCTAAGTTCCAATTCCCAAAGAATACAATGATTTCCCATATCTTCTAACTGAGGTTTTTGATATTGATAGGGAAGAATCCATAGGTAATCCTCCCACTTATCCTGAATCCATTCCGCTAATTGGAGATTCTTGGAGACAAATAACACATAAGTATCTCTTGGTATCTCTTGCACATATTCTTGAATAGGGCGCTCCATTCCAAGCTTTACTCTAGCGAGTCGCTGTTTCACAAGGGTACCGTTCGCCCCCTGTATCTCTTCCACATGCAAACACTCTTTTGTAAGCAAGTCACAACTATTCCCTATGAGAGAGACTTCCACTCCTTGACGAAGGAGATGCTCCGTCAGGGCTGCAACAATGGCAATGGATTCTTCATTTAACTCTTCACTTACTACACTTTTATTTTCATAAGTATCTAGGACCACACACATTTTGGGATTGGTAGAAGAATCATATAGGTTCACCACCAATTCTTGTGACTTGGCGGTTGCTTTCCAATTAATGGAGTTCATGGAATCTTGATTGGTGTAATCTCGTATTCCAGCAAAAGAAAATGGGTCTTCGTATAAGTCTCTCTTTGCCAACCAATCACCCATCACCTTCTTGTAGGGGAGCATAATTTTATGGCTAGCCACCTTTTTGGGGTAGACATAGAATTCTTGCAAACACTCTGTACTACTTAGGTGCTTCTGTTGCAAAAATAAGTCATAACATAAGAGTTCTAGCTTTTCTAAGGTATAATATCCTCGTCTTTCACATACTATTTCAAAGGTTCTTCGAACTTTCTTTTTCATACCCATGGAAAATACATCTCGCCTATATAAATAATCGCTTACAGCAGAATTGTCCATGTTAGCATACGTTAGTCCCCTTTTTAGACGAAAAAATACCTCTAAAATAGGTAGTGGCAAGAACTTATCATTTACAATATTCAGTTGTATCTTAGATCTTTCTCCTTCATATACACTTTTATCTGCGAATGTGACTCCTACTTGAAGGGAATGATCCCAATGCTTCCTATACCACTTTTCTATGAATAAGTATCCCAAAATGAAAGCAATCCCTATGATGATGATACTCATTTACGCCACTCCTCTGTTGTAATTGGTACTGTTTTCATGAGTCGTTCTATGGCATTTACTTGGTCTTTCACAGAAGAAATCCCTCCTATCAACCTGATTCTATGTGCCAACACTGGAACCGCCAATGATTTCACATCTTCTGGAACTACGTAATCACGACCTTGTATAAAGGCATAGGCACGAATAGCACGGAGCAAGGCCAGGGATGCTCTAGGACTCACGCCTACTTCTATAGAATCATCTTCTCTAGAAGCAGTGGCTAGATCTGCAATATACTCCATAATCAGATCATGAACATATACTTGCCTTGCTTCTTCAATGGCTTGTCGTATCTCTTCTAAACTGCACATTTTGGTTAGATTCTCCAAGGGTTCATCTTGTAAAAAGCGCTTCAAAATAGCAATTTCACTCTCCTTAGTCGGTGCTTCCATAGTAATACGCATTAGAAAACGGTCTAGCTGGGCTTCTGGCAAGGGGTAGGTGCCTAGTGTTTCTAACGGGTTTTGCGTTGCCACTACTAGAAATGGTTTCTCTAATACTCTCGTTTCCCCATCCACACTGATTTGACGTTCTGCCATACATTCCAATAAGCTAGATTGGGTTCTAGGGGTAGCTCGATTAATCTCATCGGCCAATAAAATATTGCAAAATGCAGATCCCTTACGAAATACAAATTCTCCTAATTTCTGGTTATAATAATTCAATCCCGTCACATCAGATGGTAGTAAATCCGGTGTAAATTGTATGCGCCGAAAGTTCCCTTCCATAGATTTGGCTAAACTGGATGCCAGCACTGTTTTACCAGTTCCTGGCATATCTTCAATTAACACATGGCCTTCTGCTAGCATTGCAGTAAGAAGCAAGGTGATGGTATGTTCCTGACCAATCATGACTCGCTTTACGTTGTCTGCCACTTGGCTTATTCTATTTTCTCTCATGAATTCCCTCCTTCTTAATTAAAAGGTATTTGTTAAAAACAGGGCGTATATCTGTCATATACGCCCCCATTACACTATTACAGATATCTTCTATCCTTATACAATACGTCTTACTGCTAGTATCTCCTTATAAGTTGCCGTTCCATACTTAATTCCAGTAGACGGTGTACTAGCGTGAACAATCTGTCCATCTCCAATATAAAGGGCAACGTGACCTGAATAGCAGATAATATCTCCTGGTTGTGCTTCCGAATAAGATACGCCTACGCCAGCCGACCTCTGGGCCGTTGAAGTTCTTGGTATACTATATCCAAACGATTGGTATACTGCATAGGTAAAACCGGAACAATCCGCTCCATCTGTTAAGCTAGTTCCTCCAAGCACGTAAGGATTCCCCACAAATTGAATGGCATACATGGCAATTTCTTTCCCTAAGGCACTTCCTGTTGCACTTGTAATTACGGTAGCACCATTGGTTGTAGTCGTTGTTGTTGTTGTAGAACTACTACTCGAACTGCTATTTCCACTAGCCGCCGCTGCTGCTGCAGCTGCTGCTGCCGCTTCCGCCTTTAATCTTTCTTCTTCCTCTAGGGCATTGATTTTCGCTGTTTGTTGCTCAATTAGTAGTTGATAAGCTGTGGCTTCTTGCTTTGCCTGAGCAAGTACCAGGTCGTAATCATCTGACTCCTCTTGCTTGGCTAATAGCACTTCATCTAGGTATTCTTTTTCATTTTCATATTCATACATGGTGGTTAACAATTCTTCTTGCTCTAGTTCAAGAGCAGCCTTAAATATTGCCACCTCTTCCTTCACCTCTCGATAAGACTCCAAGAGATTCTGGTCGTATTCATACAAGCGCTCAATATATTCTGCTTTATTGAGTATATCTGAGAAATTCGTAGCATTGGCAAAAATCTCCATATAAGAAGTATCGCCTGTTTCATAAATACATCGAATCCGAACAACCATGGCCTCATATTGGGCTTGTTCCTTTAGAAGTGCTGCATCATACTCAACTTGAGCTTCCTCTATGGCTACTTCCTTCTCAGCAATTTCATCTTCTAGCATGCTCATACTAGCTAGAATTAGCACTAATTCATCGTCAATTAAACCAATCTGAGCTTCTATTTCATTCTGCTCACTATTTAGCACAGCAATCTGAGAATTCACCTCATCTAGCTCTGTTTCCATTTGATCTTGCTCTTGTCGCAATTCGTCTAGTGTAGACGCAAAAATAGGCACGACTACTTGTTCCGAAAAACAAATAAACACGGCAATTACTACCATAATTGCTACTATCTTCTTTGCTTCTCTTCTCATAGTCATGCCCTCAATTCAAATTCTATTCTTGTGTAATCTATACTAATTAAATATTAGCATATTTGTACAATGCTGGCAATACTCCCTCTGCTAATAATACAATTTCTACTTGTTGTTCCCCTACCATTTCCATATATTCTTCTGCCGATGTAAGACCTGCATCTGCGTAGTATAATTCTGCGTATGCATTTATATCATCTAAGCTTACGGTAATTCCTTCCAATTCTGCAAGTAATAGGAACATCATATATTCTCTCGCCATATCTCCTGCTGATTCAATTGCAGACACTTCATACTCTTCTTCCGTAGTTCCAAACATCATAGTAATAAAAGTTGCTGAGTCAATACCGTACATTTCTGCATAGATATCAATCATATCGTATTGTACTTGTACATAATAATCAATTAAATCTTGTGGCATATCTTCGTAAGTAGCATTTTCAGAAATATATGCAAATACTTCTTCTTGTACAGTCACTTCATAATAAGCAGCTGACTCTATTTCAATATAATCTAGCATAAAGGCTCTATATTCATCTACTGTTGTAATACTTGGCTCTAGAGTCATTGCTACTTCATCTGTTAATTCTGGTGTTACAGTAGCAGTAATGCTATTAATTACTACTTCAAATTCCACCTCTTGTCCACTTAATTCTTCACTTGTATAATCTTCTGGGAAGGTTAATGCTAAGACAAGGGTCTCTCCAAGCTCTGCTCCAATTAAGCCATCTTCAAATCCATCAATAAAAGCTCCACTTCCAATGGTAAGGTCGTATCCCGCTGCTGTTCCTCCGTCAAAAGCTACTCCATCTTGCGTTCCAATGTAATCAATATTAACGGTATCACCTGATTCTACTCCACGGTCTGTTATCTCTACTGTTTCTGCAAGATATGATAATTCATAGGCAATATACTCTTCTAAATCAACATCGGTAATCTCATATGGTTCTGTTTCTATATCCACACTACTATAATCTGGTAAAGTAATATAATCGCTTGGAACATAAGAGGTAAGCTCCGACACCACTCCACCTGACGAACTACTTTCATCATCTGTTGTATCGTCTGTCTTGGTGTTACACGCTACAAGTGTTGTCATTGCAAGTAACATACATAGTAATATACTTAATTTCTTTTTCATTTTCTATTCTCCTCGTTTCTACTACACTTTATTGTGTACAGTAGTTTATTTATATCATATTTCAATCTATGTTACAAAGAAATTTTTTGATTTTCACAGTTTTTTCATAAACACAGGCATAATACTAGGAAGATTTTCTAGTTAAACTCTTATAAAAGAGGGGAAAACAACCTACAAAACTGTTCTTTAAAGCGCACAATTAAACCTCTCTTACGATAGTCTTCCTTAGTAATTCGCTTACAATTGGCAATATCAGTTTGGAATAACTGTGTCATATGAAGGGCATCTTCCCTTGTATAATTCACCACATTTACCTCAAAATTCAATTGAAAACTACGTATATCCATATTGGCAGTACCATAGCAGTAGACTTTACTATCTACAATCATTCCCTTGGCATGCAAGAATCCATTTTCGTATGTATAACAATTTGCCCCATTTAGCACTAGCTCTCCCACGTAGGAGTAGGTTGCCCAATAGACGAACGGGTGATCTGGCTTACAGGGAATCATAAGATGCACTCGCACGCCAGAATGAAGTGCAATAATGAGCGCACTTAAAATCTCTTCGTCTGGTATAAAATAAGGCGTTTGAATATAAATATCTTCCTTGGCCTTTGCAATCAGGCGTAAATAATTGTTACGAATATTTTTGAGTGTTGAGTCAGGTCCACTGGATATTACTTGTAACTCACTAGCCCCAAATGTTCGAGTGGGCAGTACTGTGTACTTAGGTACTTGGAATAAATCTTCATGATTGGCATAATTCCAATCTAATATAAATCGTATGCCTAATTCTAGAACCACGGTACCCTCAATACGAATATGAGTATCTCTCCAATAACCAATCTTCTGATCAAGGGAGACGTATTCTTTCCCAATATTAAATCCCCCTACATATCCTATCTCTCCGTCAATTACTACGATTTTACGGTGATTTCGGTAATTCATACGCAAATGTAGCTTCCCTAATACCGCCTTGAAAAACACTGCTGTTTGAATGCCGTTTTGATGTAGGCGTTTGCGATATCGGTTGGTCATGGTTTGACTACCCATGGCATCGAATAAGATTCGAACTTCCACTCCTTCTTGCGCCTTTTGAATGAGGATTTTCTCAATTTCACGAAACAATACATCGTCTTTAATAATATAGTATTCCATATGAATATAATCCTTGGCATTCTTCACATCTTCCATTAACCGATGAAACTTTTCACGCCCATCCACAATGTGTTCCACTGAATTATCTGCCGAGAAAATTGCACTAGAACTCTCCAGATTATAATAGACCAAATCCGAATATTCTCGCATATTGGGATTGGTTAATTCAATCTCTTTGGATTGAATCACTAATTCTTGCCCTTTGATGGCTTCCTGAAATCGATCTGTAATTTCTTTGGTTTTAAAAATCTTACGCTTGCGCGTATCGGTGCCCACTAATAAATAGAAGAAAAATCCTATAATGGGCAGGGCGTACAAAATAATAATCCAAGCCCATACTGCTTTTGGTTCTTTCCGTTGAAAAAACACAATCACTATGGCTAAGATAAAATTCAGCACTAATAAATGTTCCATCAAAAAACTCTGTAGTATGGTTAAAGTTTGAACTACCTGAATCATTTCACACCTCTCATTTTCTTGTTGCACCAAAATCCATAACTATAACTTCTCAACTAAAACTTGGTTTAGTTGTCAAAACTTCTCAGGAATATTTCTTGCACTCCGTGGAAAATAATGCTACAATTCATATATTATAAATTCTTAGGGGGTATCTTTGTGAATCCAACAACTATCACATTATTAGTTATACTTGGCGTGTTACTTGTAGCCGTTATCGTTCTCTATTTCTTAGGACGTAAGGCACAGAACAGACAAGCAGAACAGCAAGCACAAATCGACGCAAATAAACAAACAGTTTCCATGTTAATTATCGACAAGAAGCGCCTAAAGATTAAGCAATCCGGTCTACCACAAGCAGTGATTGACCAAACACCAAAGCTCATGCGAAATTCCAAATTACCTGTTGTAAAAGCTAAGGTAGGCCCACAGATTATGACATTAATTGCAGATGACAAAATCTACGACTCTATTCCGGTGAAGAAGGAAGTGAAAGCAGTGGTAAGCGGTATCTATATTGTTGGCGTAAAAGGATTGCATGGTACCGTCAAAGTAGAACAACAGAAGAAAAGTTGGTTTAAACGCAAGGTAGAAAAACTACAAGAAAAAGCTGGTGCAACTCCAGTTAAATAAAATAACAAAACGCCCAAGCAAAACTTCTTGATTGGGTGTTTTTATGTGTACCTTCTCCCGTTATGGCTTCATGTCCCTGATTCGTCACGTTCTTCTATCGCTAAGGTTAATTGGCATTTTGATAAGAGCGCATCTTCCATAGTTAATGCATAGGTGACTGCAAGCTTAATTCTAGTCTCTTCCATGGTGATTTCTAGCTGTTGTGTATTCACCTTCATATCCAAACATCCATAAGGCGTAGGGTAGAGAGTCGGTATGTTCTCACCTAATTTAAATTCCATAACTGCATCTTCTTCTAATCGCTTGGTCATAATCATATGATGTTCCTGAAATTGGAGGGAATGCAAGACTGGGGGATGACCCTCTTCTAGTACTTGTTCATAAGTTAACAGGTGAAAATCACCTTCTTTCTTATACTCACCGCATACTTCTGCTCGAATATATTCTCGCTCCGTGCTCGTTTCATCTGTTTGATGGCATGCCTCAATGTGTATCATTACTTCTTTGGTCATATTAATCTATCCTTTTCTATGTGTCTGTCATATACGTCCACACTCTACTCTTTACTATCAGTTCTCCGTTTTTCGCATTCAACAAATCCCAAAAGTGTTCTTCCACTGTAAACGGTACTTTCTCTCCACTGTCTGTGTTAATTACTTCTATGCTTCCGCTACTTAAGATATACTCTGGACTAAGCAATCCCCAACATGCAATCATAATCATAGCGGTTGCTATTAACTTTCTAATCATATTCATAGCAATAACTCCTCTCTTACTAGGATTATCGCCACTTATTTATGATTTATTCAATTATTCTTGCTTCACTTTTCCTTCTATTTGTCTTAGAATCGCTTGTTCCTGATTGTCAATATGTAGGCGAACTGCCTGTGCCGCTTCTACTGGATTGTGCGCAAGAATGCTCTCATACATCATCTTATGCTCTGCAATTAACTGTTCGTGAATTTCCACATCCTTAATATATTCAAAGCGATACCGATATAGTTGCTCTGCTAAATTAGCAACTAACTGGACTAATCGTTCGTTTCGAGTAGCCATTAAAATAATCTGATGAAGGCGAACATCTGCTTCTGCAATCTTACGTACGCTCTTTGTTTGAATGGCTTTTTCAAATTCCTTACAAGCAATTCTCAAGGATTCTTTCTCTTCTTCATTAATGCGTTCACAAGCAAGCTCTATGGCAAGAGCATCTACCGCCTTACGCACTTCTAGGACATCCTTTAGATGTTTCTTCGTAATCTCGGAAACAACGGCTCCTTTACGGTGTACCATCTTGGCTAATCCCTCTTGTTCTAACAACTTAATAGCCTCACGTACTGGAGTTCGACTCACTCCCAATCTCTTAGCTAGGTGAATCTCCATAAGGCGATCTCCTGGCTTTAAGATTCCAGTCAAGATTTCCTTACGTAATTCAAGAAACACCACATCTCGAAGGGGAAGGGATGCTTCTTCACCTGACTGCCAATCATATCCATTTATATTAAAACTCATTCCCATCCTCCGTCTTTAACCTTATCATCGCCCAAACTCCTCTTACAAAAATCGTGTCTGAAAGATTTCCTTAGCCATTCCCGATGCACGTATTGCTTCATAAGCTTCATGACACAAGGATTCGCTCTTGTAAATGCCAAATACGGTTGGTCCGCTCCCACTCATAAGGGACGCAATGGCACCATGGTCTTTCATAACACACTTAATCTGCTCAATAATTGGATGCACAGGAATGGTCACTGTTTCCAATACATTCTGCATATCTTCACACATACTATATAGTTCGCCTTGTTCAATACTTGCAATCATACGTTCCACATTAGGATGATAAGGCAACTCATCTACTTGTAAATTACTATATACATATTGGGTAGATACAAATAAATCAGGTTTCGCAATTAGTACATAAGGATTTGGCGGCGTTGCCAAAGGTGTGAGAATTTCACCAATTCCTTCGGAAAGTGCCGTTCCTCCCATAATACAATAGGGAACGTCTGCCCCAATTTGTACCCCCAACTGGCGTAACTCTTCTTCCGTTTTGCCTAGTTGGAACAATTCATTCAATCCCTGTAAGGTTGCTGCTGCATCACTACTACCTCCCGCCATACCTGCTGCCACAGGAATAGTCTTTTGCAAGAAGATATGCACACCTTGGGTAGTATTCGTTTCCTCTAGTAGTAATTTGGCGGCCTGATAGATGAGATTATCTTGGTTGTCTGGAATTGTACTATTATCCACTGTTAGCGTAATCTGATTGCCTTCTGTCTTGGTAAAAGTTAACTCGTCACAAATATCTACGGTTTGCATAATCATCTTAACTTCATGGTAACCATCCTCTCTTTTACGAATTACATCAAGTGCTAGATTGATTTTTGCATAGGCAGCTCTTTTTATTTTATTCATAAAAGTTCCATCCTTTTTCTACTAATATTGTTTTAATTATATACATATTTCACTGTAAAATCAACTAATTTTCCATTTCAGCCAAAAAGGCACGAACCTTTGTCCGTGCCTTTGTATATTTCTAACAATATGCTTGCTTTGCTTTTTCTATTTGGCCTGCACATTCTTGTGCAATTGCATAATCTGATTCTATTAAATTGGCAAGAGGCTCACGCACTCCCCCTAAATCAGGACCACCTTGTAGGCGAATAATCTCCTTTAACGTAGCATATAGATTGCCATGAGCAGAGCACATTTTGTAGATGATTCTACAGATTGTATTCTGAAGCTCTCTCCCTTTCTCTATCTCACCTGCTAGGAAAAGTTCACGTACCTTTAAGAATAACTCTGGCATAACTCCATATGTGCCACCAATTCCTCCATCGGCACCTGCTGCCAATCCTGCTAGGAATTGTTCGTCCGGTCCATTGAATACCAGAACTCCTTCATCTTTAAACATCTGAATATCTTGTACTGGCATAGAAGAATTCTTAACCCCGATCACTCGCTTATTCTTCATCATCTCTCTTAGAAGGGGAAGTGATAAGGCTACTCCTGCTAATTGAGGAATGTTATAGATAATAAAGTCTGTATTTGGCGCTGCTTGAGATATTGTATTCCAATATTGTGCAATAGCATATTCTGGCAACTTGAAGTAAATTGGCGGAATGGATGCAATAGCATCCACTGAAAGGCTTTCTGCATGAGCTGCCAATCGCTGACTATCCTTGGTATTATTGCACGCTACATGGGCAATAATGGTAATCCTTCCTTTTGCCACCTTCATCACGTGTTCTAATACTAGCATACGTTCTTCCACGCTTTGATAAATGCACTCTCCCGAAGAACCTCCCACATATAAACCTGTTACACCTTTTCCAATTAGATATTCTGTGAATGATTCTACTTGGTCAACTGCTATTTCACCCTCTTTATTATAGCATGCGTAAAATGCCGGAATTACTCCGTGATATTTTGTCTGTTCCATAATGGTATACCCTCTTTTCTCATCTCAATATTAGAATTATCCCTTTACTGCTCCCATGGTAATTCCCTGTGTAAAATACTTTTGGAACATTAGGAAGATTGCAATAATTGGAATTGCTCCAAGTGCTGCACCAGCCATAATGAGTCCAAAATCACTTGCCATTTCTGACTGTAACTTTGCAATACCTAATGAAATCGTTAGATTTGCACTAGAATTCAACATGATTAATTGTAGGAAATAATCGTTCCACGTACTAATAAACGTAAAGATTGCAAGTGCTCCAATTCCCGGCTTTACAATGGGTAGTACAATAGTAGTAAATGTCTGTATCTCTCCCGCTCCATCAATTCGCACTGCTTCAAGCATCTCCGTTGGAATCGTCTCAGAGAATTGCTTCATGAGAAATACTCCAAATGGCCAACCAACTGTTGGAAGAATTACAGCCCACATGGTATCGTGTAAGTTCAGTACTGACATTTCTTTTAACAATGGGATTAATACTACTTGTTTAGGTAACGCCATTGCACAGATGAAAATAGAGAAAATTATCGTCTGACCTATAAATCGTTTCTTAGCTAGTGCATATCCTGCCATAGATGCTACAACGCAAGTGAGCGCCATGGCAATCAAGGAAATACTAACACTATTAAGCATCCATTTCAGTGCTGGATTTTCAAATAATCTTACAAAGTTATCAATGGTTGGATCAAGAGGAAACCATTGAGGTGTTGCTGAATTAATCGTTGCTGCATCCTTAAAGGAACCTGTTACAATCCAATAGATCGGGAAGATAAATAAGATTGCCAGAATAATCATAATAACCATAGTAATTATGTCATATGGTGTTGTTTTCTTAACGCTTGTATTCATATGCCCCTCCTAATCTACCTTTCCTGATTTTGTTAATTTAAATTGTACCAAAGAAAATAGTGCGATGACAATAGCAAGGAATACTCCCATGGCATTCCCATATCCATATTGGTTCAATTTAAATGCTTGGTAATAGATGTAATACATAATGGTATCAGTTGAATGGTTAGGACCACCTGATGTTAACAATTGAATTAACGCATAACACTGGAATGTGTTAATAGTTGTAATAATTAATATGTAAAGTGTAGTCGGCATAATAGATGGCCATTTGATCTTCCAAAATGTTTGTATTTTCGTGGCACCGTCTACTTCAGAAGCTTCTACTAACGAGGAATCCACGTTACCAAGTGCTGCTACATAAAGCACAATTGGCTGTCCAATTGATGTGGTAAATAAGATTAAGATAATACACCACAAGGCGTATTTTTCATCTCCTAACCAAGCAATATTTTCATCAATTACACCAATTCCCGTTAAGACATAGTTAAATAAACCAGTGTATTTATTAAACATCCACTTCCATACTACTGCAACTGCAACAGTACCCGTTACTACAGGCAAGTAGAATACACAACGGAAAAACGATCTTGTAACTGCGTGCATCTGGTAAATGGCAGTTCCTACCCATAATGAAAATATGGTAACACTTGGCACTGCTACTACAACTAATATAACGGTATTCTTAAATGCTTTTAGAAATACTTCATCTTGAAACATCTTCACGTAATTGTCAAATCCAACAAATGTAAATTCGGTCATTGTATAATTAAACATACTAGTAACTAAACTCATTCCCATAGGAATAATTACAAATCCTACAAAAAAGAGTAAACACGGTAAAAGAAATAGGTATGCACTAATAGTTTCTCTACGGAGTAATACTTTACTACGTTTTGTGACATTATTCTTTGTTCGCATATCTTGCGCATCCTCCTATCATTCCATAAAAAAGAATGTCTGCCCGCAAAAGGCAGACATTCCAACTTCCAATTGTCTTATTCTATGCTATTATTGTGCTGCTGCAGTTGCTGCATCACAAGTATCTGCATAAGCATCTGCTGCCGTTTGTACATCATCACCAGCAAAGACTTGTTGTAATAAGTTCCACCATGCTGTACGTTGTTCTGTCCATCCTAATGTTACATTGTAGTAATCACTTAAGTAAGGCATGAATTCAGCGTAAACTGCCATTCTAGCTTCATCTTCTGTTCCTGCATATACGTTACCGTATGATGAACGAACTGGGAAGAATCCTGTACTACTAACGCTAAGTGGTCCTTGTACTTCATCATCACAGATAAATTCAATAAATGCTTTTGAAGCTGCAATTTTGTTTGCATCGCCATTATCAAAGATACCGAATCCCCAGATACCACCAGCTAATTCAGCTACTCCATCATCTGATGGGAATGATACTGCGTAAGGTGTAAATGCTACACTTGATGCGTAAGCTGCTTCGTTAGAAGCATTCCAGCAAAATGTCATTGCTGCTGTTTCGTTTGCGAATAATTGTAATTCATCAGATGCTACAATACCTGCATCGCTTTCAAGAATTCCTGCGTCAACCCAGTCAACTAATTGTTGTAATCCTTGTACACCTGCTGCATCGTTCATAGTCCATTCTGTATGTTCAGCATTGGTGAATTGTGCACTGTATAAGTTCATTGCTAATGCACGAGTTCCCTGATCACCACCTGTAC
>JAWXVE010000117.1:0-3214 GCA_044425575.1 Eubacteriales bacterium | reverse complement strand
AGCAGGCAAGTTATCTGCATTACTCATTTGGCTCAGATAGCATCCTTAGCAGATGCTCATTATATTATTCAAAAAAATGTAGAATCAGGTAAAACAAAAACCATCATCGAAACATTAGACGAGACACAATCAATTGAAGAACTTACAAGAATATTGGGCGGCGGACAAGTCTCGGATGCAATTGTCAAAAGCGCAATTGAAATGAAAGAATTGGCAAAGACAATTAAATAATGGAAGGGTGAAAACCAACAAATCATCACATAATAAAAACGAGCAGAAATGCTCGTTTTATTTGTTTCATAGAAACAGTTTTATGATAAGAAGGGTGGTGAATAGTTGGGTCGCAAGAAAAGTGGAAATTGGATATTTATTATAACTTTAACCCTTGTTGTTTATATAGTAGGAAGTCTCATAATACCTGAACTAGAAAATGCTAATACCAACATCAATAGTATTGTGGTAGATGATACAGCTAACATTGTAAATACAGAAAGCAGTGCAAACAATCTAGATATAGAGGAAAATATGGTCCTAGTTGGTGGCTCGCCGATTGGAATATATTTAGATACAGACGGCGTTATGGTCATTGATACAGAGACAATAATCTGCTCCGACGGTACCTCGAAGAATCCAGCAGAAGGAATCTTACAGACAGATGATTATATATTTGAAATCGACGGAACTGCTATAGGGTCGAAAGCACAATTAGTGGAAATTGTTGCGAGATTGGATGGAAGTGAAGTTACCATCGGAGTACGCAGAGATAACGAAGAATTCTATGTACAATTAACACCAGTGCTAGACCACACAGGGAGCTATAAATTGGGTATTTGGGTGCGAGACAATCTGCAAGGACTTGGTACGTTGACTTATATAGATGCAGATGGAAATTTCGGAGCATTAGGTCATGGTATTCACGATACAGACACAGGCGAATTACTAGAGATCAATAAGGGGGAACTCTATACGGCGTCCATTAATAGTATAATAAAAGGAACATCAGGTTCACCGGGAGGGCTGGAAGGCGTCATTATCTATAGTCCCACAAATTATTTGGGAGGCATTTATGTAAATAGCGATGCAGGAATCTACGGAACCATCACAAATATAGAACGAATGGATCTAGATGTGGAGCAGGTGGTTGCAACTGCAACAACAGAAGAGATAGAAGTAGGACCAGCGGTCATTTACTGCACGGTGGATGACACAGTAGAGGCATATGATATTCTCATAACAGAAGTGAATCTAGATGAAGAAGCAGTGAATAAAGGGTTGGTTATAGAAGTGATAGATTCAGAATTGATTGCATTGACAGGTGGGATAGTGCAAGGGATGAGTGGGGCACCGATTTTGCAGAATGGGAAACTTGTTGGGGCGGTAACACATGTGTTTGTGAATGATCCTACAAAGGGTTATGGAATTTTCATCGAAAATATGATCGAGACAGCGGTGCGTGTGGAATAAATCGTCAACAATCTGTTGACGATTTATTCTAAGAGATCTTGTTATTGAAAATCAAGTGGTTATTTCCATTTTAGAAATAACCACTTGAAATAAAATACAGATTGGTTTACTCTATCAGGAGAAAATTCACATAAGTTTACACAAATGAGTTTTAAAATAATACAAAAGGTTGACAATGTAAATCGAAAAGAATATTATAATAGTAAATATCATAGGTAAAATAAGGAGGCGTTTTATGGCTACAATACCAACTCAAATTAGAATAGAGGAAAATTTAAAAAAGCAAGCTAGTGAACTATTTAATCAGCTAGGTATGGATATGTCTGGTGCAATGAATATTTTTTTAAAACAGTGTGTACTAAAAGGAGGTCTTCCGTTTGCAGTGGAGTTACCTCAATATCGTAGTGAGGTTCTAGAGGCAATGGAGGAAGCACAGGAGCTTAGTCAAAATCCGAATATAAAAAGATATCATAGTTTTTCGGAAGCAATGGAGGATTTGGATTGAGTAAGTATGAATTGATTTTATCTACTAAATTTAAAAAAAGTATGAAACTTGCTAAGAAAAGAGGACTAAATTTACATTTATTAGAAAAAATAGTAGAAATATTATTGCAAGGCATACCTTTAGAAACGAAGTATCGAGATCATGAATTACAAGGTAAATATAAGGGATTTAGAGAATGCCATATCCAACCTGATTGGTTGTTGATTTACTTAGTAAATGATGATGTATTAGTACTTACACTTGTAGATACAGGAACTCATTCAGATTTGTTTAAGCTGTAAAAGATAAGTGCTAAATAATCAGATGTGTTAAGTGAGGTATGTGCAGTAATTGCATATACCACAAAATGGAGTTATATTTTGAATATCTTAGTAAAGGCACAGGAATGTAACTTAATCTACTAAATCCATCTCATACGCAAGGTAATCTCCTGTGAATGCTGTTTCTGTTGTATTGGTACGTGTTTCACGAAGTTGAAATCCCACACTTTCATAATTACGAGGTGCAATTAAATTGCTATTAGTTCCGACTATGATTTTTTTAATCTCGCTGTAATCCTTAATCCGATTAACAGACTCCTGAAGTTGCCTTTTTCCATATCCGTTTCCTTTATATTTTGTGATAATACAGTTATGTCCTATCTCAACATATTTTGGCAGCTTTCTAGGATCCCAAGAAGCCATACCAATAGGTTCTCCATCTAACATGGTAATAAAACCACAGGTATCGGCAATGCATAAGTTATCGTAGAAAAAATCATCAAATTCTTTCCAGTCAGTCTCCCACAATTCCAGACATCTTTCATCAAAAGAATATGCATCTGCCAACAATCTATACAATGTCCCTCTACTAAAGTCTCTTATCTGTCTAAATTCTAGTCCCACAATTTCTCCTCCCTTTCGCTATTATACATCCGAATCTGTATTATTATACTTGTATGATAATATAACCATTTCCTGATATCAAGCGCAATAATACATAATTTAATAAATTGTGAAATATAGTCAACACTCTAAAATATAAAAAATAATAAAAAGTGTTGTCCTTTGCTTGACACAAGCATGAGTGGGGCACCGATACTGCAGAATGGGAAGATTGTGGGGGCCGTGACGCATGTGTTTGTAAATGATCCGACGAGAGGGTATGTAATTTTTATTGAGAATATGTTGAGCACTGCGGAAAGCATAGGAGAATAGGTGAAAGCTAGGAATTATAAGGGTTCTACTTGTTATAAGTTCTTAGAAA
>JAWXVE010000116.1:0-3291 GCA_044425575.1 Eubacteriales bacterium | reverse complement strand
TCTGACCTTCTCTCTTATGTAGCCATTGGGGCACGTTCGGTAGAGGATCAACAACATCGTTTAACCGTAAGTGGTTTTGATATTCCAGCAGGTATGAAAAATCCTACCAGTGGTGATTTTGGCGTTATGTTAAATTCTGTCTATGCCGCACAATGTGAACATGCTTTTATCTATCGTGGCTATGAAGTACATACATCTGGGAATCCTTTGGCTCATACAGTGCTACGTGGTGCTGTAAATAAGCGAGGGACTGCCATTCCCAACTATCATTATGAAGACCTCGTTCGCCTTCTTGAAATGTATAACAAAATGGATTTGCAATATCCTGCTTGTATTATTGATTCCAATCACTCAAATTCAAATAAGAAGTACGAAGAACAACCTCGTATTATTAAGGAAGTCTTACAAAATCGTAAGTTTAATCCTGCTATTGAAAGTCTGGTAAAAGGTATTATGGTGGAAAGTTACCTAGTGGAAGGAAGTCAGAAAATCGGGGATGGTATTTATGGGAAATCCATTACAGATCCTTGTCTTGGATGGGATGCAACAGAACAATTAATCTATGATATTGCTAAAATGATATAGATTCTATCATAAAAAAGAAGTGCTTTTCACACTTCTTTTTTATAATACTGCTCTATTTACATCCTAGGATGCGTCTTCTGGTATGTAGTTAATAAATGCTCCTCATCAGGGTTCAAATAAATCTGTGTTGAGGTTAAGGTTGAATGGCCTAACATTTCCTGCACACTTCTAAGATCCGCTCCATTCTCAATCATGTGGGAAGCACAAGAGTTACGCAAAATATGTGGTGTAATCTCTGATTTAATTCCCGCTTTCTTCGCATATGCTTTAATTAATTTCCAAAAACCTTGTCTACTCATAACACGACCAGAGCAATTTAAGAATAAGATATCAGACTCGCCTGATTTCATTAAAAGTGGTCTTGCATTTTTCATATAATACGTAATAGCTTTTTTTGCAGTATTTCCAATTGGAATAATGCGCATCTTAGCACCACCAATTCCCTTAGTGCATACAACATTTTGCTTTAAGACTACATCAGATACTTGCATTTGAATTAACTCTGTGACCTTCATACCAGTAGCATATAATAACTCTAACATAGCTCGGTCACGTATCTCTTTTGGTTTCTCTTTATTTGGTGCTTCTAATAGACGAATCACTTCATCTTTAGTTAGAATTTTAGGAGGTATTCTCTCAATTTTAGGTGCAATAACTCCTTGTGCAATATTCTTACTAATAATATCTTCCCTTGCTAAATATTCATAAAAAGCTTTTAAGGAAACAATCGACCTTGAAATAGTGGTATCTGCCGCTTGAGACTCATGCATAAAGGCAATATATGCTTCCACCTGTTCGCTTGTTAATGCAACTAACTCTAACCCACCTAGTTGTGCTTCTACGTAACGATTAAATTTAACTAAATCTCTTTTATAAGAAATTCTTGTTCCTTCTAAAACCTTATTCTCCTGTTCTAAGTACAACATAAAATCATTGATATAATCTTTCATCGTATGACCCCTTCCATCTCGTGTACTTCTATTATATCTCTATTTTAATAAAAATCAATAAAAATCTGTGAATTTTATAAATATTTCACAACTTTATATATAATTAATGGGTTTATATAACTTTCCACAAGAACTGCAACAAAAATACCTAGAATCAGTATTAAAATTTTTACCAGAAAAATTTTAGGTTCCCGAAGAGTTTCTTTCTTGTATGATATTTTATGTATTTGTTCACAAAGTCCTATAAAAGATACAGTCAGCGGAACATATAGTAATACTTGGGGAAAGGCATACAGGAAGTATAGCAAAATCCCTTTAATTCCATATTCCATTGTTAGAGCCGCCAACATAATACCCAATGTAAATCCATACCAGGCTAGATATCCGTTGCAAATTACCATGCCTATCATAGTCGTTGCAAGTATGATTAATGTGATGAATAAAAAAACGCGTTCCTGCAATACAAATTGAAAATATGCATTTTTGTCTAGTTGGATTTGTTCCATGCGTTGTAAGAGCTCCTGATTAATTAATATACTTTGCATCCCCCATGTTTGATCTAGGAAATGTAGTGCTATTACACCAACCATGAATCCAAATAAAAAAAGAATCATCCAGTAGTTTGCATCTTTCTTATGTAAGTGCCGAACGCGTTTTGTACGTAAAGACATTTTAATTTCCTTTACAACGTTGTCCTTCTACTATATGCACATATTATCATAAATATTTGTCTGAATAGGCCAATATTGCAGAAATTGACTTGGAATCTACAATGACTCCCCTATAAATCAACTCCTTTAATTCTGTAACACTGTAGGCTTCCACTTGGATAAATTCATCTTCATCTAAGTTTTGCTCACTTTTTATCAGATTAGTTGCAACATAAATATCAATCTTTTCATCACAAAAAGCAACCGCTGTACGTATGGAAATCAAAAGTTCTAGCGAATCACTACGATAACCTGTTTCTTCTTCCAATTCTCTTCTTGCAGCATCTTTCGTAGGTTCATCTGGTCCATTTAAACCACCAGCTGGAATTTCTAATGAATCACAATCAAGCGCGTTCCGATATTGTCTTACCATGAGAATCTTACCCGCCTCATTAATCGGCACAACTGCTGCGGCCCCCTTATGGCCAATAAAGTCCCATTTTACCACATTTCCATTACATACTTGTATAATATCCTCGTATACATCGATCATGGAACCTTGATGTACCAAGTTACGTTCTAATCGTTGAAAGTATTCACTCATAACTTGTCTCCATTCAGTCCTATCTGTCTATTATCATCCTATGCAGATAATAAATGTTCTACACTTGCCAACTTTACACATAAGACAAATAAGTGAGTTGCTTGTCTCATTTCATCTGGCGTTGGAAAAGACGGTGCAATTCGTATATTGCTATCCTTAGGATCCTTTTTATACGGGAATGTTGCTCCTGCCCCAGTTAGTACTACTCCTGCCTCTTTACAAAGTGCAACAATTCTCTTTGCACATCCTTCTATGGAATCGAATGAGATAAAATAACCACCTTTTGGTGCAATCCATGTTCCAATATTAAGACCAGTTAATTCTTCTTCAAAGGTAGCTATAACAGCTTCAAACTTTGGTCTAAGAATAGCGGCATGTTTCATCATGTGTTCATTCACTCCTTTAGAGTCTTGGAAGAACTTCACGTGACGTAGTTGATTTAATTTATCATATCCAATTGTTTGGATGGTAAGTGATTTCATGGCATCTTCTAAGTTCGCTT
>JAWXVE010000115.1:0-3300 GCA_044425575.1 Eubacteriales bacterium | reverse complement strand
ATCCCTGTCTTTTGATGTATCGCCACTAGATTCGATAATGTAAGTGCTCGATATAATTGTTCTTCACTTGATTTTAATTCCTTCGCGTATTCAATGACTGGTAGTGATACCGTCATTCCTTGATTTCCACTACCCGAATTAATAATAACAGGTAAATCACAACCATTCATGCGGGCATCTGAACCTGCAGCCGCCATTGCTTTGGCACGATTTGACACGCTATCACCTAAGGTTTTCAATAATACCGACCCTATATTCGCACCATATTCTCCTTTAAGTCCTTCTTCTGCGATTGCTGTATTATATTCAATCTGTCGTGTCAAAACTTCTCGCACGTCTTCTATATCTACGGTAGTAGCAAATTCCCATATGTTCTCTACTAATAAAGACGATCTATCTGTTAGACCTTCTTCTCGTTCTCCTTCAACAGCTACTTCATGCAATATAGTTCCATTTTTCTCAATCAGCACGATATTGGTATGATAATTTACGATTCTCACTTTAGCATACGACTCGCCACAATATACGGTTACAATAATATCGAATGTACAGCCTAAATCAATATGCTCTACTTCTATTATATGATTGTCCAAAAATACTTTCATCGCAGCCATTTCTTCTTCAGTAACTTCCGCAATTACTTCTAATTCTTTTTCTGCCCTACCCGCAACAATTCCAGCTACAGTTGCAGCCGGAATCCCTTTGAGATGATTTGTGTTGGGTACAATGACAGACTTCACATTCTTAATAATACTTCCACTCGCTTGCACAAGAACCTTATCCGGCATCTCTCCAAGTATTTCGCGCGCCTTAGCACCTGCATATGCAAGTGCTATCGGCTCTGTGCAACCCATTGCTGGAACTAGTTCTTCATTTAGAATCTGTATGAAATCATTGTATATCTTACTATTTTTATTCATTATTTCTCCTAAATCTATCTATTATATTCTATGTATTTCGCTCTCTAAATTGCTTTTGTATATTCTTGTAACCAAATTTGCTCTTCCTCTGTCAAATGAGGCGCGATTTTCTCATATACCATTGCATGATAATTGTTGAGCCATGTTCTCTCATCTAACGACATATGCGCTGGATTGACCCCATCTAAATCAATAGGTGCTAGCGTAATGGTTTCGAAATACATGAATTGACCATATTTATTCTTTTCGCCTTTTCTCACTATAAATTCATTTTCTACTCGAATTCCAAACCATCCCTCTTCGTAAATACCTGGTTCGTCTGTCATTACCATTCCTTCTTCAAGAATATGATGCTCATTCTTACTTGGCACCACATACCAACGGAAACCTGTTGGTGGTTCATGGACATTTGCTAAATAACCTACTCCATGACCTGTACCACATTTGTAATCCATCTGCAAATCCCAAATAGGACCTCTTGCCAATACATCAAGATTATACCCATAGCAACCGTACAAGAAGTTCGCACGCGATAGACGCATCATCGCTCTAACTACTGCTGTATAGTACTTCTTCATTTCATCATCCACAGATCCAAGTACGAATGTTCTTGTAATATCCGACGAACCTTCATAGTATCCTCCACCTGTATCTGTTAATAAAAATGTTCCAGCCTCTAATTTTACATCCGTCTCTTCACTTGGTGAATAGTGCATCATCGCCGCATGATCTTTGTATGCACAAAGTGGTTCAAAACTATCTCGAATATACCCTTCTTGAGCTTGACGAAATGCTGTTAATTTCTCTATTGAACTTAATTCTGTAATCTCTTCTTTATCAAATCTTGTCTTTACCCAATGCATGAATTTCGTCACTGCCACGCCGTCTTTGATGTGTGCATTGACAATATTCTTTAATTCCACTTCATTTTTCATCGCTTTCATAAGGATCGTTGGATTAGCAACTTCCAAAATCTTAGCTTCTGATGGTATATCTTTATATAATGCATAATTCATCTTCATAGGGTCAATCATAAAGATTTCTTCACTACCCATAGTTCGAATATAACGATAGATATCATTGTAAGGGTGAACGGTCACTTGATTTTTATCTAATTCTGCTTTGATTTGTGCATTTAATTTACTTTCATCTACAAATAGTTGGACTTTATCTAGCTCCACAATCGCATAAGATAACAGTAATGGAAAAAATTCAATATCGTCACCTCTTACATTAAGTAGCCAACACACATCATCAAGGGATGCTATCACATGCACTGTCGCGCTCTCTTTCTTCATTACTTCCCTGACACGCACTAATTTATCTGCAGTACTTTCTCCTGCATATTTTTCTTCTAAGAAAAATGCTGGTTCCGTAGAAAGTGGCTCACGGCCTGTCCATATTTCATCAATATAGTCAACGGAGTATTCAATCTGAATGCCTTTTTTCGTCAGAACTTCTTCGAATTCTTGTCCTTCACCCATGGCAAGTACACGACCATCAAATGCCACTTTGCCACCTTCAGAAACATTGCTTACTAACCATTCAACGATAGTAGGAACTTCTGGTTCAAACATTCTTTGAATGCCGACACCGCTTCCTTCCAATTCTCGCTCTGCTTGAAACCAATATCTCCCATCCGTCCAGAGATACCCTTCCTCTTTTCCTATCACTACTGTACCATACGATCCGCTAAATCCTGTAATAAATTTGCGTGCTTTAAAGTGCTCTCCTACATACTCACTTTGGTGAAAGTCAGCTGTTGGCACCACATATGCATCTACGCCATTTTCCGCCATAATTTCGCGTAATTCCGCTATTTTTTCAGCAACTTTTGTCATCTCGTTTTTCCTCCTAGGAATAAAAAATTATATATATTTTCATCGATCATATATTGACTTGATTATAACATTAATCCCGTTTATCGTCCATGAAATTAACACTACTTAACTCGTTATATTATTAGCAATCTTATGATAAAATTTTAGATTCCATTTAATAAAATGTAGCAAAAATCGATGCCCCTATTGTGGTAAATAATCCTGCGATTATAATTGCCAAACTACTCATAGCTCCTTGCACTTTTCCAAGCTCCATTGCCTTTGCAGTCCCCATTGCATGGGATGCTGTTCCAATGGCAATCCCAATGGCTACAGGGTGTTCTATTCGAAATAATTTGCAGGTTTTTTCAGCTACAATATTCCCAAGAATCCCTGTAATAGTTATTGCGGTAATCACAATTGACACAACTCCACCCAGCTCATTTGTAATTCCTATAGCAATAGCTGTAGTTACTGATTTCGGAAGCATGGTAACATATTCTTCGTGTGTCAACCCAAAAATCATGGCGAATCCTAAAATAGTACACATACCCGCTAAA